>JAYTKJ010000706.1:0-16010 GCA_043730365.1 Acidobacteriota bacterium | reverse complement strand
GGCGTTCTTCGACGCCTCCTACCGGAGCCGGGTCGACCTCGACTATTTCGCCGAGCGCTGGCGGCGTTCCGGCATCGCCGCCCTACACGTGGCGGCCTGGCATTTCTTTGACGCCGATCCTCAGAAAGACGAGTATCTACGCCGGCTCATCGAAGCCTGCCACCGCCAAGCCATCCAGGTTTACGCCTGGCTCGAGTTCCCGCACGTGAGCGAAAAGTTCTGGAACGACCATCCTGATTGGCGCGAGAAAACCGCCATCGGCCAGGACGCACACCTGGATTGGCGGCGCCTGATGAACCTGCGCCATCCGGATTGCGCCAAGGCCGTCGCGGCGGGCACGCACAGGCTGTTCGAGCGCTTCGACTGGGACGGCATCAATCTCGCCGAACTGTATTTCGAGTCGCTCGAAGGCATCGCCAATCCTGCGCGGTTCACACCGATGAATGCCGAGGTGCGGCGCGAGTTCAACGCGGCCCACGGCTTCGATCCGCTGAGCCTGTTTGGCGCCGGCGATCGTGTGCGCGATGCGGCGGCACAGCGCTTGTTCCTCGATTGGCGGGCCGACCTGGCGCGGCGGATGCAAGAAGATTGGATTGGCGAAATGGAGCGTGTGCGCGCCGCGCGGCCTCATTTAGGCTTGGTGCTGACGCACGTGGATGACCGTTACGACACCCGCATGCGAGACCTGATCGGCGCCGATGCCTCGCGGCTTCTGCCGCTGCTTAGCAAGCACGACTTCACGTTTCTCATTGAGGATCCGGCGACGGTTTGGCATCTCGGCCCGGACCGCTACCCCGAGATCGCCCGCCGTTATGAACCGCTGACGCCGCGCACCGACAAGCTCGCCATCGATATCAACATAGTTGAGCGGTATCAGGACGTCTATCCCACCAAACAACAAACTGGTACGGAATTGTTTCAACTGGTCAACATGGCTTCGCGGGCCTTTGCCCGGGTGGCGCTCTACTTTGAGAACTCGATCCTCAATCCGGACGTGCCGCTGCTGGCTGCGTCGGCGGCCGCGCCGGACCGCGTCGAGCGCAGCGGGAGGCGGATCATAGTGGAATCGCGCCGCTCGCTCGGCGTGCCATCGGCCACCCCAATGACAGTGAACGGGCGGCTGTGGCCGTTCTGGGATGGCTCCATGCTTTGGCTGCCGGCCGGCGCGCATTCGCTTGAACCGGGCGGCGGCAAGCTGCCCGTGCGTCTCCTCGATTTCAACGCTAAGCTCAAGTCTCTGGACCCCTTGGCCAATGGATTTGAGTTCTCTTACGCCAGTGACGCGCGGGCTTGGGCCGTGTTTGATGCAGCGCCGGCGCGCGTGGAAGTGGATGAGAAGCCGGTCACGCCAGGCATGCACATGGCCTTTCCGCGTGGCCAACATCTGGTGAGAGTGATGGCGTCAAAGGCCTTGCGCGCCGACTGACATAAACGCCGGTTTTTGGTTTCACTTCGGTTGGCGCAGCGATGCTATGCTCAGTTCCTGCCAGACATGACCGAACTCTCATCCGCATTCCTCGTGCAATTCGATCACGCGGAATCGGCAACCAACTACAACCCGCCCGGTGTGCTCGCCAGACTCACACATGAGCTCGCGCAGCCGCTTGGAGCTATCGAGTCCATCGCATATTACCTGCGCATGGTCTTACCTAAAGAAGATGAACGAACCCAGCAACACCTCGAGCGTATCGAGGAACTGGTGGCATCGGTGAATGCCACGCTAGGCGACGCTTTGCAGTACATGAAGCAGACCCCTTGCCATCCACAGTCGATGGATCTTCATGCGCTGCTCTCTGAGGCGTTGGCCGAGCGCCCCGCGAACGCGACGCCGGTCTTCCATTGGCATGCGCCCGAAGCGCCCGCTCGCATTTCCTTGGATGCCAGTCAGGGTCGCCACTTGGTTCGCAGCATGCTCAACCTTTTCAAGGGACTGGCGGGCCGGTGTGAAGAGGTGTTTGTGAAGACCTCGATTGAATCCTCCGTGGTCACACTGGAGTTCACGGTGCGGGATCTTCACGCCACGCGTGCGGAAGTGGAAGCAATGTTTGAGCCATTCGGCCGAGGCTTTGCAGAAGGCACGGGACTCTCGTTGGCCAGCGCTCGGTTGATTGTCGAGGCAAGTGGCGGACGAATCTCGGCCGGCTCCGACAACGGGCGCGATCTATCGCTGCGCGGCGCTTTTCCCATGGCTGGTTGAAACCGTCTCCAGGTGAGTGCGCAACCAACGCGCCAATTCGCCGGTGACGTAGGCGGGTGGCTGGGCGGGAAAGCGCGGCTTGGAATGGAGCCATTGGGCAGGGACGCCGGGCCACGGCGACGGCTGTTCGCTGTGCAAGGTGACGAAGGCGTCGACGCGATCGAGAAAGCGGCGAGCCGAATCTTTCAGATCCGCCACGGCATAGTCCAATACGAAAATGTAGGCGTCGGGCACGAGGAAATTGAGCGCGCTGTTGGATTCAATGACTACGTTAACGCTGGAGGCGATGACGCGCCGGAGCGCCGGCATGCCCGCGGCCAACTCGCCCTGGCGTGTGCGCAGCCAGTAGGAGCGCATGGCGCCCGCCGCCAGATAACGGCCGCTGTCGGTCAGGCTCGGTACGTGCTCCTCGCTGAGAGCATAGGGATGCTCGTCGCCCGTATCGCAGTGGCACGCCTTGCCCTGCGAAGAGCAAACGCCGTGCCCAAATTGAGTGATCTTCACCGCTGTCCATTGCAGGTCCGGTAGCGCGCGCACGATGCCTTCTACGGCGGCGGTCTTGCCGATGTTGCGGCTATGCCCACCAACGATGACGATCACGTCGACGGCTCCCGTGCGAGCAGCTCGGCGAGTTTGCGCTCAAGTTCCCGCACCTGTTTCCGCAGTTCAGGAATACGGCCTAGTGAAGCCAATTGCTCCAGGTATTGACGGAGCGGCCTCGCCGGCGTCCCCCACATGACCTGACCGGAGCGAACGATTTTCGAAGTGAGCACTCCAGCGCCGGAGCCGAGGATAGCGCGCGATTCCACACGCGCTTTGTCGCCGATGCCCACCTGTCCGCCAATCACCGCGTAGTCTTCAATCACCACGCCGCCGGCAAAACCAGTCTGCGCCGCAATCACGACATGCTTGCCAATGCGGCAGTTGTGGGCGATGTGAACGAGGTTGTCCAGCTTGGAGCCCTCGCCGATTACAGTGACCCCCAACGTGGCGCGGTCGATACAGGAGTTGGCGCCAATCTCCACGTCGTCGTCAATTCGCACGGTGCCGATCTGTGGGAACTTTTCGTAGCGGTCATCGGACATGGCGTAACCGAAGCCGTCGGCCCCGATCACCACGCCAGCGTGCAGCGTCACTCGGTTGCCAATCGTGACGCCGCGATAGAGCGTCACCCGTGGAGCCAGCCGGCAGTTGCTGCCGAGCACGGCGCCGCCTCCGATGGAGCAGCCGTGGCCGACGGCCGTGCCATCGCCAATTCGCGCACCCTCGCCAATCGTCACGTGCGCGGCAATCGAAACTCCCGCGCCGAGCTCAACTCGATCGCCAATCACCGCAGATGGATGAATGCCCGTCACTACCGGTTCGGGCGGGTGAAAGTGGGCGATGATCCTGGCAAATGCCGCGCGTGGATCCCTGACCAGAATCACGGTGCGGCTTGCTCGCTCAAAGCCTGGCATCACCAGCAGGCATCCGGCTTGCGAGCCCGCAGCGAGTTCGGCCGCCTTCTTGCCGGCCGCGAAGGAGATTTCGTTTGCCGTGGCCAACTCGATTGACGCCACCGCGCGAATGTCCCGATCTCCGTCGCCTTCAAATGGCGACTGGAGCAACGCGGCGAGGTCGCGAACCGTCATTCGTCTAGTATCATACGAGCTATGCCTGTGGATCTTTCGGCGTCCATTGCGCCGACGGCCCGCATCCATCCTGCCGCTCGAATCGGCCCGCGCACCACGGTGCGCGACTACTGCGTGATTGAGGAAGACGTTGTGATCGGAGCCGACTGTCTGCTGGAACCTTACGTGTTCGTGAAGCGGTGGACGACCATGGGCGACGGCAATCAGATCTCCGCTGGCACGGTGCTTGGTACCGACCCGCTGGACAAGAATTTTACTGGCGAGAGAAGCTATCTGACCATCGGCCATCGCAATCGAATTCGAGAGCACTACACCATCTCACGCGGCACGCAGCCTGAGTCCAAGACCATCATTGGCGACGACAACTACATCATGACCAGTGGCCACATCGCGCACAACTGCGAACTGGGCAACAGCATTACCATCGCCAGTTGCGCGCTGGTGGCGGGTCACGTCACCGTTGAGGATCAGGCCTTCATTTCCGGTGGCGTCGTGATCCATCAGTTCTCACGGATCGGCCGCTTGGCGATGATCGGCGGCAACGTACGCGTGAATCAGGATGCGCCGCCGTACTTCCTTTACGGGCGCTTCGATATTGAGCCCATCGGGATCAATCGCGTGGGCTTGCGGCGCGCGGGCTTTTCGGACGCCGATCAAGCGGCGGTTAAGCAGGCCTACGGGCTTCTCTATCGTTCCGGCCTGGCGCTTGCGCAGGCGCTTGAACGGATCGAAGCCGAGATTGACAATCCGCACGCGCGCCATCTGGCCGGCTTTGTGCGCCAGTCCAAGCGTGGGATCTGCCGTCCTCGCCGGCAGCGCGATGCCGGAGAATCCGCCGAGTGAGAATCGCGTTTCTTGGTTTTGCCCTCGCGGCCCTATTGCCCGCGCAGGCTCCACTTACGCTGGAGCAGGCCGTGGCTCAGGCAGAGCAGAACTACGGCGCGGTGCGGGTCTCGTCCGAACAGGCGAATGCGGCGATGGCGGCGATCAATCTGGCGCGGACCGCGTTTCTGCCCAAGGTGGATGGACTGGCCCAATTGAATCGGGGCACGCGTAATAACGTCTATGGCATGCTGATGCCCAACAGCGTGATCATGCCGATCTCCGGCCCGCCGAATCCTTCCAATTCACTTACTAACGTCTGGGGATCGGCGGTGGGCGTGCTGGTTTCCTGGGAGCCGCTTGACTTCGGGTTGCGACAATCGCAGGTTGATGTGGCTGACGCGGCCAAGCGCCGGGCCGATGCATCTTTGGAACGGACACGCTTTGAGGTGAGCACCGCCGCGGCCGATGCGTTCCTCACGATTTTGGCGGCGCAGCAAACCGTCGAAGCTGCGCGCGCCGGCGTTGTTCGCGCCAAGACTTTTCACGAAGTGGTGAGCGCGTTGGTGAAGGCCGAACTCAGACCCGGCGCCGAATCCGCCCGCACCCGCGCCGAATTGGCGATGGCCGATACGCAACGCATCCAGGCCGAGCAAGCGGTAGCGATGGCCAAGGCGGCGCTGTCGCAATTTCTGGGCGCCTTGCCCGCCGCGATTGACGCCGGGCGGCTGCTGGACTCGCCTCCCGAGCCGGTTTCAATGGCCGCTGCCGATCATCCGGTGGTGCGCGAGCAAACGGCCGTGATGCAGGAATCCCAGGCGCGGATGCGCGTGTTGGACCGCTCCTACTTTCCGAAATTCAATTTTCAATCCGGGCTCTATGCGCGCGGCACCGGCGCGCGGCCGGATTTCACCACGGGCGGCGCGGCAGCTGGGTTGGGTCCGAACATTCACAATTGGGGCGCGGGTTTCTCGGTCACTCTGCCGGTGATGGATTTTGCGGCGCTGCGGCAGAAGCGGCTGGTGGAAAGCGCCCAGGGCCGAGTGGAATCGGCGCGGCTGATTCAGATCAGACAGGATCTGGACGCGAGGGTGGCCAGAGCTGACGCGATGTTGGAAGGCGCGCGACAGGTGTTGGGAAATTTGCCGGTACAGCTTGAGTCGGCGCGCGCGGTCGAGTCTCAGGCTTCGGCCCGGTACCGCGCCGGGCTAGGAACGATCGTTGAAGTGGCCGAGGCTCAGCGGCTTCTGACGCAAACGGAGATCGATCATTCGCTAGCGAAACTGCAAGTGTGGCGGGCGCACCTGGCCAAGGCCGCCGCACAAGGCGACATGAACGGCTTTCTGGAAATGGTCAGGCGCTGATGTGGCTGGTAGTCACCGCCCTGCGTCGTCCAGTTACCGTTTTGGTGGCGGTGCTGGCGCTGGTGTTGACGGCGTGGCTCGCGCTCGGGCGCATGCGCAAAGATATTTTCCCGGACGTGGGCGCGCCCACGATCTACGTGTCGCAACCCTACGGGGGGATGGATCCTTCGCAGATGGAAGGTTTTCTGACTTACTACTACGAGTACCACATACTCTATGTAACTGGGATCGAGCACGTCGAGTCCAAGAGCATTCAGGGCGCGGCGCTCATCAAGCTGGTATTTCATCCCGGCACCGACATGAATCAGGCCATGGCGGAAGTGGTGAGCTACTCGAATCGTTCGCGGGCCTTCATGCCTCCGGGCGCAGTGCCTCCGTTTGTCACTCGCTTCGACGCCGGTTCGGTGCCGGTAGGACAACTCGTATTCACGAGTAACATTCGCACGCCTGGCGAGATGCAGGATTTTGCGCTGAACCGGGTGCGCCCGTTGTTCGCCACGCTGCCCGGTGTGTCGGCGCCGCCACCGTTCGGCGGCAATCAGCGGGCGATCGTGGTGCGGCTCAATCCGGACAAGTTGCGGCAGCACTCGATGTCTCCGGACGAAGTGATTGCCGCCGTAAACCGGGCCTCCACCGTGGTGCCTTCCGGTAACGTGCGTATCGGCGATCTCAATCGCATCGCCAACACCAATAGTGTAATCGGGGGCAATTTTCAGGAATTGATGGACGCGCCGATTCGCACCGGCGCAGGTACGAATGTTTACGTGCGCGACGTCGCGGTGGTGGAGAACGGCACCGACATTATTACTGCCTACGCGCACTCCAACGGGAAGCGTACGGTCTACATGAACGTCACCAAGCGCAGTGACGCTTCCACACTCGACGTGATCGAGCGCGTGCGTGAGGCGCTGCCATCGATGAAGGCCGCCGTCCCGGAAGACGTGGAGATCCGCCTTGAGTTCGATCAGTCCGGCTATGTGCGGCGGGCCCTACGGGGATTGGTGAACGAAGCGTTACTCGGGGCGCTGCTCACCGGGTTGACTGTGCTCTTGTTCTTGAGGGATTGGCGCTCTGCACTGATCGTCGTCCTCACGATTCCCTTTGCGCTGCTCGGCTCCGTGGTGGGCTTGTGGCTGGCAGGGCAGACCATCAACATCATGACGCTGGCAGGGTTGGCGCTGGCCGTCGGCGTGCTGGTTGACGAGGCCACGGTGGAGGTGGAGAACATTCACGCGCACCGGGCCGCCGGTGTTTCGCGTGCGCGGGCCGTACTCGATGCCTGCCGGAAGACAGCGGTGGCGCGATTCATGTCGATGCTCGCGGTGCTGGCCGTTTTCGTTCCTTCGTTTTTCATGGCCGGAGTAGCGCGCCAGCTATTCGTGCCGCTTTCACTGGCGGTGGCCTTTGCGATGTTCTCGTCCTATCTGCTCTCGAGTACCTTGGTGCCGGTGTTGTCGGTCTGGCTCATGAATAGCGACCGCGCTCCTCATGCTGGCGCGGCCGGGAGTGGGAGTTTTTACCGCGGCTACGTCCACGCAATCGTGCGGTGGCGCTGGCCGGTCGTGATTGCGTATCTGGCTGTGGCCGCCCTCCTGCTTTCGGTGATGGCTCCGCAATTGGGAACTGAGTTGTTTCCGGCGGCCGACAGCGGCCAATATCAATTGCGGCTGCGCGCGGCAGCCGGCACGCGGATCGAGCGAACCGAGTTAGTGACATTGAAGGCTCTCGAGGTCGTGAAGGCAGCGGTGGGCGCCGGGAATGTTGCCATCTCTACGGCGTTCATTGGAGTACAGCCCCCCAGTTATCCGATAAATCTGATCCACTTATTCACCGCTGGTCCTCAGGAGGCGGTGCTGAAGTTCGCCGTCAAGCCGGAAGTGACTTTGCACGGCGACGCGCTGAAAGAGCGGTTGCGCGCGGATTTAGGCAAAGCGCTGCCCGGCGTGGCAGTGTCGTTTGAAGAGGCGGATATCGTCGGTCAGGTGTTGAGCTTCGGCTCGCCGTCGAAAATCGAAGTGGCGGTGCAGGGCCCACAGGTGGCGGCTGCGCGGGAGCATGCCGAGAAAGTGCGGCGGGAGTTGGCCAAGGTTCCCGAGCTTCGTGATCTTCAACGAGCCCAGGCGCTGGACTATCCTTCGCTCGATATCAAGATCGATCGTGACCGCGCCGGACAATTCGGCCTCACCACCTCGCAGGTGGCCCGTTCGCTCATGACCGCTACCTCCTCCAGCCGTTTTGTCGATGCCAACTATTGGCGCGATCCGGTCTCAGGCAATGGCTTTCAGATTCAGGTGGAAATCCCGCAACACCGTATCCAGTCGATGGACGACCTGCGCGAGCTGCCGGTGATGAACAACGGCGCCTCACGACCGCTGCTGGGTGATGTGGCCGAGATCAAGACCGCCACGACGTTCGGTATGGTGGAACGCTATAACATGCAGCGCGTCGTCAGCTACACGGCCGATGTGGTGGGTGCGCCCCTCGGCAATGTCGCGCCGCGTGTACGCGCGGCCATCGCTCGGGCCGGTGAGCCACCACGCGGCGTCACCGTGGCCCTGCGCGGGCAGATTCCTCCTCTCGAAGAGACGCTGGCCGGGTTGCGCCGCGGTTTGTTGCTCTCGATTGCCGTGGTGTTCCTCCTGCTGACCGCCAACTTTCAATCCTTCCGGCTCGCGCTGGCTGCGTTGTTTGCCATTCCCGCCGCGCTGTGCGGCGTAGTGATCGCGCTACTGGTGACCGGCACCACGTTGAACGTCCAGTCATACCTCGGCGCCATCATGGCCGCGGGAATTGCAGTGGCCAATTCGATTCTCATGGTCACCTTTATGGAATTGGCGCGCCGCGCTGGTGCTAGCGTGAGCGACGCAGCCGTGGAGGGTGCGCGCGGCCGGCTGCGAGCGGTGTTGATGACGACGGCGGCGATGATTGCCGGTATGGTGCCCCTGGCCATGGCGCTGGGCGAAGGCGCGGCCCAAAGTGCGCCCCTGGGCAAGGCTGTCATCGGTGGCCTCCTTTTTTCCACTTTGGCGACGTTGACGGTTCTCCCGGCCGCCTATGCGGTGCTGCAACCCGGCGGCGCAGCCCTCTCTCCTTCGCTGGATCCCGATGATCCTTTGAGTCGACACTATGAAACTGCTTAGCTTGTTGCTGGCCGCTTCGATGGCCCTTGGTCAAGCCGTAGAAATGGCCACCGTGGTTTCACAAACCGTGTCGCGCAAGAGCAGGTTGCCGGGTGAACTGCAGCCATACCTCAGGACAGCGTTGCAATCCCGCGTGGCCGGTTTTGTTGAGTCGATCGATGTAGACCGCGGCAGTCAAGTGAAAAAGGGTGACGGGCTGGTGAAGCTCTCGGCGCCGGAACTGGCTGCGCAAATCGCTGAGGCCGAGGCCAAGGTGCGAGCCGTTGAGTCGCAGCGCGCATCGGCGGAAGCTCAGCGCGTGGCGGCACAGAGCACGTCCGATCGCCTGAAAGCCGCTGCGGCGACACCGGGCGTCGTGGCGGCCAACGAGCTAGTGCTCGCGCAGAAAGCCGTCGATTCGCTTGACGCGCAAATACGCGCGCTGGAGGCCTCGGCCGCCGCTGCCCGCAGCGCGGTCAAGCCCATGCGGGAGATGGAGAGCTATCTCGAAATCAAGGCTCCTTTCGACGGCATCATCACCGAGCGGCTGGTGCATCCCGGCGCGCTGGTTGGGCCGGGTACCGGGCCGGTGCTCACGTTAGAGCAGCAAGGCAACCTGCGTTTGATCGTAGCTGTGCCGGAATCCGACGCTGCGGTGATCCCACGCGGCGCAGCGGTCTCTTTCAAAGTGCCGGCCTATCCGGGGCGCGCGTTCAGCGGCACCGTAGCGCGCACCGGCAATTCGCTGGATGCCAAGACGCGCACGCTGCCGGTGGAGTTGGATGTGGCGAACCGCGGCCTCGCGCTCGCGCCGGGCATGTATGCGGAGGTAGAGTGGCCTTCGCGGCGCAGCGGCGCTTCACTGCTGGTGCCGCCCACCGCCGTCGTCACCACCACCGAGCGCAGCTTCGTGATTCGTGTCAATGGCGGGGTGGCCGAATGGGTCAACGTCTCCAAGGGAGCCACCGCCGGCGATCTGGTTGAGGTGATGGGCCTGCTGGCGGTGGGTGACGTTGTCGTGAAGCGGGCCACCGACGAAATCCGCCCTGGCTCAACCCTCAAGACGAAGTGATCTCGCATGTCACAATGTAGCGATGGCCGATTCCACTCCAGACCCGCAGCCTCAGCCTAGTTTTGAACGCGAATTGGAGGAATTGGAAGCCGTGGTTAAGCGACTCGAGTCCGGCGACATGCCGCTCGAAGAATCACTCAAGCTGTTTGAACGCGGCGTCGCTCTTTCCGATTCCTGCCGCCGCCAGTTGGATGACGCCGAGACTCGTGTTGAACTGCTGATTAGGCGCGGGCGCGGCGTCGTGGCGCAGCCGTTCGAGCCTGAAAAGCCTTAACACCGGAGCGATCGATGGCGTTTCATCTGCCCAAAGAGCCGATCCGCACCAAACGCGAATTCCTGCTTTACCTGCTGGCTACCGCGGCCGGCGTTCTGCTCGCACTTTCGCTGGAACGCGCGGGCGCGTGGTGGCACGCTCGGACGCTGGTGAATGAAGCGCGCCACAACCTGGCAATGGAGATCGCCGAAAACCGAAAGCGCATCGAAACGTGGCGCGGCACCGTTCCTCAGATTTCGAAGAACCTGACCGAGGTGATCGAATTCGCCGGAGAGTCTCTGCGCACGGGGAAATCGGGAAAGACCTCGCTCACCGTGGGTTTTGGGCTGATCGTCTTGTCGGCCTCGGCCTGGAAAGCTGCCGAGACGACCGGGGCCACCGCGCACATGGGCTATCAGGAAGCCCGCGGATTCGCGCAGCTCTATTCGCTGCAGGAAGAATTGACGCGGACACAGTCTCACGTAATGGACGACGTGGCCCAGGTGACGGGATTCTTCTCTGCCAATCGCAATCCAACCAGAGACCAGCGGCCCCAGGACCTGGATCGATTGAACGATCGCGTTCGCACAATGAGCATGCGCATTTCTTTCATGGACAGTCTGGCCAAAGGGCTGGATGATGCCTGCGCGAAAATCCAAAAAGAGCGGAGTGACGGCTTGTGACCGTTTCTGAATACCTGACGCAGCAAAGTGAAAAAGTGAATGGCGCGCTGGGCCGCTGGACGCCGGGCGAGGATCGCGCGCCGTCCACCATTCATCGCGCCATGCGCTATAGCCTCTTTGCCGGTGGCAAGCGCATTCGCCCCGCGCTGGCGATGGCGGCCAGTGATGCTGTGGTGGATGGGATGGAGGGCATGGAGGATGCCGCCTGCGCTCTGGAGATGATCCACACCTATTCGCTCATTCATGACGATCTGCCGGCGCTCGACAACGACGATCTGCGGCGGGGCCGGCCGACGTGCCACAAGGTCTTCGGCGAGGCGATGGCGATTCTCGCCGGCGATGCGCTGCTCACGCTCGCCTTTGAAGTTTTGGCCAAGCTTCCTCATTGCAGTGGTGACCGGCGCGCGCGGATTTTGGCTGAGGTGGCCGCGGCCTCCGGCACGGTGGGCGGCATGATCGGCGGGCAGGTAGAAGATATCGAAGGGGAAGGGAAGCCGGCCACGCGTGAGCGGCTTGAATCGATCCATCGCGGCAAGACCGGTGCACTGCTGCGCGCCAGCGTGCGGCTTGGCGCGATCTACGCCGGCGCTTCCGATCTTCAGTACGAAGCGCTGTCGATCTACGGTGAGCACGTCGGCCTGGCGTTTCAAATCGTCGACGACATTCTGGACGTTGAGCAAACCTCGGCGCAACTGGGCAAGACCGCTGGCAAGGACGCGGCGCAAGGCAAAATCACGTTTCCGGCCGTCTATGGTTTGGAGGCGTCGCGGGAGATGGCTGACGAACAACTTGAGTTGGCGCTTTCGGCGGTGGAGCCCTTTGGTGACCGCGCGCATTGGCTGCGTGAATTGGCCGCGTTGATCGTGCGAAGGACCTCGTAGCCCGCACCATGCCCAAGCCGCGCCTTGACCAACTACTGGTTGACTTGGGTCATGCCGACTCGCGCGAGCGTGCCAAGGCGCTAGTCCTGGCCGGCTTGGTGAGTGTCAACGGCCAACGCGCAGACAAGCCGGGGCATGCGGTAGCGGCCGATGCGCGTGTCGAATTGACCGCGCGCCAGCAGTACGTCAGCCGCGGCGGATTCAAGCTGGCGGAAGCCCTCGATCACTGGCAGATCGACGTGACGGGCCGAATATGTTTCGATGCGGGCGCTTCAACCGGCGGTTTTACCGACTGCCTGCTCCAGCGGGGCGCAGCCAAGGTCTACGCCTACGACGTCGGGCACGGCCAACTAGATTGGAAACTGCGTAACGATCCGCGCGTGATCTGCCGCGAAGGTGTAAACCTGCGGCAGGAGGGCGCCGCCGAGATCGACGAGCCCATCGATCTGGCCGTTTGCGACGTGAGCTTCATTTCGGCGACGGCGATCCTGCCTGGGCTCGCTCAACTGCTAGGCCCCGCCGGCGGGGGCGTCATGATCGTGCTCGTGAAGCCGCAATTTGAGGTGGGCCGGGGGCAGGTGGGCAAAGGCGGTATTGTAAAAGATCCGGCGTTGCATGCGGCTGCCTGCCAGCGTGTGCGCGAAGCGGCCGAGCGGCTCGGCTATCGGACAGATTTGACCGCCAGCCCGATATTAGGGGCCGAAGGGAACAGAGAGTTTCTACTCTATGCAGCCCATTAAATCCGTCGGTATTATTTCTCGCCCCGGTATCCAGCGCGGCGAGGATCTCGTGCCCGGCTTGCTCGAGTGGCTGGCCGAGCGCGGGATCGCCGCTCGTTATGACAAAGAGACCGCCGTCTATGCGGGGCGGCAGGATGGCTTGGTCCGTGAGCGCGTACCCGAAGAGTGCCAGTTTGTGATTGTGCTCGGCGGTGACGGCACGCTGCTCAGTGCCGCCAGCGCCATCGGGGCCCGCCAGATTCCGTTGTTTGCCGTCAATCTGGGCAACCTCGGATTCCTGACCTCGATCACGCCGGAAGAAATGTATCCGGAACTGGAGCGCGCCTTGCGCGGCGAGCATCGGATGGGGCACCGGCGCATGCTGCAATGCACGCTGGAGCGCGGAAACCGCAAGATCGCCTCGTACCTGGCGCTCAATGATGTGGTGGTCAGCAAGGCGCCCGATGCGCCGATGATCGACCTGGAGGCCTACGTCGACAACCATTTCGTCTGCAACTACAAAGCGGATGGCTTGATCATCTCCACGCCGACAGGCTCCACCGCCTACGCGCTCTCAGCTGGCGGACCCATCGTTTTTCCGACGGTGCAGGCCTTTGGCCTGACGCCTATCTGTCCGCACAGCCTCACTTTTCGCCCGGTCATTGTGCCTGACTCGGCGGTGATTCAAGTGATCTCGCACGCCGCCGACGATCACGCCTACCTGAATGCGGATGGTAAGATAGGCGAACATCTAAAGCGAGGAGACCGCCTGGTGTTGCGCCGCTCCGCTCACACGTTGAATCTTATTCGACCGCCACGTTTGCTGTACTTCGATGTACTGCGACAGAAGCTAAAGTGGGGGGAACGTTGAAACGCATTTCAATCACGGCCTGGATCTTTATCGCCATGGTGGTGGGAGTCGCCCTCGGCGTCACCGCGCCGGAGTTTTCCAAAGACCTCACCGTAGTCAGTAACATCTTTCTACGCCTGATCAAGAGCGTGCTGGCGCCGCTGCTCTTTGGCACGCTGGTGGCCGGGATCGCCGGCTCGGGCAGCGTCAAGACGATGGGGCGCATTGGCGGCAAGGCCATTCTCTATTTTGAGATCGTCACTACGCTGGCGCTGGCGGTGGGCTTGCTGGTGGTGAACGTGGTCCGCCCAGGAGCAGGTATGTCGCTGCCCGCCGAGGCCACTAACCTAGCCAAGGAGCCGGTGACCTTGGTTAAGATCCTCGAGCATACTTTCCCCACCAGCATCTTCGATGCGATGGCGCGCGGCGAGGTGCTGCAGATCGTGGTGTTCTGTTTCATGTTCGGGGCGGCTTGCGTGGCGGTGGGCGCCAAGGCCCGGCCGATGGTGGAATTCGCCGAGTCTTTGTCGGAAATAATGTTCAAGTACACCGGCTACGTGATGTACCTGGCGCCATTTGCAGTGGCCGCCGCGCTGGCCTCGACGGTGGCCAAGAACGGCCCTGGCGTGATCATCGATCTGGGCAAGCTCGTCTTGACGCTCTACGGCGCGCTGGTCCTGTTTGTCGTGGGAATCCTGGTGCCTGTAGCGCTGATCTGCCGCATTCCTTTGGCTCGCTTCATCAACGCCGCCAAGCAGCCTTGGCTCATCGCATTTTCCACCGCCACCAGCGAGGCCGCCCTGCCGCTGGCGCTGCGCAATATGGAGCGCTTCGGCGTACCCAAACATATCGTGGGCTTCGTGTTGCCCACCGGGTATAGTTTCAATCTCGACGGCACGACGCTGTACCTGTCGCTGGCCTCGATCTTCGTAGCGCAGGCTGCCGGGCATGAATTGAGCTTGGGTCAACAGATTGTCATGATGCTGACGCTGATGCTGACGAGCAAGGGTGTGGCCGGCGTGCCCCGCGCGTCGCTGGTGATCTTGAGCGGCACGCTGGCAGCCTTCGATCTCCCGCTGTCCGGCGTCACACTAATCCTTGGCGTGGACGCGCTCATGGACATGGCTCGCACTTCGGTGAATGTACTGGGGAATATGCTGGCCGCCGCTGTCGTTGGCAAGTGGGAGGGCGTCAACTATCCCGCCGGCGCCGAGTTGGGCGAGTTGGCCGAATCGAACGAACACGCCGGCGCTGCAGTCACCGCGTAGTGCGCGTTACACTGGGGTGTAATGAGCGAAGGCACCAGCCTCAAGCGATTCATCTTCTGGGACTATCCCCGAGCCTCCTGGCAATACGACGTGATGGTGGGGTTAATCCTCGCCTTCATTTTCCTGACCCCGCGCGAGCTGTTCCGCGATCAGCCCAAGCCTAAGAACGTGGTGTTGGTCGATACGGATCGGCTGGGCAGCCGGTTTCTGATTGAGCCCGAATTACTCTCCGGACTGGATGCCGCCGGTCAGCGCGTCACCGTCGAAAAACTCATTCATTCGCAAGCGGGCGCTCGGAACCGGATGATCGAACGGCTGGAGCCGATCTTCGACGCCGAGAAGGACATCCGCGGCTACCTGGTGTACACCAAGCCGTAGCTTTTCGCGTCTACTTGAGCGGCGGAACCATGAAATCCATTTCTACCTTTCTGTTGATCTTCGCGGCGGTGGCGAGCGTGGCCGATGCTCAAAGCCTGCCGGCCGTCATGAAGCGCATGGACGCCGCCGCCCCGGCTTTTCGGTCGATGACCGCCCGCATGGATCGTGTCACCCACGTGGCTGTAATCAACGACAACAGCGCCGAAGTGGCGACGGTGCGGGTACTGCGGGGCAAGGCCAAGGAAATCCGAGTCGCCCTGAATTTCACTGAGCCGGACAACAAGCAGGTGTCGATCAACGAACGCAAGGTGGAGATTTTCTACCCGAAGATGAACACCGTGCAGGAGTGGGATCTGGGCAAGTACAAGTCCCTGATGGACCAGTTCATTCTGCTGGGCTTCGGCACCGGTGGCAAGGAATTGCAGAAGGCCTACAACGTCAGGTATCTGAAGGAAGACTCGGTGGGCGGCCAGAAGTGTTCGCGCCTCGAGCTCGATCCAAAGGATTCCAAAGTGAAGCAACACTACAGCAAGTTTGAGCTTTGTATTGCCGAATCGGGCGGCCATCCGGTGTTGCAGAAATTGATCGAGCCGTCGGGCAACTACACCAGCATTTCTTATTCCGACGTCAAGTTAAACGCGGACCTCAAACAGGAAACGATGGCCCTCAGTCTGCCTGCCGGAGTCAAGCGGGAGTACCCGCAGAGATGACGTCAGCCCAAGGCTTGGCGCGATTGGCCAAGCCGAAGCCCAAGACATCCACCAGCCGATTGG
>JAYTKJ010000705.1:0-4728 GCA_043730365.1 Acidobacteriota bacterium | reverse complement strand
TGTCGAGGATCACTCGCCCGCGTCCAAGTCCGGCCTGCGGATTGGCCGCTACGAGGTGATGGAACTCCTCGGCTGCGGCGCGACCGGAGACGTCTACAGAGGGCATGATTCGGAGCTCGGCCGCCCGGTGGCGCTCAAATTCATGACCGTGGAATACGCGGCGGCGGATTCGGCGGCGCGCCGCTTTCTGCGCGAAGCCCAGGCTGCTTCGGCTCTCAATCATCCCAACATCGTCACCGTGCATGAGGTGATTTCGTGGGAGTCTTTTCCGGTGATCGTCATGGAACTGGTGGACGGCGTCTCGCTCCGGACTCTTTGCCGCCAGCCGCTACCGATACCCGAGGTCATCCGTTGCGGGTCCCAGATCCTCCAGGCGCTCGCCGCCGCGCACGCCAACGGGATCGTGCATCGCGACCTCAAACCGGAAAATGTCATCGTGAGGCCCGATGGATACCTGAAAGTGTTGGACTTCGGGCTGGCCCGCCAGGTGGAACTTACAGCCGGCCAGGGTCTGACGTCCACGCTAGGGCTGCCCGTGGGGACGCTCCGCTACATGTCGCCTGAGCAGTGCCGGGGCGAATCGGCCACGCCGGCCAGCGATGTTTTCGCCGCCGGCGTCGTGCTGTACGAAATGTCCACCGGCAAACACCCGTTCGGCCTGGATTCGCCGCTCGATACGGCGCATGCGATTGTATGGAACGAGCCGGTAGTGCCCGCCAGTGCCGGCGCTCGCATTCCGGCCGCGCTGAGTTCGCTCATCCTCCGGCTCCTGGCCAAGAAACCGGCGGATCGGCCAGACGCCGCGCAAGCGTTGCGCGAGTTGACGGGCGCCGCCGAGAAACCCGCCGTACGGCGTCTCCGTCCGTCCCCGGTCCTGGTGGGTCTGGCGGTGGCCGCGATGGGCGCCGCCGGTTTCGCGATCTGGCGATCGGCGCGGAGTGCGCCTAGGGCGCTGACGGGATTCGAGCAGATCACCTGGCAATCGGCGGAGGACTACGTCACGGCCTCCGCCATCTCGCCGGACGGCGAAAGCCTGGCCTTCGCCGATTTGGATGGGATGGTCCACTGGCGCGATCTCGAGGGCACCACGGACCGGCCGCTGAGGCGCTTTCCCGGCGGACGGATCGACAGTATCTTCTGGATCGCCGCCCGGGGACCGCTACTCGTGAGCGAACGCGACCTGTCCGAAGACAGATATTTGTATCGAATCTGGACCCTCGATCCGGCCTCCGGCGAGGCGAAGTTGCTGCCGGTATCGGGGCGCAAGGCAGTCTCCTCGCACGACGGCAAGTCGATCGCCTATCTGTCGCCCAACGGCGCCGAGATTTGGGTGGCCGATGTGGCGGGCGACAAGCCGCGCCGCCTCGCGGTGAGCGCGATCGCCGGGGCGTTCAAGTTCTTCGTCTGGTCCCCGGACAACCGGCTGATTCTCTATTGGACCGTGGAGGAAGGCAGGCGTCACAGGTCGGAGTGGCATCACTCGAAAATGTTCGCCGTGGACGCGGTCACCGGGAAGCTTATCTTGGAGGAGGCCGGCGGCCCCCTGGTGTCGCCGTTCATGCTGCCCGATGGGCGGCTCCTCTACAGCACCTTGCCTCCCAGGTTAGTGGAAGTCCGAACGGATCCAGCCACCGGACACTTCGTTTCTCCACCCCGGCCGTTGACGGACATCGAACCGGGGCTCGACAAGGATGTCACGGCTTCTTCCGACGGCCGGCGAATCGCCGCGGGATTTCACCGCAGCTTCGGCCCATATGTCTATGTGGGCGACCTGCAGCCGGGCAACGCGCGGCTGATCAACTCCCGCCGCTTGACGCTGGAGGACACCACGGACTTCCCGCATGCCTGGACGCCCGGCAACGCCGCCGTCTTATTCGAATCGGCGCGGCGGGGCAACTACGATCTGTTCGTGCATCGGATCGGCCAGCGAAACGCGGAAGCCTTAGTCGCCATGCCGCTCTCGCAGGTTTACCCGATGGTCTCTCCCGATGGCCGCTGGGTCCTCTTTCTGTCCGGTCCCGTCACCCAGGCGCAAGCCGGTACGGCGGGTGGCAAGCGAACGTGGAACCTGATGAAAGTTTCCATCGGCGGCGGCGTACCCGAAGCGGTGCCCACCGGCGGGCCCGTGCAGGAGTTCGGTTGTCTGTACAAGGCCAGCCGCTGTGTGTTGCGGGAATTGGACAACGGCCAAGCCGTCTTCTACGATTTGGATCCGGTCAAGGGCAAGGGCCGGGAACTCGCCCGCATCGCCACGGGCCCCACGGTTTTTGGAGATTGGGATCTGTCGCCGGACGGCACGATGGTGGCCATGACCAACGTCTATAAGCTCCCGGCCACCATTCGGATCGTCTACTTGGGTGGCCCCGCCCGCGAAACGGAGATCCGGCTCGACGGGCCTCCCCCAGTTGGGAAAGCCACCTGGACGGCGGACGGCCGCGGTTGGTATGTGGCGCTTGACGATTCGCAGATGCGGCTGATCGATTGGAATGGGCGAAGCCGCTTCGTGCATGACGTCGGCTACTGGGTGGTGCCCTCCACGGATGGCAAGCGGCTGGCCTTTCTGGATGTCCCCAGAGATCAGAACGTTCGGCTACTCAGGCGGTAACGACGCCTAAGGATGAGGCGCGGCGAACTTGTTCCCTCCTCCACCGCCGGCGCCTTTCTGGACATGCCCTGGGATCACAACGTGTGGCTCCTGGAGCGCTAGCTCCGTAATATAATCCGGAGTGGGCGTTTGCTTTGGAACCATGTCCACCCCTACCCCACACGCCCGGCTAGAAGAGGAGCACTGGAGGGCGGCGTTCGATATCATCCAACGCGCCCAGCACCTCCCGCTCGATGAGCGGCGGGCATTCGCGGAATCCGTGACTACCGATCAAGCGGTCTTGGACCTGGTCTTCGAGATGTGGGAAGAGGAAGCCGCGGAAGTGGCTGCCGGCGATCCCGTGCAATTTCCCATACCCGGCGCGCACTTTGGCCGCTCACCATCCCCGGGGCGGCCCGGGTCGAGTCGGCCGGGGCTCCGCCGAATACCCGTTACCTGGCCGAAACGCGCATGGTCACCGACGACAACGCGGGCAGCGGCGAGGAGAAGCCGGTGCAGGTGGCGCGCCGGACCTTCCGAGTCCTCTTCGAAGATGAGTACCGCGACGGTTTTTCCTGTTTCCGTATCGCGCAGGTAACTCGAAATGCGGCAGGGAATCCGATCTTGAATCCACGCTTCGCCGCGCCCTGTCTCAATCTCGCCTCGAGCGGTTATCTCAGCATGCTGCTGCGGCGGCAGATTGAGATCCTCGCCACCAAGAGCACGACGTTGTCGGCCCCCCGCCGGCAGCGCGGCAAGGTCCTGGCCGAATTCTCCCCGTCCGAGACGGCCAATTTCTGGCTCCTGCACACCGTCAACTCCTATCTTCCGGAGCTGAAGCATATCTGGAAAGTCCGCCACGGCCATCCGGAGCCCGCCTACGTGTCGATGTTGCGCCTTGCCGGAGCGCTGGCGACATTTTCGCTTGAGGCGCACCCGGATAACCTGCCCGACTACGATCACAACGACCTGGGCCGCTGCTTCACGCTTCTCGATGACAAGATTCGCGACTTGATGGAGACTGTCATTCCGTCCAAGTTCGTGCCCGTGCCTCTCGAAGTGCGTGACCGGTTCATCTGGTCTGGCATGGTGACCGAACACCAGCATTTTCGCAACTCGCAGTTTTTCCTGGCGGTGAGTGCCAAGATGGGCGTCGACGACCTTATTCGGAAGGTGCCGCAGCTGATGAAGATCTCGTCGCTCGATGACGTTCAGCGACTGGTGCGGAATTCCTTGCCCGGGCTGACTCTGCGTCACACGCCCACTCCGCCCGCGGCGATTCCGATGAAGCTGGACAATCAGTATTTCAGTTTGAATCAGGGCGGGCCGTTGTGGGATGCCATCGTGCTTTCCCGTCAGGTCGCCGTGTTTGCGCCCGGCGAGATCGTCGAGCCCAAGATGGAGATTCTTATCGTCCTCGAATAGCGCCGAATAAATCTAACGGGCTGGTGCTGGCTGGGCCGGTTCGATTGAATCCAAAGTGACGGATAGCCGGGCATATGCGCCTGGGCCCGGGGTAATCGCGATTTTGGCCGGATGCATCGCGGCGGCTCCCGCCTTCCGATAGTCTTCCAACTCCACAGCATAGCTGGTCCCGCCGCGCGAGTATTCGATTTTCCGGGGGCGGCCGGTCTCATCTTCGGACAGCTTCGCCTTGCCTTCATAGAACTCCGAGAATAAACTCCATAGCGAATTTTCGTGAAAGAGTTGCAGCGCCGCGGCGACGTCTTCTATCGTTTTGCGTTCCTCGGCGGGTGCAATGAAGCCGCGCTTTTTTGGCAGTTTTAGGCCCCTACCCTTGCAAGAAGATGGGATCCCTGAGCCGACTACACAGGCCTGATTGTCGAGTGAGAACTCCGCCCGGATCGATGCAGGAGAACTGTTGAACGTGAACGACACGGTGATCGGGCTCCGCTCCGGTGTCGCCCAGAGATTCAACTGGCCTTGCCCTTTCAGATAGCTCGATTCGACCAACCCTCGGCTGCCTCCAATCGCATTCAGGATCTTGAGTAGCCTTTGCCTCGACGCATCGTCCTTGGATTCCTGAGTGGCTTCCAATTCGAATTTGATTTGGGTGTGGCTACTTTAGAACGACGCTCCAGACGGCAGGGTAGAGGCGTCGCTGGTCCTGCTCGATGTGGAAG
>JAYTKJ010000704.1:0-5389 GCA_043730365.1 Acidobacteriota bacterium | reverse complement strand
CTTCTGGAGTGATGTCGATGACCGAAACAGGGCGCGCCATGCCTAAGCATGCCACGCCCTTGGAATTATTGCAAGCTATTTTAGTTACACAACACTAGGATCCGGCAATCACGCCCGGACTTTCCTGCACAGGTCGCCCCGCAACACCCTCATCGAACTGCCGCTGGGCTGGTATGCGGACAAGGGCGGCCATTGGGCGATGAATCCCGGATATGACCGTCCGGACCATGAAGGGTTTCGCCGCAAAGTCTCCTACGACTGCATGTTCTGCCACAACGGATATCCGAAGATTCCCGAAGGGCATCAACAACGGCTGGCCGAGCCAGTCTATCTAAATCCGCTGCCCGGAGGGATTGACTGCCAGCGTTGTCACGGGCCGGGTAGGAAGCACAGCGAACTGGCTGGTTCCGGCAAGGCAACGCCTGAGGTAATTCGCAAGGCGATCCTGAATCCGGCGCGCCTGAGTCCAGAGCGGCGAGAAGAAATTTGTATCCAATGCCACCTCGAGACAACGAGTTTTCCGCTTCCGAATTCCCTGCCGCGCTATGAGCGGGGACCTTTCGACTTTCAGCCCGGCCAACCGCTCAGCAATGACTGGCTGTTCTTCGATCATGCGCCGGGCAGTGGACGCGAAGACAAGTTCGAGATCGTGAACGCGGTCTACCGTATTCGCCGGTCGCGATGCTTCCTCGAAAGCAAGGGCGCCTTGGAGTGCACCACCTGCCACAATCCGCACGATGTTCCGCGAGGCGAGAGAGCGGTAAAGCACTATGACACTGCATGCAAAAAGTGTCACGGTGAGGAGTTGACTCGGGCGGTGGCGGCAGGCAAACACACGCGGGCGGTTGGCTGCGCGGATTGCCACATGCCAAAACGGCGCACCGAAGATGTGGTGCACTCGCTGGCGACGGATCATCTGATCCAGCGGCACAAACCGGCGGCCGATCTGCTTGCAGACCGGGCCGAACGCCATGAGACAGGAGACCGAGCCTACCGCGGCGAGGTGGTTCTATACTATCCATCGGATTTGCCGCCGTCGCCAACCAGGGAGTTGTATACGGCACTTGCGCAGGTGATCGACCGCAGCAATCCGGAAAGAGGCATTGCACGGCTGGCCGGCGCAATTCAACGGTTCCCGTTCGCGCGTCCTGAGTTCTACTTTCATCTTGGCGAAGGCTTGCGCAACAGCGGCAGGACAGCAGAGGCGGTGTCGGCGTATCAGGAAGCGATCCGGCGTGACCCGCAGATGGTGGCTGCCCAACAGAACTTGGGCGTAGCGTTGCGCCGCTTGGGGCAATTGGATGAGGCGGTACAGACGCTGCGGCGCGCAACACAGCTTGCCCGGAGCAGTGCTGGCGTGTGGCATGAGTTGGGTCTGGCTTATCGTGCGCAGGGCAAGATGGCAGAGGCCGCGAAAGCGATCGAGCAGGCGATTGCATTGGATGGCGATCTGCCGGAGCCTCATAGCAATCTCGGCATCGTGTTGCTCTCTTCCGGCGATGGCCGGAAGGCCGAGGCGGCGTTCCGCGAGGCGATCCGGATTCAGCCGGACTATGCGGACGCACACGGCAACTTGGCGAACCTGCTAGCCGGGAAGGGAGATCTCACAAATGCGCGGCGTCATTTCGAGACCGCGCTGCGCTTCAATCCAAAGGATGCCGCCGTGCGGTACAACTTTGCCGTGGCGTTGGGCAGAGCACGCGAGTTTGACGAGGCGCAGCGGCATTTGGAGGTGGCCCTGGAGTCTGACCCAATGCTGGCCGATGCGCACGAATTGCTGGCAAATCTACTGATGGCGCGGAATCAGGCGGCTGCTGCACTGCCGCACTACCGTGCGTGGGTGCGGTTGCGGCCCGAGTCGGCGCAAGCATGCGCCTTATCGCACTACATTCCCTTACGTGGCCAACGGGCCGAGTGGGCGTGACCGGCGTCACATCGATCCGGGCGAGCCGGGTTGTACGGCTGGCGCGGGCCCGGCTTGTGCCCCGTAGAACGGTGTCTCTCCTTATGGGGCTGGCGGCGCTGTCCGCCAGCCTCCTTTTCGCCAGTCCCGAGACATTCGAGCAGCAAAAAGTTTTGCTCCGCGAGCTATTGGAATCCGAAGATTATCGAAACGCCTTGGTGCAAGCCCGCTCGCTTCAGAAGGAATGGCCGGACGACGTCGAGATGTACCGCCTTCTCGGCGCCGCGTCTTTAGGAGTGGGAAACTACGCGGAAGCCGAAAAGCACATCCAATGGATGCTTGACTTGCGGATCGGCAAGAGCGACTTCTCAGGCTGGTTGCTGGTCGCCCGGTTTCGAGAAGCGACCGGCGATTGGGAAGGCGCACTGGAATCGCTGAACTCGGCTCATGCGCGTGCTTCTACCGCTGAACAACGGCAGTCGGCGCTCACTGCCGCGGGGAGAATTCATTTGAATGCCGGACGGCTTCCTGTCGCCGATCAGGCGGTGGCGGCGCTGCTCAAAGAGAATCCAGACTCGCCGGCGGCTCTGCAATTGCTGGCTCGGGTTCGATTGTCGCAAGGCCGGAAGGACGAAGCGATCGGGACCTTGCGGGCTCTAGCAGAGAAGAGTGCAGGAGTGGGCTCTCTATATTTGCTGGCCACCCTAACAAAAGATCCGGTCCACTGCGCCTCTTTTGAATTGGCGGCGCGCTCCCTCGCTGGCCGGACCAGGAATGCCAACGCGGAACTGGCCCTTTATCTGTCCGGCCAAGGCGAACGTCCCGTCGAAGCGCTGCAATTTGCGCGAACGGAGGCCGCCAGACGGCGCGACGCCAGAACACTTGAGGCGCTTGCCGTTGCTCTCCTCGCCAATGGCCTCCAGAAAGAGGCGCGCGACGTGATAGAAGAAGCATTGACCAGTGGTTCGCGCGATCCAGAGCTCGCTGCCCATGCTTTAATGATTCGGGAACGACGATAAGATCACCTGCTCCCGCCTGTTTCGACGCGAGTTGTTACGCCCCCACGCTGTCCATAGCTCCCGCACACTCCCGGTAGACCGCCGCTACAACTGGGCCGCGCTCATTCGGCTTAAGCCTGCCTTCAGCGCGAACGTCGCCGAACCTGTAACTGGCAGGTTTGGAGACCAATGGTACCGGTACGTATAGGACTATCTAATAGGCATTGTTTTGACTTTTTTTGAAACACTTAGCGTCTATGACGCTCTCCCCTCTGTGCAAGGAGGAAAAGTATGCACCGCTACATCTTTATCGGAGCTCTGCTGATGCAGGCCTCGCTCGCCGTTGGATCACCTGTCTGTTTGCCCGGCACGCTTCAAAGCTATATCAGCTTGGGAGCGGGCGGGTGTATGATCGGCTCGACGTCGTTTCTAAATTTTACGACTGTGCCTGGCCAATCGTTCGCCAGTATCATTGACCCTAGCCTAGTCCAGGTCTTGCCGGGCCCTAATCCCGACTTTAGGTTCACCCTGAACACGACTGCCGGCCCGGGTATCCTGACTGAGTCCATCTTCCGGTTTAGCGCCACGGGCGCACTTGGGGCGGCGGGCTTGGGTCTGGATTCGGCCTCCGCCAGTGGCGACGGTGCAGCCCTCGGCATTCTCGATATCTGTCCCGGGGGCTCATTCAGTGGAAACTCGCCTTCCGGTTGCCCCGGCGGCGCCCTTTCCGGAGTCGCTTTCCCCGGGTCTGGCACTTTGTTAACCGCATCAGGCTCTTCCTTCGACGTATTCGTAGACCTGACGGCAGACGGCGGATCGGCTGGCACGGCGGCGCTGGGGTCGGCAAACGTGAGCTTTAATGTCGTGAACCCCACGGCGGTTCCGGAGCCTGCCGCGTTTTGGGTTTTGGGCACTGGTCTCGCCGCCCTCGGCTTGTACCGAAAGGCAAGTCGACAGACTTCGTTGAAAGGAACAAAAAACAAATGAAACAGATCAAACCCATACTGGCGTACGGTCTCGCCTTGCTCATGACTACGACCCCCGGCTTCTCTTCCAGTCACAGAGAGGCTCCCATTACTGCACTGGATCGGCTGGCGGACATAACCGATGTATATGCGTTCCGCAGCTACGACGGTGGCGCCACCCCGCGCGTCACCCTTATCATGTGCGTGGATCCGCTACAAGAGCCGGGCAACGGGCCGAATTGGTTTCCGTTCGACCCGGAAATACTTTATGAGATCAAGGTCGACAACAACAACGACGCCGTTGAAGACGTGGTGTTCCAGGTTAGGTTCAGCACCGAACAGCGTCTGCCGAATCTCTTCCAGGTCTACGCCGGAGCGGGTGCTGGCATCAACGCTCCCGCCAACTCGCCGGCTCCAGTAGCGCCGGGCACTCAGATCGTACCGCCGCGAATCGACTCGTTCAGCAGCCCTGGGCTCGGACAGCGGCAGACCTACACCGTCACGATGCTCAAAGGCGGAGCCCAGACTTCGTTCGGGCCAGCGCCTTTTTACGCCGTTCCGGCGAACGTGGGTCCCCGGACCATGGATTACAACGCTCTTTTCACGGCGGGCACTTACACTAGCGGCACGGCTGGCGTGAAGACATTTGCCGGGACCGTGGACGATCCTTTCTGGATCGATCTGGGAGCGGCTTTCGACACCCTGAATCTGCGCTCAGTGATCGCGCCGGGCGTTCTCTCGCCCGCGCAGGACGCCGCTGCGATCAACATTTCCTCGGACACTGTCTCGGGGTACTCGGTCAACACAATTGCCATTGAAGTTCCAGTCGCCATGCTCACCCGCACCGGCGCTGTCGAGGCGGCCACTTCCACCGCGGCGACGATCGGGGTGTGGGCCACCACCTCTCGTCCGCGCCTTACCGCGCGCCGCGCTCCGCTGCCCTCGGTAAGCTCCGGCTCCTACAGCCAGATTCAGCGCATGGGCAATCCGCTCATCAATGAACTGCTGATCGGTACCGGCTTCAAAGACCGGTTCAGTATGGATCAGCCGAAGAATGACAGCCAGTTCGCGAATTTCTTCCTGGATCCTACCTTGGCACGGATTATCAACGCCGCCACTGCGGGCGCTGTGTCTATCCCCACCCCACCCCGCACGGACCTGCTGCCGCTTGTCACCTACGCGCCACCGATCGCCGCTGCAGGTACGCCCGCCGGGCCAGTTGCCGATTTGCTGCGCCTCAACACCGGGGTGGAACCGACGGCCGCCGGTATCCAGAGCCGATTGGGGCTGCTCGGCGGCGATGCCGCCGGATACCCCAACGGCAGGCGACTCGGCGACGACGTAGTCGACATCTCGCTTCGCGCGGTGGTCGGGGTCCTGAATCCCGCCTTCAATATTTTCCCCAACAACCGGTTGGGCGACGGTGTCAACGTGAATGATGCGCCTTATCGCACTACGTTCCCTTACGTGGCCAACGGGCCGAGCGGGCGTGACCGGCGCCACATCGATCCGGGCGAGCCGGG
>JAYTKJ010000703.1:0-3644 GCA_043730365.1 Acidobacteriota bacterium | reverse complement strand
ACATTTCCAGTGCTATTTGTTCAATCCACCTCAGACCGCCCAAGCTCCGCCGCTACTGAAACCTCCCCAGGGGTCGGCTGGGTCGCTAATCAATTACGTTCACGAGCTTCATTACGTCCAAGCTGATCAAGGTTCTTTACGTGCTGGGAATCGTCGGTGCGGCGATATGGGCTTTGATCATGGCTGGCACGGGGATCAGCCAGGGCGGGGTCGGCCTGCTGCTCGCCCTATTGTCACCAGTGCTCTTCCTGGCCGGGGTTATCTATTTCCGCGTGATGATGGAAGTGATCATGGTGATCTTCCGGGCCGCCGAACACCTCGCCGAAATAGCGCGGCAGGGACGGCAAGCCAGATAGCTTCATGACCGCCTGCGCGACAGCTTCCCGCATTCGCGGATCGATGGGCAGTGGCAGGAAGCGACGCGGTCGAGCAGGCGGCGCATGGCCTGGAGTTCCCCGATGGCTTGGTCTATCTCTCTCCGCTTGGCCACGGCCAGGGCTTGCCAACGCGCGGCAGGCGGTCCGGATTGGCCCATGCCTCGCATGAGTTGGCCCTCTTCATCGAGCCGGAAGCCGCAGCGGCGCGCGAGTTGGATCACGGCAACATAGTCTGCGGCATCGGGTGGATAAACGCGCCGGGAAGACTCGCGGCGTGGTTTGGCCAACAGCCCAAGGCTTCCGTAGTAGCGAAGCGCTGAGGCGGCGACTCCGGTGCGCGCTGAGAGTTCTCCGATTGTCATGGGCTTGACTTAAAGTCCGCTTTAAGTCGTATTCTCCCAGGATGACCAAACCAACTGCAACACCGGCTCCTTTGGCTTGCAACCTACAGGCACTCACCGCCGCGCAGCGGAGCGAACACTCCGTGCGAGGCCAGCGGCTCTTCGGGGCGGTCCGGGAGTGGGAGGAACTGGCGGACGGCTTCGGCTTCCGCCTCGACTTGAGCGTCGCACCGCTGGAAGAGGCCGCCAGGTGGATTGAACTCGAGCGGCACTGCTGTCCCTTCCTTTACTTCGCGCTCGACGTGAACTACGAGGAAGCGTGGGTGCGGCTGACTGGCTCAGCGGGGGTCAAGGAGTTTCTACGAGCGCAGTTCGGCTCAATCTACTTGCCCTTTCGAATGTAGATATTACCGTTCATGTTCTTGAACGTGATTTCCTGGCCTCCTCCGTTCACCTTTCCGACAGCGCCCTGTCCGGTGCTGACACGATAGCGGCCCTTACCCTCTTCGCGCTTGCTCTCTTCCACCTTCGGCGGGGTGGCTCCCACGGTCACGTCGAAATCGGAATAGATCTCGCCGCGCCCGGACTGAAGATTCAAGTTGGCCTTGACGGCAGCCGGCAGAGTGACGTCGATCTTGCCGTTCAGCGAGGAGAAGGACATCGGTTTGCCAGCGTCGACTTCACGTATCGTGGCGGTGAGGCTGCCGTTCAGCGCGTGTGCTACCACCGAGCCGGCGACGTTGGTGAGGGTGATGCTACCGTTGATATTCTCAGCCTCGATCTCGCCTTGAACATTCTCTACTGAGATTACTCCGCCGTTGATGCAGTGGAGCTTGAGAGAAGTCTTGAATGGGACCTGCAACGTGACGTCAGCCGCGCGCCGGTGCGTTTGAGCGTCGATACGCATCACGTTGTTTTCTTCCTCCACCGAAAGGCCGGAAGAAGGGGCGATGATCCGTTTCAGGCCGGCGGCCTCACCCTTCCCGCGTGGTTCGCCGTCGTCATCCTTCGGACGGCGGGAGGTCGCTTCCACGAAGACTTCCTGGCCGCTATGGCCTTTCACGATGATGCTGCCGTGGATCAGGCTGAGCCGGACCGTGCCGGGGCGAGACGGGTCACGGAACGATACCTTGAGCTTGTCAGACGCTTCCTGGCCCAGCGACGCGCTGGTGATCATTGCGGTGGTGAGTACGAGTCGAGTAAGCATGTCAGTTCTTCTTTTCGTGTATGTAAATGTCGCCATTGAAGCCGTCGAGTTCAATCTCGGGGCCTCCGCTGCCGGTGCGGGTGTGAGAGAAATCATTGGATCGCCAGATCCGCTTCATGCCCTTTTCCAATGGGGCAGACGGGGATGCGGTTGATCGGCCGGTCATGGCAAAGTCGCTATAGACTTTCCCGTTGAAGGTCTTGATCTTGAAGTCCGCATCCAGTCCTGGAGGAAGAGACAGATCGACCTTTCCGTTAATGGTTCTTACCGACGTGGGGCCCGTGGGAGCCTTGGCAAACCCGATGGAGACAGCGCCGTTCACTGTGTGAGCCCGGCCGTAGCCACTACCATTCTTTACTTCGATCCCACCGTTGACGTTGTTCAGATTGAATTCACCGGCAACGCCGTCAATCTCGATCGATCCGCCATTGACGGTGCTGAGTTTCAGATGTGCCGTGCGCGGCACCTGCAAGTCGATATCGTGACGAAAGCGCCAGCGGCGGCCCTCTTCTCGCGGCGACGAGGCCGGAGCCTTGCCTCGCCAGCCAAGCTCGCGCGAGCGCGGTGAGTGACCGGGCCCCGAGTTCCATCCATCGCTCTCAGCTCCGATCCACACGTTGTTGCCGGACTGCTCAGACTCGAGGCGAACCCGTTGCTGAAGGTCTGCCAGGGAGGCCGCATCCGGAGCTTCGTAGTGGACCTTGGCGTTCATGACAATCTCGGAGCCGGCGTGCGACGTGACACGAATGTTGCCGGTGACGATGGACACGACCAGTTCTGGCGCGGCCCCACCGGCGCTTACCGGAAAGCGCCTCGTGACAACGCGATTGTCTTCCACCAACTGAGCGGCCAGCGGTAGAGCCAGGGCGATAAAGATTGCTACTCCCATTGGATTCCTCGCGATTTCATTTGATCGAGCGCGCGGGCGGCCCGTTCGCGAACCACGCTATTTTCGTCGCCGGATGAGCGGAGGCGAAGCAGGGGACGAACCGAATCGCGCTCGCCGAAGTCAGCCAGAGTGTCGATCAGAGTGACTTTGACCATGGGCGATTCCTCGGCCCCGAGTGCGTCGACGAAGGCCCGGCGCACGGACGCATCCGCACGATAGGAGCGCAGCGCTTCGCAAGCGGCGAGCCGCACATTCACGTTGGAGTCAAAGCGAAGCGCCGTAACCAGCGCGCCAGTCACATCCTGGGATCCGGTTTGGAGGCGCTCGGCATAGCTGATGCCTTTGAGGCGGGCACTGGCCGAGTCCTGGGCAAGCAGACTCATCGTCACCATCGAGCGCAAACTGCCGACCTCCTGCCGCAGTGCCGTCAACTCAGAAGGCGGGGGAGTGACGGCTTGTTGGCGTCCAATGAGCCAACCGGTGCCGACGAGTACCATCGCGGCCGCGGCCCAGGCAAACCAAGGAACTGCCGCGACGGGTACGCGCGAAGACACCTCGGCCGCCAAAGCGCGCTCGAAACCACGGCGGAGTGACGGACTTGGCGCAGGCTCGGGTAAGGCATCCAGCCGTGTCCACAGATCCAACGCCTCACGGCATTCGGCGCATGAAGTCAAGTGCAGTTCGAAGCAGCGGCGGGTGTCTTGGTCAAGCGTGCCATCCAGATAGAGTGCCAGGCGTTGCGCGCCCTCTTTACAGCTCATGCAATCTCCTTCCTTCGGAAGCAAAATAGATTTCACGCAAGGCATTGAGCGCCCGATGGAGGCGTGCCC
>JAYTKJ010000702.1:0-3396 GCA_043730365.1 Acidobacteriota bacterium | reverse complement strand
GCTTGCCACCAGCCACTTGGCGCTGCTCTCTTCCGACGTGCGAGACCTGCTGATCTCAGTCGTGGCCATTGGGGCAATCCTGATTCGGGCGGCGCAGGTTGCCGGCTGGCTGCGGATCCAGATCTCGGCGGGTGCGGCCACGATACTGGCCCTGCTGGCCCTTACGACCGCTGGAGTGGAATACTGGGCGACCGCGAATTTTGTTTCGGCCGCGATTCACCTGGCCGGACTGATGTCGTTCCTGGTGACCATCCGCGCCACCACGCCCCGCGATTTCTTTTTCGTCAAGTTGGTCACTTTCTTTCAACTACTGGCCGCCGCGACGATCAGCACTGGCCCGTTGTATCTGTTATGGCTGCTTAGTTACGTGGCTTTTGCGATCGTGACGCAAACAGTGGGCGAGATCCGCAAGCCGCTGGCGAAGGGCGAAGTGGCGGCGCGCCCGCCCGTGCGAGACACGGTTGCCCGCGGCGTCCTGGGCGTGGCGGCCTTCACGTTTTTGTCGATCTTCGTGCTCGGGATCGGTTTCTTTTTCATTCTGCCGCGTACGGCCAGCGCCGCGTTCCGGCACTTGATGCCGTCCGGCTTTCACATACCTGGTTTCGCTAACGAGGTAACGCTCGGCCGCATCGGCGAGCTGCAGAATTCGCCGAATTCACCGGCCGTGTTTCATGTCAAGATCCGTCAGGCCGGCGCGTTTGAACTCAAGTGGCGCGGCTCGGCTCTGGCGCAGTTCGATGGACGCCGCTGGTTCAACTCCCCGTCGCCAGGGCAGATGCAGCGAATTGAGAATGGCCACGCCTGGCTGGCGTCGGCCCAGCAATTGCATCGCCCGGGCCGTCGCATCACTTATGAAGTACAGCTCAAGGATTCCACCGGCGACGTGCTCTTCTTTGCCGGCATTCCCGAAGGCCTGTCGGTCGATTCGTCGGCGGTAGTTCGAACCCCCGTCGACGGCTTCCGCCTCGGGCTGTCGAGTGGCTCGGGACTGCGATACCAGATCCAGAGCTTCATAGAAGACCCGGCCCTGAGCATTAGCGCCGAGGCCCTGCCGCTGGAGCCCGCGCAGCGCGATCTTTACCTTCACCTCCCGAAGCTCGACCCTCGCGTAGCCGAGCTGGCCCGCCGTCTCTCGGCGGACGACGTGGTGGCGTTAGACAAGGCTCGACGCATCGAAGAGTACCTGCGCGTCACCTACCCTTACACGCTCGAGTTGCCCAAGGAAACGCCGCCCGATCCGGTGGCCTCCTTCCTGTTTGAACGCCGGCGCGGCCATTGCGAATACTTCGCTTCTTCGCTGGCGCTGATGCTGCGAACGATCGGCATTCCGGCGCGGTTGGCTACCGGTTTTCAAAGCGGCACTCACAATCCGCTTACTGGCTGGTACCTGATACGGGGCTCGGATGCGCACGCCTGGGTGGAAGCTTACTTTCCCGGACACGGGTGGGTGACTCTTGATCCCACGCCATCGAACCCCGAGGCGGCCGGCCAAACTTTGTACAGTAAGTTGCGTCTGTACATGGATGCCATCGAAGTCACTTGGCAGGATTGGGTGGTGGCCTACGACTTGGAACGGCAAGTGTTTCTCGCCGATCGGCTGGGACAGTCCACGCGAGCCTTCTCCTTGCACTGGATCGACACGTGGGACTCAACAGGCGCCGCCTTCAAGACCGCCTCCAAAACGTGGCTGCCTCGCGCCGCCGCCGCGGCAGCCCTGGCGGTTCTGCTCCTGGCGGTGTCGATCGTGGCGGGGCCTGGGGTGCTCGGCTGGTGGCGTAGGCGACGGCGCGTGGAGAAGTTGCGGCGCGGCCAGGCACAAGCATCCGACGCCACGCTTCTCTACGAGCGCATGCTCACCTTGCTGCGCCGCCAGGGTTTTCAGAAGCCCGCCTGGATGACGCCCGATGAGTTTGTGGAGGCGCTGCCCGGCCCCGCCCCCCGGCAGTTAGTCGCCGAGGCCACCGAACTCTACCAGCGCATGCGGTTCGGTCATCAATTGGCAGCCGGACCTCAACTGCTGGACTTGCTCGAACGTCTCGCCGCCGCACCGGCGCCTCCTCGCCGCTAGAATAGTCACAAGCATGAGTCTGGCTCGCGTTGTTCTCGCCGACGATCATACGATCGTGCTGGACGGCCTGCGCCGTATTCTGGAAACGTATTTCGATCTAGTTGGTATGGCCCATGACGGCCGGGAGTTGGTGGAGCAGATCCGGGTGCTCAAACCCGACGTGGCCGTCGTCGATATCTCGATGCCGGTCCTCAACGGGCTCGATGCTTTTCGCCAATGCCGCGAAGCCCACTTTGCCACGCGCTTCGTGTTTCTTACCGCCAACCCCGACATCGCCTTGGCCACGCAGGCGTTTCGGTTGGGCGCGTCCGGCTACGTGTTGAAGCAGGCGGCGAGCGAGGAACTGGTTACCGCCATTCGCGAGGCGTTGCACGGACGCACTTACATCACGCCGCGGATTGCCAACGATGTGATGCAGAACATGATGGCCGGCGGAGGAGGCGAGGCCGGACCGGTGCTCACTTCGCGAGAGCGCCAGGTCCTGCAATTGCTGGCCGAGGGCCGCACGTTAAAGGAAGCGGCTGCTGTGCTGGACGTCTCACCACGCACGATAGAGTTCCACAAGAACAATATCTCTGAGAAGACTGGCCTTAAGACCATGGCCGAGTTAGCCCGCTACGCGGCGCGCCACGGCCTGGTTTCCGATACTCCATAATCGCCTCCCGCCCTCGGAACATCACGAGTTCCGTTGCGGGCCGTTTCCGATGATCCTCAGGTAAGGGAAATGTTGGTTAGGAGCTATCTATTGACTGCCTATCGGGTGGTGATCGCCGATGACCACGCCGGGATTCATCCGCTCATCCGCCGTATTCTTGAGCCCGAATTTGACATAGTAGATGCGGTTTTCGATGGGCAGGCGCTGCTGGATTCGGCCCGCGCCCATGAGCCCGACGTGCTGGTGGTGGACATCTCCATGCCGGTCATGAATGGGATTGAGGCCATTCGGCGGCTCGAGGCGCCTCGAACCCGCGCCGTGGTTGTGTTGACCACCCACGCAGACCCGAGCTTGCTTGAGCAGGCCGTCAAAGCTGGGGCGTTGGGCTATGTGCTCAAAGCCAGTGCCGTCACCGATCTGGCGCCTGCTATTCGCGCCGCTTTGCGCGGGGAGCGATTCACGTCGCCAGCCATCGCCAGCACCTCGTGATCGTTGCCTGGATAACTGGGGTATTTACCAGTACGTTCAGGTAGGGAAACGCTTTAACCTGGAGTTCGGCGGATTTCCGCTAGCCCGAAACAAGGAGCCGAATATGAGCGCAGCAACCCTCGCCAGCCCAACCACCAGCAGATGCGCCACTACCTCGGTGACCCCGATCAAGCCTCGGCTCTTC
>JAYTKJ010000701.1:0-19346 GCA_043730365.1 Acidobacteriota bacterium | reverse complement strand
TGGGTCAGTGAGATAGCGGCACACCAACACAACATCCCCCAAGCCAGTCTGCGCATCTTTGCTTCCTGAGCGCAATGTTACACTAATCTTCTCTTGGCTGTTTTGCCTCCTTCGCAAGCGTTGCGCCGGGCCGGTCGTTGGTTTCTCGAATCCGGGATCCAGAACCCGGAAAGCGGCGGCGTGACGCGCTACTATCTCAACGCCGAATCGCGCCCAATGGCGGTGTCTACGGAAATCACGGGCTATGCGGCAAGCACCCTTGCCTATCTCTACAAACGCACGGGCGAACCCATCTATTTGGAGCGTGCCGCGTTGACCGCGCATTTCCTCACCAACGCTCCAGCCTGGAACGCGGAGCTTGAAACCCACCCTTTTGAATTGGCCGCGGGCTCTCCGGGATACTTCTTCGATTGCGGCATCATCGTGCGAGGGTTGCTGGCAGTGTGGCGCATTACGGGCGAACAGCGGCTGCTGGATGTTGCCCTGGCCGCCGGCCGGTCCATGGCGCGCCACTATCTCACGGCTACCGCCATCCACCCTGTGATTTCGTTGCCCGCCCGCGAGCCGTGGCCGTATGAAAAGCGCTGGTCACGTGAGCCCGGCTGCTTCCAACTCAAGAGTGCGCTGGCTTGGCGCGATCTTTCTCAAATGGCGGGCGGCGATCCAACGCTGGCCGTCTACTGGCGGCAGGCTCTGGCCCAAGCGCGGGAGAGCGATCCGCATTTTCTGCCTGGGGTGAACGAACGTCTCAAAGTGATGGATCGCCTCCACGCCTATTCGTACTATATGGAGGCGCTGCTCGCTGAGCGTTCGCCGCTGCTCGCCGCCGCCATCCCTCGCACTGCGCACTACCTGCACTCACTCGCGCCGGAGTTTGCGCGTTCTGACGTTTATGCCCAATTGCTGCGCGTGCGCCTGTACGCGGATGCGCTGGGCATCGTCGGGCTTGATCGCGACGCCGCGAATGAGGAAGCCGCGGCCATCGCCACGTTCCAATACTCGACCTCTGATCCGCGCTTGGAAGGCGGCTACTGTTTCGGCCGTCGCGACGGGGAGTTGCTGCCTTTCGTTAACCCGGTTTCCACCGGCTTCTGTCTGCAGGCAATCGATATGTGGGAACAACATCAGGCCGGCTGTTTGGAGCCCTGCCTGTCCGATCTGATCTAGTCAATGCCATGTGCGAAGCGGTGCTGGTGGCGGTGGCTTCCGGGTCCGAGGACCTGATCTCCACGCTTGTTGAGAAGCTCCGCGCCATTCGTCCCGAGATACCGCTCTACCTGATCTCCGAATTCCAGGAACCCGGTGTCAACTGGATTCCGTATCGCCCAGGGCGCACGCTGGACCAGAATCTTGCCGCGGTAAGGTCAGCGCTCACCGCCAAGCAGGTCGTCTTCGTGGGTGTCATTCTGCAGCCGCGCATGCCGTACTGGAACATGCGCGCGTTGGCTTGGAAGCTGGGCGGACTCAACACGATTTTCTTCAACGAGAATCTCGATCATTTCATGTTGCGACCGCGCGCGCTGCCCACGATCGCGCGGCACTTGTGGTGGCGGACGAAGAATTTCATTCGCTGGGAACTGAGGCCGGGGGGCGCCACCTATACGTTTCTATGGCGGCTGGTCCATCCTCGCTCCTTCGTTAGGCCCTGGCGATACATGCGCGCACTCGACATGGCCAACCGGATCATCGCCCGCCGCCACTTTCTGCCGCCCGCGCCGGATCCGGTGATAGCAGACTCGCTGAAACCTGGCGTGACGGTGGTGATTCCCTCGCGCAATGGCCGCGAGCTGCTCGCGCGACTCTTGCCCGGACTCAGCGCCGAAAGGCCGGAGGAGATCATCGTGGTCGACAACGGCTCCGATGACGGCACGGCGGAATGGCTGGCGGCTGAATGGCCTGCGGTGCGCGTCGAGTTGCACGCTCAGCCCCTCTCATTCGCGCGCGCGGTTAATCGTGGCATCGCTGCCGCCCGCTATTCGCACGTGCTGATGTTGAACAACGACATGGTGGTGGAACCGGGCTTCATCACCGCCCTCGGCGCGCCGTTCGATTGCGTGCCCGATCTGTTCTGCTCCACCGCGCAAATCTTCTTCCCGGCCGGTGCGCGACGCCAGGAGACCGGCAAGGCGGTGATGCCGCTGGACCCGGCGCCCGATTCGTTTCCTGTTACTTGCCTTGAGCCCGTCGAAGGCGAAGACCACACCTATGTGATGTACGGCAGCGGCGGTTGCTCGCTCTTTGACGCGCACAAACTTCGGCAACTCGGCGGGTTGCTTGAGACCTATGAGCCGGCTTATGTGGAAGATCTTGATCTTGGTTTTCGCGGCTGGCAACGCGGCTGGCCTACTGTGTTCGCCGCGGGAGCGCGAGTTGAGCATCGCCATCGCTCCACGACCTCGCGCTACTACACCGAGGATCAACTCTCACGCGTGCTCGAGGTCAACCTGCTCAAGTTCATCGCCGGCACGGTTACGTCGCCCGCGTTGTTCAAGAGGCTCTGGCAGCGCGCGTTGAACCGTCTCAATCTTCGGGCCGCCACGCAAAAAGGGGACTCGGCCGCCTTTGACGCGATCACGTTAGCCGCGCGTTCGGGGCTCGACTGGATTCGTCCGGCACCGCCCAATTGCGCGGACGAGGCGATGGTTCTGGCAGTAGGCAGCGGCGAGCTCGCTGTCTTCCCGGGTCGCGCGGCGCGTCGAGCGGGCAAGCCAGTAGTGATGGTAGCCAGCCCGTATCTGCCGTTCCCGCTCACACATGGCGGCGCCGTGCGGATGTATAACCTGTTGCGGCGAGCCGCGCGCGATTTCGATCTGGTGCTCGTCTGTTTCGCCGATCAACTGGCCGCGCCGCCGCCCGAAGTTCTGGAGTTGTGCGTTGAGTTAGTCCAAGTGCGGCGTTCGGGCCGGCATGACCGCCCGCTCACCGCGAGGCCCGATACGGTGGAGGAGTTCGACACCGCGCCGTTCCGCGCCGCTCTGCAGCAGACTATGCGCAAGTGGCGGCCCGGCATCGCGCAGCTTGAGTACACGCAGATGGCCGTGTATGCCAAAGACTGCCGTCCGGCGCGTACGGTTCTGGTGGAACACGATGTGACGTTTGACCTCTACCAGCAGTTTCTACGCCAAGGGGAAGATTGGGAAACGCGGCAGCAATATGAACGCTGGTTGGCCTTTGAAAAGCAGGCTTGGCGAGACGTGGACGCGGTGGTGGTGATGTCGGAGAAAGACCGGGCAACGGTCGGCGCGCCGCACGCGATCACGCTTGCCAACGGTGTGGACCTCGAGCGCTTCACACCGCCATCACCCGATCAGCCGGCTGAACCCGGCCGCGTCCTTTTCATCGGCGCATTCTCGCATTTGCCGAATATCCTGGCGCTGGAATTCTTCTTGCGCGACGCCTGGCCTCGTATCGTCGCGGCCGTGCCCGTCGCGCGACTCCACATTATCGCAGGCAAGAACCACCAGTTCTTCCTCGAGCGCGCGCGCGACAAAGCACGACTCAATCTGGCCCAGCCCGGCCTCGAGATAGAAGACTTTGTCTCTGACCCGCGCATCGCCTATCGCCGCGCCGAGGTTGTCATCGCGCCGTTGCTCGCCTCGGCCGGCACTAACATCAAGATCATGGAAGCGATGGCGATGGGCCGCGCGATCGTCTCTACTCCTGGCGGCGTGAATGGACTGGCCGAACTCCGCGACGGGCACGATGTGCTGGTGCGGGATTCCGGCGAAGCGATGGCCGCCGCGATTCTCGAACTGTTCCAAGATCCATCGCGCCGCAACGAGATCGAGCGCAACGCCCGCGTCTCCGCCGAGCGCTGGTATAGTTGGGACTCTATCGCCGGATTGCAGCGCGAGTTCTATCTGAATGAGCTAAGATCCAACCGCGACCTGGTGAAACTATGACCCGCAAAGAATTCGTCGCTTCTCCCGCCCTGGCTCTGGCAGCTTCCGCGCAAGCCCCGCTGGTGGCGCCGTCGCGGCCCCCGAAGAATGTCCTCTTCCTGCTCTCGGACCAGCATCGCCCGTCTTCCGTCGGCCACCTCAACGACCCGCTGGCCCGCACGCCGGTGATCGATTCGCTCGCCGCCACGGGCACGCGCTTTTCCAACGCCTACTGCGCCAACCCGGTCTGTACACCGTCGCGCGCGTCCATCCTCACCGGCCTCTATACGCATCACCACCAGACGTGGAACAACGCCACGCCGTGGCCGTTCGAAATCAAGACCATGGCGCATCACTTCTCACGAGCGGGCTATGTGAGCGGCCTGGTTGGCAAGATGCATTTCGTCGACGCCCAGACGCACGGCTTTGACTACCGCCTCGATTTCAACGATTGGTTCCAATACCTCGGCCCCAAGACCAAGCTCTATGCCGATGAACTCGGCCGCGCCAATTCCGGTTCCGGGCTTCCCATCATCGACGATCTGTGGCGCGACTTTGGGGACCCGTGGAATGGCCACCGCACCACCGACGATCGCAAGGGCTTCGTGCATGTAGGCCGCGCCTCACTCATCCCGGAGCGCGATCATTTCGAGTCTTTCGTCGCCCGCGAGAGCGTCCGCTTTATCAAGCGCTTCCACCAGCAGCATCCCTTTTTTCTGGTGAGCTCATACCTCAAGCCGCACGATCCCTTCATGCCGCCCGAACGCCACGCCCGCGTGTTTCGCGCCGAGAACATGAAGCTGCCGGATACGTATGGCAAGGTAAACCTTGCGCGGGTGCCCGACGAGATTCGACGTCGGATTGAGACGGACCCGCCCAATCCAGAGATCAAAGATCCAGCCAATGCCCGTCAACGCATTGCCATGTACTACGCCAATGTTGCGTTCCTCGACGAATGCCTCGGACAAGTCCTCGGCACGCTCAAGGAACTGGGCATCGAAGACAACACCGTGGTGATCTACTCATCCGATCACGGCGAAATGCTAGGCGAGCACGGGCTCTGGCAGAAGTTTGTTTTCTACGAACCATCGGTGGGCGTGCCGCTCATCATCCGCGTGCCGGGCGTTACCAGGTCCGGGTCGGTGTGCCGCGCGCCGGTGAGCCAGACATCGTTGATGGCCACGCTGCTCGATCTCTGCGGCATTCCCGTGCCGGAAGGATTGGACGGCGAGCCGCTCACCCCCTTCCTGCGCGAGCCCGATCGCACCAGCACCAAGCCCGTTTACTCGCAGTTTGCTCTGCGGAGCAAGAATGCGAAAGCGATGATCCGCCAAGGGATCTGGAAGTACTCACACTACGCCAGCGACACGCCCGAGCTTTACAACCTGCGCGACGACCCGAAGGAAATGAACAACCTCGCCGAAAGCGCCGCCCATCGCCCGCGTGTCGATCAGCTCAAATCTGAACTCCTCCAATGGTCCGACCCGGCCTCGGTGTGACACAATCTTAGGAAGCACTATGCGCAAATTGACCCTGTTTGTTCTCGTATCCGCGTTGGCCATGGCCGCCGGCAAATCGGAAAAAGGCTTCAAGCCGCTCTTCAATGGCAAGGATCTGACCGACTGGACCAAGGCCAAGGAAAACGAAGACTCGTTCTCGGTACAGGACGGGGCCATCGTCGCCAAAGGTTCGCGATGCCATCTTTATTACACCGGCAAGAACGCCAACTTCAAGAACTTCGAACTCAAAGTGGACGTGATGACTGGTCCGAAATCCAACGGCGGTATCTACTTCCATACCGCCTACCAGGAGAAGAGCTGGCCGGACAAGGGCTTTGAAGTCCAGGTCAACAACAGCCACACCGATTGGCGCCGCACCGGCGGTCTCTATGCCGTTGCCGACAACAAAGAGAAGGTGGCCGACGATGACAAGTGGTTCACCGAGCACATCATCGTAAAGGGCAAGAAGGTCACGATCTTTGTCGACGGCAAGAAGACCTCGGAGTGGGATCAACCGGCCGATTGGAAGGGCCTCAAGGATAACCCGGGCCGCGTCCTCGGCTCCGGCACCGTAGCTCTGCAGGCGCATGACCCGGGCAGCGTGATCCGCTACAAGAACATCCGTATCAAGCAACTCAAGTAAGTTGCCCCAGACCGCGCTCATCATCGGCGGCACGCGCAACCTCGGTCCGGACATTGCCACGGCATTGCTCGAGGCCGGTTTCGCGGCCGCCGTTTTTCATCGCGGGGTGACGCAATCGGCAGCGCTCCCGGCGGCGGTGGAACGGCTTCACGGAGACCGCAGCGATGCGGCGGCGCTGGCGGCGGCGATTGGCTCGCGCAGCTTCGACGTGGTGATCGATACCACGCTCTACAATGGCGCCGATGCCGAGGCGGCGGCACGAAGCTTCGATGGCCGCACGGGGCTCTACATCATGCTCAGCACGGGCCAAGTCTATCTGGTGCGCGCAGGACTCACGCGGCCGTTTGCAGAGCGCGACTACGCGGGGCCTACGATTCCCGCACCCACGACCTCGAAATTCGACCTCGACAATTGGTCCTACGGCATTCACAAGCGCGCCGCTGAAGACGCGCTCCGCGCCGCTCGTTTTCCGATGACGATCCTGCGCCTACCGATGGTGAACAGCGAGCGCGATCACTTCCACCGCATGCGTAACTATCTGGCGCGCGTCCGCGACGGCGGACCGATCCTGGCGCCGGATGGGCCGCATCTGCCGCTTCGGCACGTCTACGGCAAAGACGTCGTGCGAGCAGTGATGCGAGCGATCGCGGCCGGGGTCGACGGAGCTTTCAACATCGGCCAGGATGAGACGCTGACGATTGACGGCTTCCTCGCACGCCTCGGTGCGGAGACTCGCATCGTGCGTCTTTCGCCGAAGCTACTATGGGAGCGCGGCCTCATGCCGAACTGTTCGCACTTCAGCGAACCCTGGATGTCTTCGCTCGACAACGGCCTTGGCAAAGCGGCACTCGGCCTGACGTACACGCCGTTCGACTCGTACCTCGCCGCGCTGGTCCGCGACTTCGACACCAACCCCGCGCCGCCGCCCGGTTACGAGCAACGCCCGCTGGAGCTAGCCTACGCCGGTGGCTCTTCGAGTGCTACGGCGCCGGCGCGGTCCTGAGGCCCCCTCCTTTTAGGCACCCCAATATAGGCGTAAGGATCCGGCGGGTTGCCGGGCCGGCCAAACCAGCGCCTGAAGAAATCGGCCACGGAGCGCATGATCTTGAGTCCCATGGTGAGAGTATATCCGGGCCGGGGCAGGGGGCTTGGGGGCACAAAAACCGCTCCCTGGCGGTCACGGCTTCGGAAAGGGGTTACCGGTGAAGCCCCCGTACCCTTTCGACGGTACCCGAAAACCGCAAGGTCGTTGTATACTAAAAGTCTGAGAGGTTCGTCTCCTTCCGTATGAAGATCACCAAACTTTTCGCAATCGTACTCGGCTTAACCATGCTGGCTGGCGCCTCGTTCGCCCAGGATAACAAGAAGAAGGGCGGAGCCGCCGCCGCTGGCGATGCGGCCAAGGGCAAAGAAGTTTTCGAGCAGTGCGCCGTTTGCCACAACGCCGACAGCGACGAAAAGAAGATGGGCCCCGGCTTGAAGGGTCTGTTCAAGAAGGAAACCCTGGCGGACGGCAAGACCAAGCCGACCGAAGAATCGGTTCGCAAGAAGGTTAACGAAGGCGGCAATGGCATGCCTGCCTACGAAGAGATGCTGGATAAAGGCGAAAAGGCCAATCTGCTCGCCTACCTCAAGACTCTCTAATAGAGTCCAACCGACGCGTCCCTATCGTCTAGCCCGGCCTAGGACACCGCCCTTTCACGGCGATAACGCGGGTTCGAATCCCGCTGGGGACGCCAACTTAAGTCGTTTACTTTCAATTGACCTGTCCCTTTTCTCCTTCCTGATTTGTGCCAATTTGTGCCACGGGCTTCGCCTCAGGCTTTTCCGCCATCAATTTGTCCCACGTTGAGGCTACATCTTGGTCGGTGTCCGGCAGCGCGTGCTGATAGATCTTCGCGGTCGTGTGAGGGTCCCGATGGCCCAGGCGCTTGCTGACGTTGGCGATTGGGACACCGGCCTGTAGCAATGTCGATGCGTGTGTGTGGCGTAGGGTGTGCAGGCTGGCTCCGAGTCCTGCCTTCTTTGCGAGGTACCGAGCCTGCCAACTTACCGAGTCCGGTTTCCTCAGGTTCCCCTGCGCATCCCCGAAAATGAGATCGAGATCGATTCTATAGTCTGCACCGAACAGCGCTTGCGATTGGTCTTGTTGTTCGCGATAGATCTTCAGGTACTCGATGAGCGATGGGGGAACGGTGACCGTGCGCGCCTGGCGCTGCTTTGTCGTCTTGAAGCCTATCCTGCCCTTCACCTGAAACACCGATCGCTCGATCCGAAGTTTGGACGTTGTCCAATCCAGATCCGACCAACGGCTCGCGAGTAGTTCGCCGCGGCGCGCTCCGGTCGCGACAGCGAGTCGGATCAGGAGACCGGCCCAACTTCGGTCTGCAGCTTGCTGGTAAGCCGTCACCTGCTCGGAACTCAGTGCTACAGCTTCCTTCTGATCTATCCGCGGGAGATCGCATCCGTCCGCCGGTTGAACGGTATCAGCTTCGTCTTGACGGCTCGCTTCAGCGAAACGTGCATGACGTTATGAACCTCGCGGATCGTCTTCGCACTGAGAGTCTCGCCGAGCTTCACGTACAGGTCGTCGAACATGAAAGGCGTCAAATCCTTCAGCGCCAGCTTGCCGAGCGCGCGCGTCGCATGGGCGGCCAACGACACGTAACGCTCGGCTGTTTTCGGAGCCAGTGGCTTCGACTTGGTGTGGTACGGCAACCACTGCTCGACGAAGCTTGCCAGCGTTGCCGACGTGTTCACCAAGCCGTGCTTGAACTCGCGCATCTTCGCGTGCATGGCGTCGGTAGCTTCGCGCTCGAGGCGGAATCCGCTTTCACCGGCACGGACGCGGTTACCCTGCTCATCGCGGCCGGCGTCGATCTGGTAGCGCCATGTGGTGCGGCCGGAATTAGAAGTGGCCTTGTAGATTGACAATTACATTTCTTAGGACAAGGACTCTAGCGAGAGCCGGCCTTATAAGAGCCGGCGTATGCGGGCGAGCGTCTGCATGATCTCCGGCTCTTCCTTCAGCTCAACCAGCGGCGCGAGTTGCTCTTCGACGTACCGCCAGTCGAGTTCCTTGCCGTGCCGGAGGGCCACTCCTTCGGCGTCGCGAATGTCGAGCGGGCGCGAGGCGAAGAGCTTCATCACCACGAGGTCTTCGGCAGAGCAGGTGCGGAGGATCACGCCGGGCGCATACTCGTGCGGCGTGGCGTGAGCCACGGCGAGTTCTTCAAAGGGGAGCGCGCGAGGGATACGTCAATGCCGATGCCAGTGCTGGAGGATAACAGGAGCACTCTCCGCGATCGCGCAAGTTGAGCCGCGTTGGCGCCGCGAGCGGCGAATCGTGTCAGGAGCGCATCAATGTAAAGATCTTCTTTTCCAAACCCGGTAAGGAGCGTGAGGTCAAGATGACACGTCAGGCGGACCTCACTCCAGCGCTGCACGGCCACGCCGCCGATGAAACAATAGCGCCAGCTCTGTGAATCGCAGAACTCTTGTAGTTCAATCGCGACGTCAAGGAGATCAATCATGGGCGCAGTTTCGCGAACAGACGCTGCATCTCAATCATGCCCGACGACTCGCCAGGTGGGCAGGATCGGGTAGCGTAGTCGAAGGCGCGTCCAAGCTGCGCCAACGACAGAGCATTATCCGCGTCGCGAACCTCTTGCTGGCGGATCGCCTCCAGCTCCGGCCCGTACTTCTTCCAGGTCTCAACCCACTTGCGCATCTTCTCCTGATCGGTCATACCTCTAATATCGCTCGCCGCGGCTTCTGGTACGATCAAAATTCACAGCCTTTAGCCGCATCCGAAAACCAATCCTCCCGTGACACATAACATCGTTCTAATCCCCGGCGACGGCATCGGCCCCGAAGTCGCCGAAGCCACCCAGCGAGTCCTCAATGCCACCGGCGTCAGGATTGACTGGGAGCGCGTTGAGTGCAGTGAGAAGATCATTCGCGAAACCGGCGAGTCCATCCCGACGCCGGTCGTAAAGGCCATCGAACGGCACAAGCTGGCGCTGAAGGGCCCGGTGACAACGCCGATCGCCGGTGGTTTCCAGAGCGTGAACGTGGCGCTGCGCAAGAAGTTCGACCTATACGCCAACGTGCGGCCGGTTAAGACGATCCCCAACCTGCATACGAGGTTTGACGACCTCAGCCTCGACATGGTGATCTTCCGCGAAAACACCGAGGATCTCTACACCGGGATCGAGCATGAGGTGGTGAATGACGTGGTGACCAGCCTCAAGGTGATCACCCGCCGGGCCTCGCTGCGCATCGCCGAGGCAGCGTTTACCTACGCGCGCCGGTTCAACCGGAAGAAAGTCACGTCGGTCCATAAGGCGAACATCATGAAGTTGTCCGACGGGCTCTTTCTACGCTGCTGCCGTGAGGTGGCGGCCGCCTACCCGGAGATCAAATACAACGAATTGATCGTGGACAACGCCGCGATGCAACTGGTGACGAAGCCCGAGCAATTCGACGTGCTGACGATGCCCAATCTCTACGGCGACATCATGTCGGACCTGGCGGCGGGTCTGGTGGGCGGCCTGGGCGTGGTGCCTGGCGCGAATATCGGCGAAGACCATGCGGTGTTTGAAGCCGTACACGGCAGCGCTCCGGACATCGCCGGACGCGGGATCGCCAACCCGACGGCGCTGCTGCTTTCCTCCGTGATGATGCTGCGGCACATGCTGGAGGTTCCGGCGGCGGACCGCCTGCAGGATGCCATCGAGGGTGTGTATCGCGACGCCAAGCACCTCACCGGCGATGTGGGCGGCAGCTCCACTACCTCCCAATTCGCCGACGCGGTGATCGCCAAGTTAGGTTAGATTAACCGGCCTTAACTTAGTTTCGCCTTCACTTTCTCGCTGAGCATCTTGCCGTCAATGCGCTTGCCGGCCAGCCTCGCCTGCGCCGCTTTCATCAGCACGCCCATCTGCTTCAGCCCCGTCGCGCCGGTCTCCGCCACCGCGCCCTCGATCGCTGAATCGATTTCGGCTTCCGTGGCCGACACGGGCATGTAGCTCTCGATCAGCTTCGCCTCGCGCTCCTCTTTCTCGGCCAGCTCTGCCCGGTCGCCTTTGCGGAACATATCAGCCGACTCATGCCGTTGCTTCAGCATCATATTGAGCAACTGCATCTCGCCGGCCTCGTCGATCTCCTTGGCGTTATCGACTTTATGCTTCATCAGCGCGGCTTTAATCATCCGTACTGTGCCGAGCCGTGCCTCGTCCTTGGCCTTCATCGCCTCGACCATGTCTTTTTGAACTCGATCCATTAGTGCCATCTTTTGCTATTCTAGAAGCTAACGCGCCCGGGGTTTCATCCAACCGCATTCCCGCCATCCCGGCGCGAGTTTTTTCAGACCATGCATATCAAGAAAACCAGACTCCTCACACCGGGCCCTACGCCCCTTTATCCACCGGCGCTACATGCCATGATGGCGTCGGATCTGCATCACCGAACCCAGGATTTCCGCAACATTTATAAGGCGTGCGTCACCGACCTCAAAGAAGTGATGGGCACCAGCTACGATGTTGTGCCCCTGGTTGCCTCCGGTTCGGGGGCGATGGAAGCTTCGGTATCGAACCTTTTCTCGCAAGGCGAAAAGGTGATCGTCTGCACGGCCGGCAAGTTCGGCGAACGCTGGCAGTCCATCACCAAAGCGTATGGATTGACCGCGGTCGTGCTGCAGAAGGAGTATGGCGACGTTGTCACTCCTAAGGAAGTGGAAGCGGCGTTGAAAGCCAATCCCGATGCGCGCGGCGTCTTCATTCAAGCGTCGGAAACGTCCACGGGAGCGGCGCATGATATCGAGGCAATGGGCAAGATCATTGCCAAGACCGACGCAATCTTCGTCGTGGACGCGATCACCGGTCTCGGCACCATGCCATTGAAGATTGAAGAGTGGGGCCTCGATGTGGTGATCGGCGGCTCGCAAAAGGCTTTCATGATTCCGCCGGGCCTCGCCTTCATGGCCATCAGCCCCAAAGCGTGGAAGCACAACGAGACGTCCAAGCTCCCGCGCTTCTATTTCAATCTGAAGAAGGAAGCCGGCAACGCCGCGCTGGGCGAATCGAGCTGGACTCCCAACACGTCGCTCATCCTGGCGCTGGGTGCGTCGCTCAAATACATCAAGTCCGTTGGCCCGGACAAGCTGGTGGAAAACGCCCAACTCCTGGCCAAGGCGACTCGCCGCGCGGCACTGGCGCTGGGCCTCGAGCTCTTCAGCCCGGGCAGCCCCGGCTCCTCCATCACCGCCATCAAGGCGCCGGCAGGCATGGACTCCGGCAAGATCGTCAAGGGCTTCAAAGAGCGCTTCGGCATGATCATCGCCAATGGCCAAGGCACGATGCAGGGCCAGATTTTCCGCATCGCGCATCTGGGCTATTTCGATTTCGCGGACCTGTTTGCCACCATCGGCGCGCTGGAAGTGATTCTGGTGGCCAACGGCTATCCGGTGAAGTATGGCGCCGGCGTTGCCGCGGTACAGGAAGTCTATGCCGAAGCGGCGGGCGTCAACCAGGCGGTGACCGCGTGAAGGTCCTCATCGCCGAACCCCTTGCCGAGGCTGCAGTAGCGCAGTTCAAGGCCGTTGACGGTTGGAACATTGTCGTTTCCAATCCCAAGGATTACGAGCCGCACCTGGCCGATTGCGACGCGCTCGTCGTACGTAGCGCCGTCAAGGTCAACAAAGCGGTGCTCGACAAAGCGCCAAAGCTCCGCGTCATCGGGCGCGCGGGCGTGGGCGTCGACAACGTAGACATGAACGCGGCCACCGCAGCCGGCGTGCTCGTGATGAACACGCCGGGCGGTAACGCTGTTTCGGTGGCCGAGCACACGCTGGGCTTCATGCTCTCGCTGGCGAGGATGATTCCAGAAGCCAGCGCCTCCACCAAATCCGGCAAGTGGGAGAAGAAAAAATTCCTGGGCAACGAGCTGCGAGGCAAGACGCTGGGCGTGGTGGGTCTGGGCAACATCGGTCGCGAGGTGGTGCAGCGCGCCAAGGCGTTTGAGATGACCATCATCGGCGCGGATCCGTTTGTCAGTTCGCAACTGGCGTCGGACATGGGCGTGGAACTGGTGGACATCGAAGCGCTGTTTTCCCGCAGCGACTATATTTCGCTGCACGTCGGCGTCACGCCGGAAACCAAGGGTATGATCAACGCCGGGTCCATCGCCAAGATGAAGGACGGCGTGCGCATCATCAACTGCGCGCGCGGTGAATTGATCGATCAGGCCGCGTTGGCCGCCGCGCTCACCTCGGGCAAAGTTGCGGGCGCCGGGCTTGACGTGTTTGACCCCGAGCCTCCCAAGGAAGGCGATCCGTTGCTTTCCGCGCCTAACCTCCTGGCCACGCCGCACATCGGCGGCTCTACCGAGGAAGCGCAGGAAATCGTGGGCATCCGCATCGCCAAACAGATGGTGGATTACCTCACGCAGGGCGTCGCCGTGGCTGCCGTGAACATGCCGGCGATGTCGCCCGAGCAGTTCAAGGCCGTCGGCCCGTGGCTCGATGTCGCCGAGCGCCTCGGTACCTTCTCCTCCTATATCGCCGCAGGCAACCCGCGCGCGGTCCGCATCACCTATCGCGGCAAGATTGCCGAAATGAACACGCAGTTGATCCGCAACGCCGCCATCGCGGGCATGCTCAGCCGTTCGATGCAGCAGAAGCCGAACATCGTCAACGCCATGCCCATCGCCGCCCAGCGCGGACTTACTGTGGAGGAACGCCACGAAAAGCGCGTGGTTTATGTCGACTCGATTCGCGTGGAACTCGAAACCGACTCCGGCGTCACCACCGTGGAAGGTTCGCTGGTGCTGGACAAGGTGCGGTTGCTCCACGTTGACGGCATCCCTTGCGAGGCGGCTCTCACCGGGCATCTGTTGTATCTCAAGAATACCGACGTGCCGGGAGTAATCGGGCACATCGGCAACGTGCTCGGCAAGAACTCCATCAACATCGCCAACTTCTCCCTGGGCCGCCAGGAAGTGGGCGTGCCGGGCCTCGATCCTTTGGGCGCGGTGGCGATTATCGAGACGGACTCGGTGGTTGCATCGGCGGTCCTGGAGAGCCTTAAGGAGCACAAGGCGATCCTGGTGGCGCGGACCGTGGAATTGCCGCATTAGCTGCTTTGGTTCCATCGAAATCGTGGGGAGCTGAGTTGAATCTCAGTTTCTTTCCTCTTCATCAACACCTGAGCGCTACACCCGATCTTAGATGCCTGAAACCGAGACGAGAATCGTAGGACTACACGCCGGCGCGGCCAGGTCGGGTGGCTGTCCTTGTTGATCAACGGGACTCTGATTGGGAAACAACATTCATTGGACCAATGGTTGGACAACTTGGATCTCCTTCCAGCGGTAGCACCCAGTTTGCCCGAGGGCGAATGCCCTGAAATACGATAGGCTGGAGTTGGGGGCCGGTTATTGTGGAGACTGCAAACTTAACTTCCGAGGCCGACTACAAGCGGATGATCATTTCGGACCGGGGCGATCCGGCCTTCGTCAAGGGAGAATTGATCGAACGTGGCGCGCTAACCGTTCCACACTCTAACACGCAAGCCGTCTTCTGCGGCTTGGCGTATCCGTGGCGAAAGGATGGTCGCTTATTCACATATCCGTCCTTGACGATTCAGACGGCGCCGATGCATTACCGGGCGGTTGACATCGCGGTGTTCCGCAGCCAGCCAAGTTCGGTCGTCGAACCTCCTTTGATAGCGATGGAAATCGTCTCCGACGACCGGCAGAGTGCCCTGGTTTCCCAACTCGCCGAGTACGAGGCAATGGGCGTTCCAAACGTTTGGCTGGCAGTTCCCGGCCTCGGCACTCTCAGCGTGTTCAAACGCGGCAGTCTGCTGCGCACTGAAGCTTTCACGCTCCCCGAGTTCGGCCTCCGCTTCACTGCGGCGCAGCTGTACGCGGCCTGAACTGAAGCCGCTGCCGTTCCAGTGCCTCGAACCGCCGCTCGGCCACATCCATCACCGCACGCCGCGCCGTTCCTTCGCCACCACTGGTCGACTGCGCCCCCCATTGATACCACAGATCGATGCACCAATCTTTCAACCAGTCATAAACCGCGCTGTCGGCGTCGAAGGCATGCGCATATGCCGCCGCCCCGATCTGCTCGGCCAGCGATTGCCGATCCGTCTCATTGCGCAGCAATTGCTCGTGCGCTTCCTCAAACCGCCCCCGCGCGGCCAGCGCCCACACGTTGGAGGCGGAGGCCGATGACGGATCCCCATCGGGCCGGGGCTCAGGAGGTTTCGGCGCCGCCCGGGGAGGACGCGGACCCGGCGAGTATTCCACCACCTCGAAGTACTCCTTCATCGCCCCATTTCTCGGCCCTTGGCGCACGTCAAGCCGGAAGTGCATCGCCTCCCGCGCGTCTCCGGCGCCGGATCGTTCCCATTCGATAACAATCTCTCGCGCCGCATGGTCAAGGTAGATCCGGTTGATCACGCGCACCAGATGATCGGACGAAAGATGGTCGATTACGCAGCCCATCACTACTTCGGCTGCGCCACCGTGCGCAGATACGGCTTGATGGTCTTGAATCCGTCTGGATACTTCCGCCGCGCTTCGTCGTCGGAAACAGAAGTCGGGATGATGACGTCGCCGCCGGGCTGCCAGTTCACCGGCGTCGCCACCTGATGAGCGGCCGAAAGCTGCATCGCGTCCAGCACGCGGAGCACTTCGTTGAAATTGCGGCCCGTCGTCATCGGGTAGATCATCAGCAGCTTGATCTTCTTGTCGGGGCCAATCACGAACACCGTCCGGACGGTGGCATTGTTCGCGGCGGTGCGGCCTTCGGAAGTCGTGCCCGCGTCCGCCGGCAACATGCCATAGAGTTTGGCGACTTTGAGCTCAGGGTCGCCGATCATCGGGTAGGTGACGCGGTGGCCTTGGGTCTCGGCAATGTCGTCCGCCCATTTGCCGTGGCTCGAGACGGCGTCCACGCTCAGTCCGATCACCTTACAATTGCGGCGCGCGAACTCGGCGGTCAGCCCGGCCATGTAGCCGAGTTCGGTGGTGCAGACGGGCGTGAAATCCTTGGGGTGCGAGAAAAGAATGGCCCAGCTATCGCCGATCCACTCATGGAATTGGATGGGGCCCTGGGTGGTTTCAGCGTTGAAATCGGGGGCTTGGTCGTTGATGGTGAGGCTCATGATAGACTATTGTAATGGCTACTAAGCCCGCCTACGCTATCGGTGCGCAAGTCGAACACACAAAGTTCGGCCTCGGATCGGTGCTTTCCTGCAACGAAGAGTACGTCGTGATCAAGTTTGACGAACACGGCGAGAAGAAATTCGTCGCCCAGATTGTTTTGCCCAATTTGAAGAAGAGCGACCGTCAACCTCCGGCTGAGAAGAAGTCTCGTGCCAAGAAGAAGGTTGCCGCGCCGGTTGCGGCTGCTGCCGCGGCTCCGGCTCCCGCAGTTTAGTCGTACCGCAGCGAGGTAAGCGGGTCAAGATTGGCTGCCCGCCGCGAAGGCACGCAGCTTGCCGCTAACGCCACAACCAGCAACAGAGTTGCGACAGCTGTGAGCGTGACCGGATCGGTCGACTCGACCTCAAACAGCAGCGTCTCCAGATACCGCCCGAGCGCCACCGCGCCCGCTGTCCCAATGCCCAGACCGGCAAGCGTCAGCCGCACTCCGCGCCCCAGAATCATCCGCGCCACGTCGCTCTTCTGTGCTCCCAACGCCATCCGGACGCCGATCTCATGCCGTCGTTGCGCCACGCCATAGGACATAACGCCATAGATACCGATCACGGCCAGCACCAGCGCCAACCCGGCGAACCCCGCAGCAGCCGCGACTGAAACTTGGGCCGCGCTACAGACTCGTCGATCCAACGCCGCATCGTGCCCACTTCGGCCACCGCCAGCTCAGGGTCCAATTCATGCACCAGGGCCGTGATCGGGCGCGCCAGCGACATCCGATCGGCGGCGGCAGCGCTCTGCACCACCAGCGTGCCGAAGCCAAAGAACAGGTGGGCCTGCGGATAATACACCATCGGCCGCAGCTTGCCATCGAGCCCGCTGTGCCGCACATCCCCGGTAACCCCGATTATTTCCTCCGGAGCATTCTGGGTCTTCATCTGCACAATGAGCCGTTGCCCCGTCGGATCCTCACCGGGAAAAAGCTCCTTCGCCAGTGTTTCGTTGATTACGAAACGGAGCGGGGCCCTGGCATCGTTGTCGGCCTCGATGAACGTGCGGCCACGCTTGACCGGGATGTTCATAGTCTCGAAATAGCCGGGCTGGATCATACGGACATCGGTCACCGGCTCCTGCCCCGGCGCGGGCTTCGGCTTGTCGTTGCGCCAGAAATAGGTGCCGGCGCCCTGCCCTTTGAAGGGTAGGAAAGTGATGCTACTCGCGTTCGCCACTCCCGGCAGGGTTCGAACTCGCCGGTTGAGTTCGGCGAAAAACCGGACGCCCTTCTCGTCGCGATACTGCGTGCCGGACAGCGAGAGGTTCATGGTGAGCACTTTGTCGGCACGGAACCCCGGCTCCACCGCCGTGAGCCGCGCAAAGCTTTTCAGCAGCAGACCCGCCCCGGCCAATAACACCAGCGACAGCGCGACTTCGGCCACCGTAAAGGCCTCGCGAATCCGGTTGGCCCGGCCACTCGCCGTCATCCCTCGCGAACCGCCGTCACGCATGGCCGCGCCGAGCAACCACCGGGTGGCCGTGATGGCGGGCGCCAGCCCCAACAGCAAGCCTGTGCCGATAGTCAGCGCGAGGGTGAAAGCCAGCACCGCCGGGTCCAGCGAGGCCCGGTCCAAACGGCGCAGCTCGCGCGGCCCCGTAGCCTTCAACACCTCCAGCATCCACCAACCAAGCCCGATGCCGGCCACGCCTCCCAGCAACGCCAGCGTCAGGCTCTCCGCCAGCAATTGGCGAATCAAGGCCCAACGCGTCGCGCCCAGGGAGAGCCGCACGGCCAGCTCGCGAGTCCGCCCCGCCGCGCGCGTGAGCAGCAGATTTGCTACGTTGGCGCACGCGATCAGCAGCACGCAAGCCACCGCGCCCAGCATCACGAAAAGGGGCGTCCGCGCCTTGCCCATCATCTCTTCGCTGAGCGGCGACACGCGGGCACTCCACTTGGAGTTGGCCTGCGGATACTCTTGCTTGAGTTGACGCGCCAAGCCCACCATATGCTGGTTGGCCCGGTCCGCCGTAACCCCGGGTCGCAGGCGCGCGAGCACTGACATGTTTCGCCCACCGGCGCGGGTACCGTTGGAATTCACCCCGGCCACCCGCACGTTTCGCCACAGCATCGGGGGCCGGTCGCTAATCGCCAGCAGTCCCGCGGGTGCGACGCCCACCACGGTGGCCGAGTCGCTTCCCAGCCGGAGCGCCCGCCCCACCACCCCGCGATCGGCGGCAAATCGGGTCCGCCAAAACTGGTCCGAAAGAACGGCCGCCGCCGGTGCCCCGGGCTTGCACTCCTCGGCCGTGAAGCCGCGCCCCAGCTGCATCGCGACGCCAAGTATCGGAAAGAAGTCCTCGCCCACCGTCTGAGTGGGAACTTCCTCCGGCTCGCCCGGGCCGATGACGCTGCTGGTGCCGACGTAGAGCGGACTCATCAGGTCAAACACCTGATTCCGGGCCCGCCAGTCAAGGAAATTGGCGTTGGAGACGACGTTGCTCAATACGCCCCGGTCCGGCCGCGTCTCCCAGACCTCACCAGCCGCTCCGGCTCGGAGAACTGCAGTGGTTGCAGAATCACGGCCCGCACCACGCTGAAGAGGGCGGTGTTGGCGCCGATGCCCAGCGCGATCGCCAGAACGGCAAGCAGGGTGAGGGAGGGGTTCCGGCCGAGGATACGGAGAGCATGACGCAGATCTCGCACCATGAGGGCTATTACTTGCCAGCGCGCCAAAGGTTCCGCAGAATGTAATATTGAGGTTCCATGCGGCGACGCGATCTGCTTGCTCTGCCCTCCCTTGCCGCGACCGCCGCTCCCTCGCGCCCCAATTTCGTTTTCATCCTGGTCGATGATTTGCGCTTCGATGAACTGCGCTGCACCGGCCATCCGTTTGCCCAGACGCCGCATTGCGACCGGCTGGCGCGCGAAGGCGCGAATTTCCGGAACGCGTTCGTCACCACCCCGCTTTGCTCTCCGTCACGAGCGAGTTTCCTCACCGGCCGCTACGCCCACTCTCACGGCGTGATCGATAACGTCGCCCGCAACGCCCTCAGCCACCAGTTGGTCACGTGGCCTCGCCTCTTGCACGACTCTGGCTATGCCACCGCGTTCATCGGCAAGTGGCACATGGGTAACGACGATTCGCCTCGCCCCGGCTT
>JAYTKJ010000700.1:0-7972 GCA_043730365.1 Acidobacteriota bacterium | reverse complement strand
CAAGACGGCCGAACTGGTGAACGTACCGAACAGACCGTATGTGCGGATGGTTCGCGACCGTCCGTCGAACCTCTATCGGATGGGCGCGGGCCCCGACTTCTACATCGGTCCCAGCCGCTCGATCACCGACGGCCAGTTCTACACGTTTCTCTCAACGCCGTCCAGCATCGGCGACGGCTACATCGCCGTCGCCACGCTGAAGCTGATCTCGGTGGACCGGCAGCCGCTGCCAGCCGGCTACGGCTTCGCTGTCATCAATCGCGAAGGCACGATTCTCTACCACTCGGACGCGCGGCTTTCTCTGAGTGAGAACCTGCTGGCCGAAGTGGGCGAGGCCTCCGAGTTCCGCTCACACTTGATCGCGCAGGGCGAAGACCCGGACACACAGAGCGATGCCCTGATTGCCAGCTCCTACCGCGAGCGTCCGCATCGCTTCTTCATCGCGCCGCTGACAGGAGTGCGACGCGCAGGCAGCGGGCCCTCGGGCCTCTACGTGGTGACGTTCCGCGACACCTCGGGGGAAGTAGCGACGTTCGCGCACATCTTCCTGCTGAGCCTGGGGCCTCTGTTTACGCTGCTGGTGTTCCTGGCGGCGGCACTGTGGGTGGTGGAGCGGGCATCGCGGGGCAAGGCCGTAGCGGGGTCCTGTCCGCGGGCGGACCGGCTGGGGACCTGGCTATGGCCGCAGGACTCGCTGCGGGATCTGTATCGCCGATTCACGATTGTGCTGGCGATCCTCTTTGCCACCATGGTGGCCGCGTGTGGTCTGGGCAGTTGGACCGTTTGGCTGGCGGCGCCACCGATCGTGCTGATCGCCGGTAGCGCGCTGCATTTCCGCGGTAGCGATCCGGCGCGAGCGGGCGCAAGACAGCGGCAGTCCAAACCGGTGTGGCATGTGGCGCAATGGATGTTGACCCTGATCTGCTTGGTGATCCTGCCGTCGGCCGCACTCCTCCGCGTGGTGTTCGATCACGAATACGGGAAGCTGATCAAGACCGAGGAGGTGTGGATCAAACAGCAGGAGGCAGACGCGGTGCTGTCGGCGCGGGCGTCCGCCGCGGACAATGCCTACTCGGAAGCGATCCAGAATCACGTGGCGGCGTTACGGCCTGTCTATCGGGTAGCGCCGCCTGCACCGTTCGACCGCGCGCCCGGCGGGCGCGACGCGCTGTCGCGGTATATCGTGGAGCAAATCGAGGAGCTCAGCCATTGGATGCCGATTCCCAACGATACCGTCGCCCGCTACCGGCATCAGGAATTCGATGTTTCGTACGCTCCGTCTGGTCATTTCGGGTGGGGCTGGCCGGCAGGGTTGGTCTGGCCGTGTTTTGGCCTACTGCTGTATGCCATGTTCAAGTGGGTCCGCTGGAACGCGCGGAATCTTTTCTTCGCCGACGTCGAGTTGGCACCTGGCGAGGCGGCCGCGCCCCCCAAGGAAAACTGGATCCACACGCAGTTGGCGCGCGGGAATACCGACATCGAAGTGACCGCCGAACCAGCAGTGTCGTGGGATAGCTTAAAGTCCGAAGACGACCGGTTTCTGCTGGTGCAGATCGCCACGGAGAACCTGGCGAATCCGGGTCAGCGCAAAGAAGTTGAGCGGCTCCTGGCAGAGGGGTACTTGTGTCTGAATCCAGACCTGCAGCCTACCCCGGCCCTGTGCGCACGTGTGCGCGAGGAAGCAGCCCGTCCGGCCGCCCGCGCGGCATTGCACGAATGGGAGCACGTGGAAGCCGCCGATAGCTGGGGGTACGTCCGCACCGTGGCGTTTGCGGGGTTGGCGGCGCTGGCGGTGCTGCTGTTCCAGTCCGAGATCGCGGCGCTGGCGGGCACGGTGGCCGCGGGGCTGACCAATCTATCGAAGCTGCGGGACGCCGTGGGAGGATGGTTCCCGGCAAAAAAGGTTGAGGGGAAGTAGCGTTGAATTAGAGGCTCCGAAGAACCTCGGCGATCTTGGCGGCCACTCGCAGGGTAAGCGCTGTTTTTCAAACGCAGTTCGTTTGCCCAGTCTGAGTCGGCATTGATGATAGGACGCAGATTAACATAGCGGAATCTGGGATTCTGTTCGGACAGCCTGGCGAGCATGGCGTTGTAGCGATCCATCAGTTGCACGACGCAGTCGAACTGTTTATCCCGATCATCGATCGCTTTACTTTGTAGAGCCGGCAACAGCCATGGGCCGACGAAATGGAAACCGAAGAAGTTGATGACTCCCTTGCCGGTTGGCCGGGTGTGTCCATAGCCGTGAGTCACGATGGTGGTGGCGGGGCTCGCGGCGGCCACCGCATCGATCAGGTGTTTGAAGTATCGCTCGAAGACCGTATCGATCATGTGGACCACGATATCCTGGCGAAAAAGGGCAGTCTGGAGCTCCGGTGATTGAGATAGCCGCCGAAACTATCGCCGGCCACGTCGTTCCCGCCTGCCGAGAATAGCAAGGCTTTGGGTTTCAGATCTTTCACGGCGCTCAGAAAAGCCGCTGACCGCCCCCCGAAGATCATAATTCTCGAGGGTATCCCCGGGCTTTGGCGTGGTTCTCTATCTCGCAACCGTGGAAGAGGCGGAGGCAGTCGATGACATCGGTTCCGGGAAGATAGTCGAACCACGAATCGCCTTCGGCGACGACGGGGGCCGCCCGACGCCTCCAGCCCCAGTCTGGCAGGCGGGCGCTTTTGCTTGAAGCGCGCCACTTCCTCGTCAGACCACGAATCGATAGTTGCTTTGTCGAAGGCAATGGGCAGATTCTATAAGATCATGGCAGTAACTCAAGGCAGCTTCGGTACGACGGTTTCGCCGGCTGTAATCGTTGTCTCGCCAGGCAGCGCCACCAACTCGCCTTCGCGCAAGCCGCTGGCGATGCCGGCGTGGGTAACACTGGCGATACCGAGTCCAATGTTGCGCCACTCCAGTTTGTTCTGCGGCTGCACCAACACCAGCACTCCGGTGGCGATGCCTTCGCGGCGCAAGGCTGCTTTGGGAATAGCTAGCGCGCCTGCCGTCTCACTGGATCGAACCTCGGCGTTGATGTTGGCGCCTGGCGGGAGCAGCGCGTTTTCGTTGGCCAGCGTGCAGGTGACTTCGCCAATCTGGCGGCTATTCAGCGGCACGATTTGCGTGGGGAGCTTTTCTACCACGGCTTCCCACGTGCGGTCCGGCATGGCGTCCCAGGTGATCTTGACTGGCATGCCTTTGGACACCCGGCCCAACTCCGGCTCGTCGATATAGACAATCGCATTCACGTTGCCGGTGCGGCCGAGCTCGGCAATGAGATCGCCCGGGTTCAAGAAAGCGCCTTGCCTGACGGCGACGTTATAGACCACGCCGGCGGCGGGCGCGCGTACGGTGCCCTGCGCGAGGCGTTGCTCGGCCAGGGAACGCGCGGCTTCAGCCTGACGCAATCTGGCCAGCACCGGTTCTTTGCCGCCGGCCGGAAGCTGCGAGGCGCGGCTGCGAGTCAAGGCTTCCAGGCGAGCTTCGAGCTGCCGCACGCGATTCTCAACCGAGTTTAGTGTCTCTCTGGTTTCGGCGTTCTTGTCCACCAGCCGGGCGGTCTGGTCTTTTTCGCGGCGCGCGGTTTCGAGCTCCAGCCGGGTGGAGGCGGCGGAGTTGTCGATTTCGGTGAGCGCGGCCGCTGATCCTCCCCGGTCAAACACCGCCAGTTCCGAGCGCGCCTGGGCGATCTGCGCGTCGGCGGCCTGGATCTCGGCGGCCAGCCCCATCCCGTCGATTTCGGCTATGATCTGCCCGCCCTGCACGGGCTGGCCTTTCTCCACGGCCAGTTTCAAGAGCGCGCCCTGGCGTGGGGCGCGGACGGCAGCGTAGCCGGATGGCTCAATACGGCCGTTGGTGACGATGGTGCTGACCAGGGTTTGGCGGGCGGCCCGGGCAAAGGCGACTTCTTTAGGAGCCGGCCCGGCGGCGAGCCCGAAGTAGAGAAGTGCGCCGGCGGCGGCCAACCCAATCAAGGCAAGAAGAAACTTCGTCAAACCACCAGTATAGAGGCGTTACTGACGGGCCAGCAGGATTCGTTTGGCACGGAGCCGGCGGTTATCCAAACGTTCACCGATGACGATGACCGGGGTGCCCTGGCGCAGGTCCGTCCGGCGGGCTTGGCCAACGAAGCTGGTGTCCGGCCCGAGCAGCGCAAAGACCGGTTCGGCGGCGACGCCGCCAATGGAGAAGGGAATCACCGGGTGCACACGAAACCAACGGTAGGACCCGGCGCGGCCCACCACGCCTTCGATCTTGACCAGATTGGCCCAGATGAAGGTGGCTACCTCGTGGCCGTCGGCATCGAGGCCGAGCTTGAGGTCCAATTGGTCTCCCACTCTCAGTGCGGCGATGTCATGCCGGTCCTGGCCTTTCCAGACCGTGATGCTCTTGGCAAGCGAGACTTGGCGCGGCCACCCGTCTCTCTCACAAGTTAACTCGTGCCGGCTTAGTTGCCGCAACTCACACTGGGTAATGAGGCGCAGCACCGGCTCCACATAGATGATGTTTTCGACGGCCGGGGCCTGCGCTCTTCCAGAGACACCCCAACAAACCAGCAGAATCGCGCAGGCCCCACTAAGAAGTAACCTCATGGCCGTGGATCTACTGTACGCGGCTGTTTGTGGGAAAGCAGTAGATCGGTGTTAGCTGCGAGTACCGGTCCTGGCCGTTACGGTAATAGACCGCTAGCGGCCAGCTCGTTTTGCTTCGTAAGCACGGAAACGATCGCCGAATTCGTTAAAGCCTTTGCGGCCCATCATTGAGAACGTGAAGCGCTTGCCGAGTTCGACACCGGGCTGGTCAAAGGCATTGATGTCCAGCAACTCGCCGCAGAAAGCGGTCTCGAATTCCAGGAGTTGCAGGAAGGCGCCGAGATGTTCGGCATCCATGCGGTCGAGGGTGAACGTGGAGTTGGGCCGGTTCGATTCGGTGAGCGCGGCGGCGGTGGCGCGTTGCTCGACGTCGAGGAGCTTGGCCAGGGTTTGACCGGGCAAATAGTCCATGGCTTCGAGTCCGGTTTCGGTTTTGGGAATGCGTCCCGGGTCGGCGGATTTCTTCACCGTCCAGAAGGTGAATGTCTTGTCGTTCGGCCCCTCCATGTAGAGCTGCACCTGGGAATGCTGATCGGTGGTGCCGAGGGCGGCAATCGGGGTTTGCCCCACATGGATGACCTTGCCTTGGCGGTCAAACTTCTTGCCCAGCGATTCGGCCCAGAGTTGACGGAACCAGAACGCTGTGCCCCATAGTTTGTTGGCGTAGGGGAACGCTACTTGAATGGTCTTTCCGCATTTGGTCCAGACAAGCCAATGATGGAGCGCGGCGTTAAGTGCGGGATTGGACTGCAGGTCTTCCTTCCATGACTGAGTCGTCATGACCGCGGCGCCTTTACAAATCTTGCGGATGTCGAAGCCACAAAGCGCCGCTGGCACCAGTCCGACAGCCGACAGGACACTAAAGCGGCCCCCCACGTTGTCCGGCAGCGGAAAGGTGCGGTAGCCTTCGCGGTCAGCCAGGACCTTGAGGTCAGTAGGGCCGGCGGACGTTACCGCCACAATGCGTTGGCTGGCTTTCTTGCCAAGCGATTTGGTCAGCCACTCGCGCGCCATGAGAAAAGCCGAAACGGTCTCGGCCGTGGCTCCGCTCTTGGCAATCACCACCACCAGGGTCTTCCTGGGGTTCATCGAAGCCAATGCGGCGGTGACGAAATCCGGATCGACGTTGTCAATGATCACCAGGCGCGGATTGGCGCTGGAGGAGGCCGGCTGAATCGGATGAGGTCCGCGGAGGCCGCAATCGAGGGCCCAGGCACCGAGGGCGCTGCCGCCGATGCCGACAATGCAAACCGTGTCGTAAGATCCTTTTACCGTAGCGGCATAATCGAGATAGGATTTTTGCGCCTTGGTATCGAAAGGCAGGTGGGGAAAGCCGACAGGGCTGTCGGGCTTGTCGACGATCGTCTTGAATGCCTTGAGCGCATTCAGCGCTTTACCGGCATGACGGCCGGCCTCTGAGTTGGGAATGCCGTGGCCTGGGCCGACCATGGTATCGAGAAGATTGGCGGGATCGAATTGAATAGCCATCCACTTGTAAGGATAGCGTTTCAACTGCCGGTGCTGCTGCAAAGAAAACGGTTAACGAGGCTTTTTCTTGTCCTGCGAAAAGGGCGTGAGGAAAGTCTTGGAAGAATGGTCATGCCAACTCAGCGACTCCTCGTCCACCAGGGCCCAGATCAGCCCCAGGCCACCGGCCATTACACTCATCAGAGCCCAGGCGATGCGAGCGAAGCGCTCATGCCGCACTGGATCCCGGCCGTCAAAGTGGAGGAGCCGCAGTTGGCACCAACGCAGCCCGGGTGAATCCGTATTGACGGCGGCCCAGAACAGCTTGTAGAGTCCGGACAGGGCCAGCCCCAAGCCAGCGAACCAGTGCTGAGGGGATCCCGGCAGGAAGTCATTGTTGGCGCCGAAGGCAATGACCAGGCAGAGGACGCCGGCTGCTACCAACACCATGCCGAAGTCAATGGCCGCAGCCATCAACCGGTGAACGGGAATGGCCACGGGAGCGTCGGAAAACCGCAAGTCAGACAAGCCACCGTCGGCAGCGGATCCGCGCGCCGCCACCGCACCCGATTGAGGCGACGACGGGCCAAACGGTAGATTGGGCTGCAGCGGCGCCGGGCCGGCTTGGCGCGCCACGATCGATTCAGCGTGTTGAGCGCGCTGGCTCCGTTCGGCCGCACGCTGCTTATAGGCTTCGATTGGTACGATGCGGCCAAGGTCTTGCGTGGCAAACAAAGCCGGCTGGTAGGGCGCGCGGCGGATCGGTTCCGGAACAGGCTCAGTAACGGCGTTGGGCACCGCCTGGTGGCGTGGTTTGCGCTCCGCAGCCAGAGCACTAGCCCCCGCCAAAGGATAGAGATCTGGCGCAGGCCGTGCCGCAGCCAAATGAAGCCGTCGACCACAACGTAGGCAGCGGTGATCCGACGGAGCGTTTGTAGATCCGCAGTATCGGCAATTCATCTGTTACTTCCGCATTCGGGCACTCGAAGCACCCGACTCCCTCATTCTGTACTTTGCGGCACGTTGCTGCTTCAACGCACCGGACTTCCTCCGCCGAGCTCTTGCATGGCTCTTGAGATCCCACAACCGGGACGCGGATATATCTGTTTACTTGCCTATACTTCCAGGACCGTGGTACGGTTTCGATTGGGCCACTTTACTGGAACAACCGGACCTCTGACTCGTTGTTCAGACGGCCCCCAGACTTCCATCTATAACATAGTTCGGTACTTTTGTCATCAATTCTTAGGGATTCACCTGGCACTTCTGCTGTTTTTTCTCATTGCGCAGTCTATCTACGCCGCCGATCCCGTGGTAACCCAGTTGCCGAGGATCAACGGTCCCGGCACCGGGTGGATGTATGTGCGATCGGTCACACAAGACCGGCGAGGGCCCTGGTTCTATTTGCGAGGCGCCGCCGAAGTGGAGACGGACGAGTTTCTGTTGCGCGCCGATGAGATCGACTACAACGAAACTACCGGCTATGCGGAGGCGCGTGGGCGGGTGCGATTCTTGAGCTTCGAGCGCGGCGAGAGCCTGGATGCCGATCAGGCAGAATACTATCTGGAGGAAATGAAGGGCCGATTTTACAACGTGCGGGGATCGGTGCCGCCCAAGATCGACCCACGCCCGGGCATTCTGGCCAGCAGTGCCCCGTTCGTATTCCAGGGCCGGTGGGCAGACCGGTTGGCAGGCCGGTACATTCTCCACGATGGGTTTGTCACCAATTGCCGGATTCCCCGTCCGTGGTGGCGGCTGCAAGGCCAGAAGTTCGACATCATCCCGGGCGATCGGGCGATTGCCTACCAGACTTGGTTCCGGGTTCGGCGCGTTCCCATTTTCTATTCGCCGGCCTTCTATCGGCCTCTGGAAGAGAATCCGCGGCGGAGCGGATTCCTGATTCCGATGTTGGGCAACTCGTC
>JAYTKJ010000699.1:0-5365 GCA_043730365.1 Acidobacteriota bacterium | reverse complement strand
GGCGACTTCGATCTCTATTGGAACTTCCACATCGAGCAGGACCAGCGACGCCTCTACCCTGCCGTCTGGAGCGTCGTTCTAAAGTAGCCACACCCATTTGAGATCGACATGCGCGCCACAGCGAACGTTTTCCTGCCCGGCCATCGCATCCGTGTGGACGTTGCCAGTAGTAACTTCCCGCAGTACGATCGGAACCCCAACACGGGCGAGGATCTGGGCGTGTCAACGCGGGTGAGGATTGCCAGGCAGACGGTATTCCACACGCCGGAGCGGCCGTCCCACATCCTGCTGCCGGTGGTTGAAGTGCCGAAATAGTGATATAGTTTCCCCACGGTGAAGGAGTACCAAGGAGTACGATGTCGATGACCAAGAAATTGATTGTTTCGCTTGCAATGGCGAGTGTCGGAGTTTGGGCTCAGGGCAACCTGGGAGGTTTGACCGGGACGGTAACAGATACCTCAAGCGCATCGGTGCCCGACGCCAAGCTCAAGTTGACGAGTGGACAAACAAACGCGGCCTACTCGGTCACAGCAGACTCGGCGGGTGTCTACACTTTTCGTGGATTGCAGCCGGGCACTTATCGCCTGGAAGTGGAAAAGCAGGGCTTCAAGAAGTCGATCCAGGAGAACGTGCGGGTGCTGACCGCGACTATCTCGAACCTGGATCTCCAACTGGCGCTGGGGGCGGTGAGCGAATCGGTTACGGTGACCACGGCCGGCGTTACGTTGCAGACCACGACGCCGGAAATCAGCACGGTGCTCGAGCGGCGTTCCATACTGGATTTGCCCATTCAGGTAGGAGGCTCGGGAGCGACCACGGCGGCGAGCGGCCGGCGTCAACCCGAGAACTTCATCTTTCTGACTCCGGGAGTAAGCGGCATTCCATGGTCAAAGAATATCAACGGAAGCCCTGATTTCAGTCAGGAAGTGCTCTACGATGGCATTTCCGGACAACTCGCAGTAACGCCGGGCTTCCTGGCACAGACTTCGCCGCCGTATGAGTCCGTGGAAGAATTCAAGGTGCAGAATTCGTTGTTCCCGGCCGAGTATGGCCGCGGCTTTGGGGTGATCAACTTCACGCTGCGCTCCGGCACGAACCAATTTCACGGTGGACTATTTGAGTTTTTCCGCAACGACAAACTCGACGCGCGGCCCTTCTTCAACGCCGTTCGTCCGCGGGTGCGATTCAACGAGTTCGGCGGATCATTCGGCGGCCCGATCATCATTCCCAAGCTCTACAACGGCAAGGACAAGACCTTCTTTAACTTCAACTACACGGGGCTGCGCAATCAGCCGGCGCCGAACGGTGCGTTCATCAGCTTGCCCACCGAGGCCTTCAAGCAGGGGGACTTCAGCGGCTACCTCGATGCCGCCAACGGTCTGATTCCGATCTTCGATCCCGCCACCACCGGTGCCGACGGATCGCGCACGGCCTTTCCGGGTAACGTGATTCCGGCCAACCGGCTGAGCTCAGTGGCCAAGAATGTCATGCCGCTGATCCCCAAGCCAGATTTTCCGAATTATTTCAATAACTACTTGAATCGCACGGCCAATCCAATTAAGGACAAGACGTGGTCGCTTAAAGGTGATCATATCTTCAGCGCGGCGCAGCGGGTGAGCGTGTCGATGTGGAAGACCTACACTTACACGCCTAGTTATTCGCCGCTCGGTCCATCTACGCCGATCGGATTCTGGGGTTTCAATCCGGTGAACGGTATCGCGTTTCGTGGCAGTCATGACTATGTGATCCGGCCGACGCTGCTTCACCACTTCGCCGCAGGCTACACCGCCAGCAATCCGATCCGGCAGCGCGACACCCGCCGGGGTAATGAGATTTACAAGCTGCCGGGCCTGCCGGCGGACTCGCCCGGTTTCCCGGTCTTCAACGTGAACAATGTGTACGGTGGTCTGGCGCTGGGCAATTCCAATCAACAGCCCAACGATCCCTCGCAGAACCGCAACATCAGCTTTATCGACAACATGACGTGGGTCAAAGGCCGTCATCAACTTAAGTTTGGAGCCGACATCCGGTTTTTCCAGTACGATAACTTTGCCGGCACCGTGAATGGAGGCTTGAGCGGCGCTTATGATTTCAACCCGCTGTCGACGGCCGACACCGGTTCGCCCAACGCTGCGCGACAGGGGAATGCGGTGGCGAGTCTCCTATTGGGGCAAGTGTTCTCGGCGCAACGGCTGATTCCCGCTAAGGAACGACACATGCGCGGGCAATACTACGCTTGGCACGTGGAAGACGTCTTTAAGCTGAATCGAAAGCTCACGCTGACGCTGGGGATTCGGCATGAAGTTCCCACGGTGATTCGCGAAGCCGATAGCCTGCAGTCCGGCTTGAATCTGACGCTAGCGAATCCCGGCGCCGGCGGGCGGCTGGGTGCGCTGGAGTTTCTCCAGAAGGGCGGCCAGTTGACGCCAACCTACAAGCGCGCCTTCTCTCCACGCCTGGGCCTCGCTTATTCCATCAACGCGAAGACCGTGATCCGCGCCGGGTTCGGTATCTTCTACTCGCCGACGAATGCAACCAGCGTGGGACGCCAATCGGGCCTATTCTCAACGGGCTTCTCATTTACACAGAATTTCCCGCAGCTAACGTCGGGCCGCGTGCCCGCGCTTTTGTTGGATAACGGCGTGCCCGCATTTACCGGCACGCTGCCCATCATCAGCCCCACGCTGGCCAATGGCGGGACGATCGAATATATGAATCCCGGCGCGGGCAAGCCCGGATATATGAGCAGTTGGACCTTCAATGTCCAGCGCGAATTGCCCGGCCAGTTTCTGCTCGACATCGGCTACGTCGGCCAACGCGGCACGGCGCTGCCTTCGGGGCTGGAGAATATCAACCAAGTCCACTTCAAGTACTTGAGCCTCGGTAACACTTTAAATGCGGATATCAATTCGGCAGCAGCTCGGGCGGCTGGTATTGGCTTGCCGTACACAGGCTTCACCGGATCGGTGTCGCAGTCGCTCCGGCCCTATCCGCAGTTCTCCGATATTCGTAACCTCTATCAGCCGATCGGCTGGAGCACTTACAACGCGATGCAGATGCGTTTGCAGAAGCGCTATTCGGCGGGGGTTAGTTTCCTGGCAGCTTACACGCTTTCGAAGAGCATCGTAAGCGGCGGCGGCTACACGGGATTGGGAGATGACGCGGCGGGGTCGCGCCCGCTGGACACCAACAACCGCCGGCTGGAGAAGCGCATCGCCGGCTTTGACACCCCGCACAACCTGGTGTTGTCATGGGGCTACGAGTTGCCTTTCGGTAAGGGCAAGCGCTTTGTCTCCGGCGCGGGCCGTGCGGCCAACGTGATGGTAGGTGGCTGGCAGGTGAACGCGATTCAACGATACGTATCCGGCACGCCGATTGGGGTTGGCGGCGGCGGTGTGATCCCGCTTTCCAACGGTGGAAACCGGCCGGACCGAGTCTTGGGCGTGGCGCCGCGTACCAACGTTTCGCGGGGCAGCTTCGATCCGGCCCGCGACCGCTATCTTGACGTCAACGCCTTTGCCCAGCCGGCAGCCTTCACCCTGGGTAACGCGCCGCCGGTCTTGGGCGACGTGCGAACTTTTGCGCTGTTCAATGAGGATTTCAGCGTGCTGAAGGATTTCACGATCCACGAGGCCCATCGGATTCAGTTCCGCGCCGAGTTCTTCAACATCTTCAACCGCGTGGTCTTCGGCGGCCCTGCAGCCAACATCAATGCGCCGGCTACGTTCGGCAGGATCGGCGGGCAAGGCAACTCGCCGCGGAACATCCAACTGGCCTTGAAGTACGTCTTCTAGGGCGTATCATGGATCGTGCAAATTAGAACACTGTTGGGTTTGACGCTCGGATGCGCCGGGTTGAATTGTCTGTGCTTTGCGGAGAATTCCACACCGGCGCGGAACGTGATCGTCTATAAGGAACAGGGGCGATTCGGCGGCTGGCCCGCGAACCATGGGATCTGGTCCTGGGGCAACGAGATTCTAGTTGGCTTCGAGGCCGGCTACTTCCGTAACAACGAGCGCGGCCATGCGATCGACTATGCGAAGCCCGCCGAACACGCGCTGGCACGGAGCCTCGACGGCGGAGAGACATGGTCCAGCGAAAAGCCGGAAGGGCTGCGGCCGCCGCCGGGAGCGCGCCAGGCAGGGGTGCCCACCGAGGCGGGCCGCGCGGTGAGGGACTGCCCTGGGAACATCGACTTCACCGCGCCGGGCTTTATACTGACGGCGCGTATGGCGGATATTCACCTCGGGCCTTCGCGCTTCTACTACTCGTCCGATAAGGGCAAGACGTGGCAGGGTCCCTTTCGGATGCCGGACTTCGGGCAGCCAGGGATTGCGGCGCGGACCGATTATCTGGTCAGCGGGAAACACGACATGACCATGTTTCTCACGGCGGCGAAATCGAATAAGAAGGAAGGCCGCGTGATTTGCGTCCGCACCAGAGACGGCGGGACAACCTGGAAGCTGGAAGGCTTCGTCGGGCCCGAGCCGGATGAGAAAGACTTCGCAATTATGCCCGCCCCGGTGCGGCTCTCGCCGACGGCGATTCTGACGGCGGTCCGGCATCGCGCTTTTATCGACGCCTACCGTTCCACCGACAATGGCAAGACATGGTCATTCGTGAACAAGCCTGCGCCCGACACCGGCCGAGGCAATCCGCCTTCGCTGATCAAGTTGAAGGACGGGCGGCTGGCTATCAATACGTTCCATCTATTTAAGAATTCAGAGGGGCTCCAGGACTATCTCGCTTACGAATCGATCTGCTGGAAACAGATCTACGACGAAATGGATGCTCAGCAACGAGCGGGCTTGCCTAAGGAAGAGGTGGACCTAATGAATGCTAAGTACGCCGCGGCGGCTCCTCGCTTTACCAATGCGAAAGGCAAAATCCGTTCCGGATGGTGTTTTCTCCAAGTTCGCCAACTTGCCGAACAGGCTGGGCGCCTCGACCTCTACACTACCTTCTACCGTTGGGCATCTTGGATGCATCACGGCAACATCGGCGGGCTCATCGCGCGAACGCAGAGCGAGGGCGTTCCCGATGCTACGCCGTCGTTGCAGTGGGTTGATCAGGTACTTTCTATTGCCTCCGGGTGCGCGCTTCAATGCTTCAATTTATATGTTGAGGCCGGTTCGCCCCACCTTGATTCTTTCCGGGGGGCGCTAGCAGCAGCGAATCAAGACTATTGTGACGCCGTCCGGCAGACTGGGGGGCGAATGTCGCTAGGTGGATCCCCGGGCGCCCCGGCCACCAATCGGAATGACCTCTAGTATAACGTTTCAATAAAACATATACATTTAAAATTGTTTCAGCGATACTGAGACATGGCTGGAAAATCAAGTCGTCCGAAACTCGTTCTGACCGC
>JAYTKJ010000698.1:0-3448 GCA_043730365.1 Acidobacteriota bacterium | reverse complement strand
GGTCAAGGGGTACTCCTATCTGACAGTGCATACCGCTGTCAGAATTATAGGCCAATTCCTCAGAACCGTCAAGATTCTCATTCTGGTGTCGTGCACCCGCGCCAGGCATTGGCCTGGAGCTGGCATATGCTTTGCATATACAATGAAAGAGCCGATGTTTGATTGGGACGGCCACAATCTGCGTAAGATTCGGGCCCATCGGATCGCGGCTGAAGAAGTGGAGCAGGCGCTAATGAGCGATCCAATTTTGATATACGAACAGGACGTCGCGGGAGAGCAGCGCTTTGTGTACTATGGTGGCACTGACGCCGGTCGGCTGTTGGCCGTCGTCGTTACGGAGCGTCGTGCGGCGATCCGGGTCGTGACGGCCTACGAACTCGATGCCGACAAAAGCGAGACTTTCTGCGGAGACGAATGCAAGGAGACCGGATGCAATGAGCAAGAGGCCGCTCGAGATGCCACAATTCAAGACCGAAGGTGAGGAGGCGGATTGGTGGGCTAGTCCGGCCGGGCGCAGTTACGTGAAGCGGAAGTCCGGCCGGCAGGGCAAGAACGCCAGCCCGGGATCGAGCTTGGTTGCCACGCTCAACAAGAAAACCAGCGTGCAGATCGCTATCCGGTTGCCCGAAGTCGATCTAGTCCAAGCCCGTAAGATTGCAGAAGTCAAGGGAATCGGCTATCAAACCCTGCTCAAGATGTACGTCCGCGAGGGCCTGATGCGCGAGTCGCCTCGCCGCAAGTCCCCCCGGTAGTACAATGGGCGGCGAGGAAAGACCCACCGCCAATGTTAGAAACTACCCGTCGAAACCTGCTCACCGGCGCTGTCGCCACGTTTGCCATTCATAGCACCAAGTCTCGCATCCTGGGCGCCAACGACCGTATCAACGTTGCCGTCGTAGGCGCAGGGGGCCGCGGCACCAATCACCTGCAGCAATACGTCAAGCTGCCCGGCGCCATCGTCGCCGCCGTCGTCGACGTCAATCAGGCCGCTCAGGAAAAAGCAGTAGCGCTGGTCAAGCGCGCCACCGAGCATGAGCCCAAAGTGTATTCCGACATGCGGGAGGCTTTCCAGGACAAGGGCATTGACGCCGTCTCGGTCGCCACGCCCAATCACTGGCATGTGCTCTCCACCATCTGGGCCATCCAAGCCGGCAAAGACGTCTATTGCGAGAAGCCCGCCAGCTACAACATCTTCGAAGGCAAACAGGTGGTAGCAGCGGCGCGCAAGCATCAGCGCATGGTGCAGATCGGCCAGCAGAGCCGCTCCACACCGCACACAATGGAGGCAATGAAGCGGCTGCAGGATGGCGTAATCGGCAAGCTCTATGCCGCCAAAGGCCTTTGCTACAAGCGCCGCAAGTCGATCGGCCATAAGGCGGATGAACCCACGCCTCCGGGCTTGAACTGGGATCTCTTCCTCGGCCCGGCCCCCTCGCGTCCCTACAACGAACTCCGCTTTCGCTACAACTGGCACTGGTTCTGGGACACCGGCAACGGCGATATCGGCAACCAGGGCGTGCATGAGATGGACATCGCGCTTTGGGGCATGGACGTCAAGGACTTTCCGAATTCTGTGGTTTCCACCGGGGGCAAGTTGCTCTACACCGACGATCAGGAAACGCCCAATACGCAGCACGCGGCTTTCGACCTGGGCAACGGACGGCAGTTGGAGTTTGAGGTTCGCGGCCTCCTTACCACCCCTGAAGGCGGACTCAAAGCGCGCGGCGGCAACGTCGTCGGCGATCTATTCTTCGGCGAGGACGGTGTGATGGCCATCGACGGCGACGGCTATCAGGTCTACAAAGGCGAATCCCGTGAGTTGATTCACGACGTCAAGGCGACGCGCGGCGGCTCCGACACCACCGGCCTCCACATGACCAATTTCCTCGGTGCGGTTCGCAGCCGCAAACATGAAGATCTGCACTGCGACGTCGCCACCGGCGCGCTTTCGGCCGCCTATTGCCATTTGGCCAACGCCAGCTATCGCACCGGCCGCAAGCTCACGGTGGACGCAAAGATGCAAACTTTCGGCGCCGATGCGGCCGCTAACCGGCTACTGACCCGGCAGCACTACCGGGCCCCCTACGTGGTCCCCGTTAAAGTGTAAGTGGCATGGCTGGCGGGCAATTGCCCCATCAGAAAATAATCCCCGGTCTCCTCCACCACTTCATCTCGGACGGCCCAGCCCTGCGACAGATAAAACAACTGGGCGGCTTCGTTCGCCTTCAGGCACTTCAGCGTGCCGGCGGCAGAGAAATGCTTATTGCACGATGCCAATAATGCCCGGCCCACCCCACACCGCTGGAAAGTCGGGTGAACGAACAAATTGTGCAGGAAGCTGTCCGGTTCGAAGATGGAAGCGAAACCAACCGGAGCGCCTCCCGTCTCGGTGGCCACCAGAATTCGCTCGCCGCTCGTCACCATGTCGAAGTCTCCCAACCGGTGCGCCCCAGGCGGATCCCATGGAAACGCCGCTTGGCGCGAGGCGAAAAACACAGCCCGCAAAGCGATCCTGTCTGCCTCGACGAACGCGCGAACCTGGATATCCATCCTATTCCGAAGGCAGCGTCGACAGCAGCAGCATTCCAGCCTGCGCGAAACTGTACAGCACGACGGCCAGACTCACATACATCCCAACGTCCCAGGCTCGATCGGCCGTATGAGACTTGTGTGGCTCACCCGCAATCCAGCCCACCGCAAAGCCGCCTGCCAGTCCACCTACGTGCGCGCCCATGTCGATCTGCCCCGTCACGCTCATCAGCAGGCCGAGGACCAACCATCGCGAATACTGAGACTTTACCTCTGAGCCATACGACGTCCGCCGCCACTGGATGCCCCACGCAAGCATCGCGCCCAGCAGTCCGAACACCCCGGCCGACGCGCCGATCGAAGTCACAGGGCTCCACCAGTAGCTCAACCCGAATCCGGTGATTGTGGCCACCAGGTAGATCACCGCCATCCGGCTCATCCCGTACATCTCTTCCACGTGCGCCCCTACGTTCATCAGCGAATAGCTGTTGAACAGGATGTGCATGATGCCACCATGCAGAAACCCCGCGGTCACTAGACGCCACCATTGCCCGGCCGCGATAAACGGGCCGTACTTGGCGCCGAAGATCACCAGCGTCCGGCTGTCGATATTCATCAGCGCATTCGGATTGCCCGCATTGCTCGAATACAGGATCGTCGCCACGTAGAACCCGCTGTTGACGATCAGCAGCAGCATCGTCAGGAATCGTGTGGCCGGAAGAATCCCGCCCAGCAGGTTGTCCGGGCTACGGATGTCAATGGCTCGCGTGCCCAACTGGAAGTTGCAGTATGGGCAAACCTTGTCGTCGACGGTGATGAAGGCTCGGCAGCTCGAGCACATGCGGCGTTTTTCCACTGCCTCCTATTCTCCAACGGATCGCCGTTCCGGCGCACTTGTTACAATCGGGATTCTCCTCTA
>JAYTKJ010000697.1:0-4302 GCA_043730365.1 Acidobacteriota bacterium | reverse complement strand
AATTTTCCTAGGCATGCTCCTGGCGGGCTGCACCAACGATAAGAATACGGTGAAGACTCCCGTCCCGCCGGCTCCTCCCCGCAGGAACTAAAGAACTCTTCGAGAATAGCGATTGACTAAATCGCGGGGTTGCCGCACAATGCAAACAGGTCTGCAACACAGACCGGTTTACATGATGAACACAACTACCGCCGCCGATCCGCTTTTAGAAGGCGCCACTCGCGTCATCCGGGCTCATTCCCGGGACGGCCTCGCCGAGTTGGGCTATTTCACCGTTTTCGCCGGAGGTGCGGGCATCGCCGCCGCCAAGCTCTGGTGGCCGGGCGGCGCTGGCTTCGCGATGTTGGCCCTCTTGGCTTTCAGTTTCCTGGTTCGGCATGGCACTGACCGCATTCGCCAACGTATCGGACCGGCGCGCACGGGCTATGTGGGCCAGGGGTCCTTGCGACCCTCGCATCTTCTTTTTGTCGCGATTCCCGGTCTGGTGATCGGGCTGCTATTCTGGCTCGGCTTCGAGCATCCTGGCGTTCCGTTGCTGGCGATCGCTTCGTTTCTGGGTGGTCTCGAAATTCTCAAAGGCAGTTACTCCGGCGTGCCGCGTATGGCGGTGCTCGGCGCCTTCGCGATCGTGCTCGCGGCCGGCCTCGCTTTGAGCAGTTGGGGATTTCTCTTCAACCTGCTGGTGTGGTCCGCAGTGATGGCGGCGATCTATCTGGCGCTCGGGTCCTGGCTCTTGTGGAGCTACTTGAAGTGAACCGGTGGACCAACCTGCAAGATGTCGACCGCGTCGTGCATGAGCCGGCGCGTTTGATGATTCTGGGCATTCTCACCACCTGCGGCCAAGCGGACTTCGCGTTCCTGATGAACGAGACGACGCTCACCAAGGGCAATCTTTCCAGCCACCTTGTGAAGCTGGAAGAGGCCGGCTACGTGTCGATCGAAAAGATGTTTCGCGGAAAAGTACCGCTCACTCTGGCGCGGATCACGCCGGCGGGCCGTGCCGCGCTGTTACGCTACCGCAAGGCGATGATGGGCGTTCTCAAACTTGAGACCGCTTGATGCCATAGCTTACACTCAAACTACATGCTGAACCGGGGCTATGCCTACACCACAATCATCAGCGGCAAATACCATGGACAAGCCCTGCTCTCGCACCTGGCAAGCCTTTACCCCCACTCAACCCCACAAGCCTGGCAACAAAAACTGAACGACGGCGAAGTCACCCTCGACGGCGTGACCGCCACCGGAAGCGACTCGGTAACTTTAGGCCAAACCCTTGTCTGGAACCGTCCACCCTGGATCGAACCAGACTCCCCTCAGCACTTCGAAGTCCTGTTTGAAGATCCCCATCTGTTGGCCGTCAACAAACCCAGCGGGCTGCCCACGCTCCCCGGCGGCGGCTTCATGGAAAACACCCTCCTGCGCTTGGTGCAAAAGCAAACCGCCAACGCAAACCCTGTCCACCGGTTGGGCCGAGCCACCACCGGCATCGTCCTCTTCGCCAAAACAGCGCAGGCTGCCTCTAATCTATTTGCAAACTGGAACACACCCAACATTCAAAAAATCTACCGGGCGCTGGCTCAAAACATTGCACAGCACGACGCCTACGAAATCCTCACACCCATCGGCCTTGTACCGCACCCGCTCATCGGTTCCGTGTGGGCCGCCCACCCAAATGGCAAACCGTCAAGGTCATTGGCAAAGGTGATCTCACGCACTACCAGCACCACAACATTTGAGGTGAGTCTAAATTCGGGCCGCCCACATCAAATCAGAATCCATCTGGCATCCATCGGCCATCCCCTGGTGGGCGACCCTCTGTACGGCTTGATCGGCCAGCCTCTTGAAAATCTCCCCGGCCTCCCCGGCGATGGAGGATATTTCCTGCACGCCCAATATCTGAAATTCCACCACCCCGTCACCGGAGAACAAATCAATCTTGAGGCAGCTTTGCCGTCCGGATTCTCATTGCATCGGTAGCTTCACGACGGGAATCAAATCTGGCGTCCATCCGCTCGAACCTATCTGATGGCGACGGTGACCGGGCTGCTGCCGCGACCAGCCACCGTGAGCGCCAAATCGACAGCCGCGCCCGGCGTCACGCCAGCGGGCACAATCCTCTGGTTGGCCGGCAGGCATTAGCGGAACTGGAGTTCTCTTACGGCGGCCACCGAGCCAACACGCGGCAGCGTCACCCGTTCGAACCCAACGCTGACCGTGCGCTTCTGCACCCCGCAAGCGAGACTTGCGAACTGGGCGCGGTCCTCTACATAGAACATAAAGACCGCTACTTTGCCTCGAATACTTATTCGAGCGGTTTGACCGGCGCAGGTGGCGTGCTCCAGAACGCCCTCCACGCGGCTCAAGCGCGGCTTGTCGTCGGCCGGTAAAATCTCGACATTGTCGTCGGCGGGCTTCACCGGCGCCGCACCGGGCGTTTGCCCCGAGCGAACAGTGCCGCGCCGCGATGCATCCTGGGCCAAGCGCTCCACCTGCGCCGCAAGGGCCTCGGGCAGGCCACGCGCTTGTTCCAGCAAAGCGGCCGCATCCGGGAAGTTGCCATTGCGATAGGCGCGCATTCCGAGCCAGTAGAAGCCGTAGCCGCAGTTCTCGCTGCCACGCAAGCGCTCGGTGGCCAGCGCGACTAACTCGGTAGCCGGCGATGGATGCAGACCCACGCCACGAGCCAAATCGCAGGCCGCGGCAGTGTCCTTGCGGCAGTCGAGATCGATGCGGCGTTGGTAGAGCGCATCGCCGAAAAGGCCAGCGGCCTCGGCCACGTCACCGAGTTCGCGTCGCCATTTACAACCTTCCTCAGCCGCGCGGACCAACTTCTGATAGACGCGCCGCGCCTCCTCCTTGCGCCCGCTCCAGCCTTCGACGCCCGCCGTGGTGGCCTCGATATCGAACCCGTCGGCATCGAAGGCGGTGAGCTTGATTTGGGGCCGGATCATCGGGGCGGACTTCGCCTCGAGATTGCCGGCTTCGAAATACGCGCGCAGATCGGCGCGCACCCGCTCGAGCTTGCGATGGTAGACGCTCTCGAAGGCCCCGGCCGCGCTCTCTCCCTTTTGTGAGATCGCATCGCAAAATGCCAGCCAACCTTCCCGATAACGCTCGGAGCTGATGAGCATGTGAACCAGCAGCCAGCTTTCGGAATAGAACATGTCCTCGGAGAGCGCCGTGGCGGCGCGGCGTTGTGGTCCCCGGGTCACCAGGTCGTCGATCTCAAACCAGGGCGAGGCACGCAACCGGGCCACGCGTTCGGGCAGGGCATGGCCATACTCTGCGCGAGCGCCGGCCGCGCGCAGTGTCGAATAGTATTCGCCGATGCCTTCGTTCAACCAACGTGGATATCGCCGGCCGGAATACTGGACGGCGAGATGAGTGTACTCGTGGATGACCGCCCGCCGGAATGCGGCGTCCAGTCCCTGCAACACAATCGCGTCGCGACCCGGCAGGGGCACATAGAAACCATAGGCCAGCCCGGGGCCGCGCATGCGGGCAAACTGGGGGTCGGTGGCGGGCACGAAGATCAGCGGCGAGCGTGCGTGGGGTGATTGGAGCTTGGCCGACTGCTCAAAAAACGCTCGGGCAAACTCCAGTTCATGGAGAATCGCCGTGGCCTCGGGATCGCGCGGCGCGAGAATCTCGAAGTGTTCCGAGACCAGCCGCTGGTAGGGCCCAGCGGCGGTCAGCGTGAGGGCAGTGCCGGTGAATAGGACAGCAGGGCGCATTCGACTCGCAGTATATCTCGTGAAGCCGTTCACGCCACGGAGGCATTGTGGACCGCCTCGCATGTGGGCACGTCACTTATGCCGCGTTGCGTGGTGATCTGATTTATTCGAGCAAAACATTTTTTAAAGCACCGCTTTCTCCGAGTAGCGGGTCACTCGCCCGGAGCGGGAGGATTGGTAAACGACTGCTCAGGAGTCTGGACGCGAGTTGCATTTCTGGAACGCCCTTTTGGATGGATCCCCGCCGTAAGGATCTGGGACAACGGTCGGCCTTCATCGGAATGGAAGGAAAGCCTTTCGACAGGGTCACGTTGCGAAGGGCATCACGTACCGGATCAGCAGCGTGAAAGCATGATGCCTCTCAGGAGTTCTAGGGTTGATCGCCTAGTTCAGGTGACGTAACCTATTGAAAACGCTAATGGCTTAGATCTCGGGTGCCTCATTTTCGTTGACGAGCTTTCTGAATCGTGTCAAGATATAAATGAACAGGCTACGGTGCTTTAATGGCATCCGCGCGGACCGCCTTGAAAAAAGCGGAAAAGCGTCAGAGCTTCGGCTTTGAGAT
>JAYTKJ010000696.1:0-3765 GCA_043730365.1 Acidobacteriota bacterium | reverse complement strand
CGCACAGAATTTCCGAATGCGGTGTATCAAGCGTTGATGGACTAAGTCCGTCCGGTTGCCCCTCTGTAATTCATCACTTTAGGATGTCTCCAGCGGTTGTGTCCGATTGCTCGGCAACTCGGAAGTAGCCTCTCAAAGGGACGTGGAGTTTGGATTACTCGCGATAAGTCGCGATGTAGTTACCTAATTAGTACGCCACTCGTCGCCGTACCGGAATGCGGAGCACTTGCCGATATCCACAGATCCCGAAAGTACTCTACTAGTGCGCTTCAAACATGTGCGCGATGTCCTGGTAGCCATTCATCGCCAAGCGGCACGCCGGCTGATCCCCTGAGAAACGTGGGCGATGCCAGTGCATGCGCGGCGCATAGACGATGTCGCCCTGGTCTGCGTAGATCATGCCTGCGCCTTCCATCTTGTACTCCATTTTGCCGAGTAGGATGAACCAGAACTCGGCGCACTCGGGATGGAAGTGGCCCTTGCTGGACTCTTCCACCGGCGCCTGCGTCTTGGGGTCTCCGAAGATGATGTTGGAGACGGCGCGATCGTCGGCGATGAACCGGCGCTGGGTTTCGGCGCCGGCGACGACGGCGTTGAAGTCAATCCAAGGACGGTTGCCCTGGTTGTAAGTACCCTTGCTGGCGACAGTAGTCTTCACGAAATCGAACCCCTTCAGCACAGGCATCGGGTCGGTGGCGGGATACATCGTCTTGGCGTGGGCGATGTTCACTTCAAAGCGCAGCGACGGCTTGTCGCCCACCGTTTCCAATTGATAAAACGTGCGGTACGGCACTTGCACGAGATAGCCCTTGGAGGCGACGAACGGCTCCTGGCCATCGATGGTGAAACGGATCTGCCCATCCTGGACTACCCACCATGCCCGTGTATCGGGGTGCATGCGACGAGCCGTTTTCTCGCCCGCGCCCATCTGGACGTAGTCTGCATGCAGGTGATCGTCGCTCACCATGGTCTGACTCCAACTGGTCTTGCCTTTGTTCATGGCCAGGAGTTCGGCGAGCTTCCAATGGGGTCGGTTCGGCGCGGTCCAGCCGGTGAGTTTGACCGACTTGGGAGACCACACCACCTGGGGTGGCCCTTGCGGTCCCTTTTTGCCGCCACCCTTCTTGCCCATCGGCGGGGCGTCCTGTGCCGGCAAGACGAGGAGAGCAACGGATGACAACGCGGTCAGCGCAAGTGCGATTTTGAAGAACTGCCTCATGGACGCTCACTATATCACTGACGCGTCGATCATTGATAGCATGTGGCTGTCAAATCAAATGAGCCACGCTGCTTTTCTGGTACTCGCGCTTCCGCTTTTCGCTCAGACCGCTGCCACGCCTCCAACGCCCACTCTGGCCAACACCTTGCGGCCGTTCCTGGAGACTTACTGCCAGTCCTGCCACAACGGGAAACTCCGATCCGGCGACATCAATTTTGAAGTGCTGAAGTATGCCAACGACCTTGGTCCGCAAGCCGGCACTTGGGAGACCACGGCCTACGTGCTGAAGACCGGACGCATGCCGCCACCTGCGAGTCTCCGGCCTCCGCAGACGGAAGCCGATGCGGCGCGGGCGATGATTGAGGCGGCTCTCGTCAAACTTGGAGAGCGAAAAGCCGCGGCCGCGCCACCGCCCACGCGCGAGTGGCTCACGTGGCAGGGAGATCCCGAGCGGACCGGCTGGGCGCGCGGAGAAACGGCGCTCACCAGGGAAAACGCCGCTAGGCTGAGCTTGCAATGGAAGGCTCAACTGGACGCCATCCCCACCCGCGTTAACGCCTACTCCACGTTGACCGATCCGCTGGTGGCCGATTACGTTCGCACTAGCGAGGGCCCCAGGACCGTCGTATTCACTGCCAGTGCCGAGAACAATGTCTACGCACTCGACGCCGGCTCAGGCGCGGTGCTCTGGCAGCGAAAATTCCCCAACCAACTCAAACCACCCCAGCCGGCCAGTGGCAATTGTCCGAACAACCTCAACGCCACACCAGTCATCGACAAAGCGAACTCGATTCTCTACGTCCTCACCAACGACGGTAAGCTGCGCGCGCTGGGCCTGGGCGATGGTGAAGACCGGATGACGCCGTTAGAATTCACCGATGCCTACTCGCGCAACTGGAGTCTGAATCTGACTGATGGCTGGATCTACACGTCCACCTCGCGCGGCTGTGGCGGCGCGACGTCTGTGATCACCGGTGTGGACGTGTCCAAGCCCAGCCATCGGGTAGTGCGCTTCTATCCCAGCACCGGAAAAGCGTCGGGGCCGTGGGGCCGCGGCGGTATCGTGCGCGTGCCCACGGGGGTGGTGGCGCAGACCGCTGATGGCGCTTACGATCCGGCCAGTGGACGTTTTGGCAACACGATGGTTGGACTCACGAAGGACCTGCGTCTGAGCGACTCCTACACGCCGGCCAACTGGGATTATCTCAATCGCAAAGACTTCGACCTGGGAGTTTCAAGCCCCACCGTATTTGGTTTCGACAAGTGGACGCTGGTGGCCGCCGCAGCCAAAGAGGGCGTCATCTATCTGCTCGATGCCGCCAATCTTGGCGGGGAGAATCACATGACGCCGCTCTATGTTTCGCCGCGTTACGGCAATGACGCGCTCACCTTTGGCTACAACGGCGTGTGGGGTTCGCTGTCTACGTGGGTAGATGGAAAAGGCGAGCGTTGGTTGCTGGTACCGATGCTCGGCCCGCCCGCCAAGGACACGATGGAGCAATTCAAGCTTACGGACGGCAAGGTGGTGAACGGCAGCGTGATGGCCTTCCGAGTGAAGAAGCAGAACGGCAAACCGGTGCTCGAGCCGGCGTGGATGTCGGCCGATTTGGATCTGCCTGGGATGCCGGTGATGACCAATGGTGTTGTGTATGTGGTGGCCACCGGAGACCGGGCGCGGGACGCCTTCCGCCCAAACTTCCCCTCGGGTGGCGGCGCGCCTGGTGCGGCACCGCGGCGGCGGTTTGGATTTGCCGGCCCGGAGAATCAGGTGAAACCGGGGGAGCCTGGCGCCGAGCGCGACGCGGCTTGGCTTACTTCGCAGAACGAGCCCGGCGGGCAAACGCCAGGACGCCGGTTTTCAGGCGGCAACGATCTAACTCACGCGGTGCTCTTCGCCCTGGATGCCGAGACGGGCAAGGTAGTGTATTCTTCAAAGGATTTGATCGATAGCTGGAATCACTACGGCGGTCTGGCGTTGGCTGGCGGCAAGCTCTATGTCACCACCTACGACGCGAGAGTCTACGCGTTCGGGCTGGTGCGCTAACCTGAGTCGATACAAATGATCCTTTTCGACAAGGTCTCCATAGTAACCGGCGCGGCCGCGGGAATCGGCGCCAGCATCGCCGAGCTCTTCGCCCAGCAGGGTTCGATCGTCTATCTCATTGATATTGACGGCGACGCCTGCGAGGCCACGGCCCGGCGCATCAACGCCGCCGGAGGGCAGGCGCACGCACATACCGGTGACGTCTCGCGGGTGGACTCGGTGATCGGCGCGGTGCAGACCGCCGCCAGCCGGCATGGCCGCGTCGACATCCTGGTGAACAACGCCGGCATCTATCCGCGCCGCTCCTTCATCGAGATGGAGGAAGCCGAGTGGGACCAAATGCAGGACGTGAATCTCAAGAGCCTGTTTCACTTGTGCAAGCTGGTGGTACCCCATATGATCGCGCAGCGCTCGGGCAAGATCGTCAACTTGTCGTCGGTCACGTTCTTCAAGGGGCTGGCCAATCTCAGCCATTATGTGGCGTCCAAGGGCGGCATGATCG
>JAYTKJ010000695.1:0-15367 GCA_043730365.1 Acidobacteriota bacterium | reverse complement strand
TGTGGCGGGCCAAGGGGGAGGAGATTCTGAGGAAGATCGCTCGGGCGAAAGAGGCCCTGGCTTCCATTATTGCCAGCTAATTAGGTTACAGTACACTAGAATGATGCGGACTTCCGGTCACATCCGATGGTGGGGTTTACGAGACGCTTACTAAGGTGCACCAGTTATGCCCCGGCGAGTTCGCGAGTGCGGTACTCGGCCAAACCTTCCGGCACGATATCCAATCCCAGGCCCGGCAAATCTGAGGCTACGAGGTCCCCATTCTCGATCCGGTACATTTCCTTCGAGCGCAGCACCTTCAACCCCGGCGCCCATTGCTGCTGCGGAATCATGGGCGGCGTCACTAGCGCCACTTCCTGCCAAGTGGCGCCGATCGCCAGCGTCGCTTGTAGCCAGCCGGCCAGCCGCAGCCCCATCGTGCCATGCAAGATACAAGGGACGTGATACGCCTCGGCCATGAATGCCACTTTGCGGCACGTGAAAATCCCACCCGTGCGCTCACCCTCCGGCTGCAGGATGTCGTAGGTCCGATGCACCAGGCACTTCTGGAATGCACCCACGCCCAGGTAGCCTTCGCCGCCGGTCACCGGGATATCCACCATCGCCGCGAGCCTGGCAGGCGAATCGAAATCGTCCCGCGCAAACGGCTCCTCAATCCAATACGCTCCCGCCCGCTGCAGCGCCCTCGCTGTCTTCAAGCCGGTTTCGAAGCTCCAAACCGCCTGCCCTACGCTCTCCGGAGCATGGGCGGTGCGGTCAAACATGACGGCGAAATCCGGACCCGTCGCCGCGCGAATCTCCGTACACGCGTCGGCATCGTCCAGCGGATTCGGACGCCAGGCGCGGATCTTCATGCCCTTGTACCCGGCCTTTTTCAAGCGCAGCGCCTGCTCGGCCTGCTCGCGATAGGAGACGTGTTGCTGGTCCGCCTTGCCGCTCCAGACGCACGTGATGTAGGGCGTCACCCGGTTGCGCGCGCCGCCGAGTAATCGATACACCGGCTGCTTGGCGATCCGCCCGATCGCGTCCCAGAGGGCGTGCTCCACGCCGCCCCACTTCTCCAGCCCGTCGGCCAGATGCCGCTCAATCGCAAACAGATCCTTACCCAACAGTAACTGCCGCACGCCCACTAACTGCGACACCGCCGGCCCAGCAAACGAGTAGCCCTTCACGCCCGCGTCCGTTGTCACTTCCACGACGTTGTAAGTGGTCTGGGCGCCGGCTTCGATCTCATACTTGGATGCCGGCAGACGAATCGGATAGATGTCAATGCCTGTGATCCGCACTTGCTTTGCGTCGGCAATCACCGCTGCGAGCCCGCCTAACCCGAGCTTGAGAAATCCTCGCCGGCTATCCACGGATCCGGTACTCCTTCAACGCGTCTTCATTCACTTCGAGCCCGAGCCCCGGCGCGTCCGGCAAGTGGACGAAACCATCTTCGATGCGCCACGCCTGCTTGTTCTTGAGCAGCACCAGCCCGGGCTCCCACTCTTCGGTGGGCAGCACTGGTCCACCGATCATCTCCTGCCACTCGCAGTTAGTCATTGAGCACCCGGCCTGGATGTAGCCGGCCAGCGCCAACCCGCCACCGCCATGCTGGATGCACGGCACGCCGAATGAAGCGGCCAGTGTGGAGATTTTCTTCGCCGCCCAGATGCCGCCGCAGATGCGCGTATCCGGCTGGACCACATCATATGTTTTGTTGTGGAGGAACGCAGCGAACTCATACAACGTCCGGCCCAGTTCGCCGCCCGTGATCAGAATATCCACCTCGGCAGCCAGCCGCGCGGGGCCTTGTAGATCCATGCCGTCGAAAGGTTCTTCCAGCCAATAGGCGTTGTGCTTCTCCAGGCCGCGCGCCACCGCGAGCGCCGTTGGATAGTCCCACACCCAACCCGGCCGCACCGCCGTACGATCGAGCATGATCTTGAACGCCGGGCCCACCGCCGCTCGTATCACGCCCACTGCGTCGCAATCGTCCAGCGGCTTCGGACGCCAAGCGCGAATCTTCATGGCCGTGTATCCGGCGCCTTTCAGGCGCGCCGCGAAGGCCGCCTGCGTCTCATAGGGAACGTCGGACTGATCCAGCTTGCCGGGAAACACCGTAGTCCGGTAGATGCGCAGCCGGTCTCGCGCTTTGCCTAGTAACTCCGCCACTGGCCTACCCGCGATTCGGCCCGCCGCATCCCACATCGCATGTTCCACGCCGGACCAGCTCTGCGTGCGTGATTCGCCGCTGTCCATCTGCAGCCGCTTCATGTGCCGGTCAATCGCGAATAGATCGTCGCCTACCAGCGCCGGCCGCACCGAGCGTGAAAGGAGCGCGTTGTCGATCGCGATGAACGACGTTCCCGTCACGCCGGCATCGGTGGTCACTCGCGTCACCGCATACCGGTAGAGCCGATGCGGATCCGGAGAGCCACCATCGGGCACCTTGACGCCGAACGACTCAATGCCGGTGATCCTGACGGGCGGCGCGCCCCACGCCAGCGCCCCGCCGCCCAAGCCGCCGAGCAACGCCCCTCGCCGCGTGATCGCTACCACTGCAGCCGGCCCGCGATCTGCAGGATACGTGGATCGGCCGCGCCCGTAACACGCCCGAATGTCACCGCGTTCTGCGTGCCGATCGGATTGAAGAATTGCGTGTGGTTGAAGGCGTTGAACCACTCGAATCTAAGTTGCAGACGGGAAATTTCGCCGAGCCAACTGATCGGGAAGTTCTTCGAAATCGAAACGTCCCATTGATTCACGCCGTAGCCGGGCTGCGTGTTGCGGGCCGTGTTGCCGAACGTGCCCAGTGCGGGCGTTGAATAGACGCTTCTGTCCAACCCAATCAGCCCAGTGGTGCGCGGATCGAGTTTCGTTGCCTTCGTGCCGGTGGCATTGGGCCGCTGTGAGCCGCTGCCCACTCGCGCCAAATCACCCGTCGTCGACACGCTGAAGGGCGCGCCGGTGCGGAAGTTCACGATCGTATTGAATTGCCAGCCGCCGAAGAGATAGTCAGCCACTGGGTTGCGTAAGTCGATCGCGCGTCCGCGGCCGATCGGCAACTCGTCCACCAGACCCGCAATGAAGTTGTGCCGGATGTCGTTGTCGGCCAGGCCTCGTTCCGGACGGCGGTCGTACATATTCTGTCCGGCGCCGCCGGAATCAACAACCTTGCCGAACGTATAAGCGCTCACCAACGACAGCCCGTGCCACACCCGCTGCTCCACGCGCACGAAAGTGGCGTTGTAGTTGGACCATTGGTAGTTCGCCGTCTGACTAAATCCCGCCAGCGCCTTCGGGAACGGTTGGCGGAGCGAGAACGCTTCGGGATTGGCGCCATTGCTCGGCAGCCGCGGCTGGTTCACTAGAATCGAACCTACTTGCTTGTGTCCTGTATTTCCCATGTACCCAACCTCTAGCAGCGTGGAACCTTTGAGCTGATGCTGGATGTTGAGGTTGTAGGAGTACATGTAGCCGTCGCGGCGCCGCAGATCGTTATTACTGCCGACGCTGCCCGCCAATTCGGCCGCCGTGGGGAATAACTCCGTCAACAACCGCGGCGTCTGGTTCGGCAGATTGATCACCGTGCCCTGTACGAAAAATGGAACGGTGCTTGTCATCGAACCCAGAGTCGCGCCACCGGTGTTGAGCAGGCTGAACACGCCCACGCCCGCGCGGATCACCGTCTTCTGGGACGCTCGATACGCAAAGCCGATGCGCGGCATGATGTTATTCTTGTCAGCGGCGATCGGCCGTTCGGGCAGGACAGTGTCGCTCGTGGTCACTAGCCCCACGCCGGGTTCGTAGTATTGCTTCGTTCCCGCAAGCAGTTGCCGATTCGTACCCAGGTCAAAGTTGGCGAGCCGTCCGCGCCAGGTTTGGAACACTTCGTAGCGCACGCCGATGTTCAGCGTCAGTTTGTCAGTGAGCTTCCAGTCATCCTGGAAGAATCCCTGGAAGCGGGTGCCGATCGAATACTTGGCCACGCCGCCGAACGAAGGTGAGATGCTGCCCAGTCCGCCGTTGGCGCTCGAAGGCATCCCTAATAGGTAGTCGGCGAATGACTCATCGGTGTAAAAGCTATTCTGAAAATTGAAAATCCCGTTTTGATTTACGCCCTGATCGTAGCCCACCATCAACCGGTTCACGTCGCCGCCGAATTTCATGGAGTGCTTGCCGCGGATGTAAGTCATCGTCTCGGCCGCGCGATAGTAAATGTTGTTCTGCACGATGCGCAGTCCGTACCCGGCAAACCCCGATGACGCGCGCCCGGCGCCCGGATTCCAGTCCGGAAAGTTGACACTCGGCTCGGTGTAGTCGCCCGGGATCGGCGCCAGGTTCTTGAGGCCGAGTTCGGCCGCGTAGTTCCTGCTGAACCGGTCTCCGTCGCTCACGCGCGCCAGATACGCCTTCGTTACGCCCAGTCGCGACTCGCTGATCAGATTGCCGCCGAATGTATGCGTGTAGCCAAGTGCGGCGTTCTGCGAACGGTCCGGCCTGATCACGCCCTTGCCAACGCGATAGGCCGCGTCAACCAGTCCGTTATCGGCAAAGCTCCAGCGACCGAACAATTGGCCGCGGTCCGATACGCGATGGTCCACGCGCACGGTGAACTGGTCCCGCCGCTCGCGGTCCGGCGGCGTCGCAATGTAGTTGAGGTTGCCGGCTAGCGGCACGTTGGGATCCGGGAAGAACTGGAGCAGTGCGTTGGAGATGCTGTTGAATCGCGCCTTGGGAATCTGATTGCCCGGAAACGGTGTGCGACCGTTACTCGGGTCGCGAACCACCACGGTCGGCTTGTTCGGCACCGCGCTGAAATCGCCATTCTTCATCGCCGGTGTCGGGGTCAGCCCCAGTTGCACGGTACCCGTTCGCCGCCGCCGCCCTTCGTAGTTGCCGAAAAAAAATGTCTTGTCCTTGCGGATTTTTCCTCCCCCGTTGGCGCCGAACTGGTTGTAAGTGAAGCTGGGCGTGCGGCCGCTGGCCGGGCGGAAAAACGGCGAGGCTTGGAACGCGCGGTTGCGCACATAGTCGTACACCACGCCGTGGAAGCCGTTGGACCCGCGCTTGGACACCATCTCGATGCCCGCCGCGCCATATCCATAAGAGGCGTCCATGAAGTTGGTCTGCACCTTGAACTCTTCGAGCGCGTCGAGCGAGAGCGCAATCGCCGGGTTGTTGATGTTGGCTACCGAGAAGTCCACGCCATCCAGCGTCGCGTTGGTCGACGTATTGCGCACGCCGCCGATCTCGGCAGACCGCTCGTCCATCACCGACGATCCGCCTCGCACCTTTACCGCGCCCGGCGTCAGCGCCACGAGATCGTAAAAGTTGCGCGCGTTCAGCGGCAACTCAATCATCGTGCGATTGTCGATCACCGTGCCCATCGCCGCGGTGTTGGTCTGCAACTGCGGCACGGTCGACTGCACCGAGACGGTCTCGGACACCACGCCCAACTGCATCACGATATCCACGCGCGCCTGGCTGTTGACGCGGAGCTCCACGTTATTGGCAGCCGCGGTCTTGAACTGGCCGCCCGAGGCGCTGATGTCGTAGCGCCCGCTGAGCAGCGCGTTGAACTGATAGTTGCCCGCGTCGTCGGTGGTGAAGGTGCGAGTTTCGTTGGTGGCGAGGCTGCGGGCGGTGACCTTGACCCCAGGCACCACCGCGCCTGACGAATCGGTGACGGTTCCTAGAATTGTTCCGCGGCCATATTGGGCATAGAGCGAGGCGGTGGAGAGGAGAAGAAAGATAGCAACTTGGCGAATCATGCTCACTAGGTCATATCAGAATGCGGGGCGCGAAGCAAGCTCTGGCTAAAGGTGGAAGGGCGGCGGGTCGAAAGAAGACTGGGTACCCGTGCGTCTAATTTGTCTCGTATCGCTACTGTTCCCGCTGGCGGCCGCCCCGGTGCACGTTCAAGTCGGCATTGCCTCGGACACCGGCCGCAACGCCGCCTCGGTGGATGGCGTGCCCGCGACTTCTCCGGGGCTGGAGGCCGCGATTGAGCGCCTGCTCGGTTGCCCTGTTGAGCGTTCGCTTGGTGGCTTCCGCTGCCGAGAGCGCAAGCTGATTGACGGATTTCAGTTCTCGGGCCGACTGGATTTCTCGCCACTGGCAGACCTGCTCGGGCAGCCGTCATTGGACGTCACGGTGGTTGTTCCGGCGAGTCCGCTGGGCCGAGTGGACGGGCTAGAACCTAAAACGTTGGGCTGGTGGCCGAAGCGCACCGAGTTTAAGGGCCACGTGGCGGCCGGGGCGCAGCCGCTTCAGTATCGGTTCGGCTTTGCCTGGATGACGCTGGCGGTTTCCGTCCTGCCCATATTGCCGCTGGGCCTCTGGGTGATGCTCAGGCCGCGGGGCCGGCGATGGCTCTGGGTGTTTGCCGCTTGCCTGTGGTCCGCGGCGATCGGTTGGTCTGGCGGGTTGAGCGCGGATTGGTTCTTCTTCAATGCTCCCAGCATAGAAGGTGCTCTGCTGCGATGGGTTAGTTGGGCGCCGTTGTTTTTGTTGCTGGTCGCGCAGGCCACTTGGTTGGGAATGCCGGGGTTCAGCCGAGTTTGGCTGTCCATCGGCGCCTTGATGATTCTGCGGCCAAGGTCGGCTCATTGGATGACTGGAGGAGAGCAGGTCTTGGCCGACGTTCTCTCGATCGCGTTTTTGTTAATGATGGGCTGGACGATGATTTTGCGTGGACAGAATTCCGCAGGGCTTCCCGAGCAACTACTGGTGGCGGTGCAAGGCCGCTTGAGGAGCCTGGGTGGATTTAACGTTCTGCTGGAGGGCGCGCCGGTGCTGTCGGCCGGCGTGCAACCCAAGCTCGGTCGAAAGGTGATGATCCCGATGGCATGGCTGGACCGGCTGAAGGGCCCGGTGGCCGAGGCTGCGATTTTGCTGAGCTGCGCGCGGGCGCGGTGCGCTCCCATGGCCGCGGTCGTGGCCGGCTTGGTGGCCTTGTGGGTTGGTCTCGCTCTACTGTCCTACCGCCTGCCCTGGTGTCTTGGCCTGGCCCCCTTGCTTGCCTATCTGTGGTTCGGGTGGTGTGAACGCCGTTGGGAGAATCGCATCGCCGTCGCCGTGCTTTCGATCGGCGAGAAACCGGAGGTCCTCCACCAGGCGCTCGGGGCGATAAGGGCTGACTGGGGGGAGGACCGTGCGCGCCGGGTGGGCTTGGCGATTGACCGCTTGGCTGTGGCCATTCCGCGGTAATCGGCGAAGCTGCGTGAACGGGGGAAGAGTATCTTGGTGTAAGTGAGTTGACCCACCAAAATTCGCCGGACTGACCGGTTACTTAAATGATTACTGGCGGGTGGCCAAGGCGGCGGTGGGCGGAGGAGTCCAGCGCTTTTTTGCCAGCCTGGCAATGTCAGGGGGCAGCGCGAGTTTCTCATCCGGAATCTGTTGGTTGAATAACATCCGCTCCACGACGACCGACAACGACGTGCCGCCGATGTTGAACTGGAACGAGCGCGGCACCTTGACCCCATCCACTGTGAAATACTCTCCGGCGATGATCTCGGCCCCCTCTTCGGCATGGCGCAACATGAGCCCCGTGTCGATGTCGTAGTCCAGCGTCACCTTGCCGCCGGTGGCCACCTCGGCTTCAATTTCGTAGCAGGGCCTGCCTGCGACGGTCTTGATGCCGGCCATTTTCACCGACGAATAGTAGCGGCGCCACTGGCTGTCGGCAAGCAGCACGGAAGACCGCAGAATGAGAGCGCGCGCGGGCCCGGACTCCACAATCTCGTTCTTGCCGGCGGCCTTCATCCATGCCACGCCATCCCGCAGGCCGTCCTCAACGCTGAACGAACCCGTGATCACGTTGTGATAATTACCGGCGCGAGTGACGTAGATCGTGTTCCGCGCCACCGCCGCGCCATTCAAGCTCCAGTTGGCCTCCATGGTCAAGTTCACGACCCGGTCATACGCTTTCTGCCCGCCAGTCTCGGCGACGTATCGATCCATCACTGATTCGGCAGACGGCAGGGCCTGAGATTGGGCACGAGCCGGAGCCAGCAGTAGCAATGTCGCCCATGCAAGTCTAAGCATATGGCTAAAGCGTACGGCTCCGGCATCGTGCCGTCCATCCGGGAAAGACCTTAGACGGGTGACTAGTTGTTATGCGAGCGCGGCCTTGATGGCGGCGATCATCTTGACTTCGCCCTCGCTGACGCGGACGCCGCCAAACCCGAGGAAGCCGCCCTCGGTGGCCGCATTCGCCACCTTATCGGCAATCGTGAGGATCCATTGATGGTAAGTGTCCAAGGCGGCCGGAGCTTTGGCCTTGACGATGGCGTTGGCGCGCTGCAATGTCGCGATAGTCTGCTCGTGGACCCAGACATTCGGATCCTTGTCGCCGAAGTTTCCCATCGCCGCCCGGATGCGCGTTTGCGCGGCCTGCATTTCTTCCTTGCCGGAAATGGAGCGGATCAATTCATCGGCGTGGTTGGCGCCGTCAAACACTGTCCCCGCCGCCGCCGCTGCTTCTTTAATAGAGCCGATCACGCCGCTGGAGCCCGCCACCATGACGGCAATGCCGGTCATCTGGGGCGCGTCCACGACGGCGGTCCATTCCTGTTCGGTAAAGTCTGCTTTGTTTGCCATGCCCGCTATCTTCGCACGAAGCCGATTGCTGGCTACGGCACGATTTGGCCGTCGCGCATTTTCACCATACGGTCGGCATAGGCGGCGGCGTCGGGATCGTGCGTGATCATGACGATGGTCTGGCCGAGGCGCCGATTCAGGTCGCGCATCAGCATCAGCACTGCTTCGGAATTTTTTGAGTCCAGGTTGCCGGTGGGCTCGTCCGCCAACAGGATGGCCGGGTGGTTGACGATGGCGCGCGCAATCGCCACGCGCTGCTGTTCGCCGCCGGACAAGGCGCGCGGTTTGTGGTCGAGGCGGTTCTCGATGCCCAGGGTCTTCAGCACTTCCTGAAACTGTGCGTCCCACGCAATGGGCTTGTGTGCAATATGGAGCGCGATGGAGATGTTATCGCGGGCTGACAGCGTGGGCAACAGATTGTATTTCTGAAAGACGATCCCCACCTTTTCTCTTCGCAGCCCCGTCCGGCCGCGCTCTTCCAATTTGGCGATGTCGACGCCACCGATGGTGACTGATCCTGAAGTGGCGGGCGTCAGGCCAGAGAGGACATGAAACATGGTGGACTTGCCTGAGCCCGATGGTCCCACCACCGAGACAAACTCGCCTGGCGCGATATCAAGGTCCACACCCCGCAGTGCTTCCACGTCGACTTCGCCGACGCGGAACACTTTGCGCAGGCCCCTGATTTGAATGATCGGAGAATCGGGCATGTGTAGAGAGAGTAGCGCCTTCTTAGTCGTAGGAAAGCGCTTCGAGCGCGTCGTGTTTCACGGCCTTCAAGGCCGGATAGATCGTGCCCGCCAGCGCGCCGGCCATGGCAATCGCCGCAGTGTATGGCCACCATTCCGGAACCATCTTCTGCACCAGGGCCGCGCTGCCGAACGTGTTCATCGACCATTGCGTGAGGAAGCTCAGCAGGATCCCCGCCACCGCACCCACGGCCGCCAAAATGGCCGTTTCGCGAAGCAGCAGACCAAGAATGTAGCCGGGCTCTGCTCCCAACGATTTGAGAATGCCGATCTCGCGCGTTCGCTCCAGCACGGCCGTGTACATCGATAGCAGCACCACCAGGAACCCCACCACGACGCCGAGCCCGATCACCACCGAGATGAACGGTTTGAGGCCAGGTGCGTTGTCGATCGAGAAGAGCGAGACGAGCTCTTCGATGGAGTAGATCTGATAGCTGCTGAGCATTTCATTGGCCCGCATCGCTTTGACGGTCTCGTCCGCCTTGGAGTGGTCTTTGAGCTTGACGAAAATCTGCGACAGTTTACCGGGCGCGGCGGCCAGATCCTGCACTACTTTCAGGGGCAGCAAGACCCGCGAGAGTTTGCCGGGTTCCACAATCCCGCAGACTTTCCAGTCACGCTCCCAAAGCTTTAACGTGCCGCCCAACTTGAGGCCCTTCATGCGGGCATAGCGTTGGTCGACGATGATGTCGTTCGGTTCCTTGAACGGTCCGCCTTCGAGGAATTCGAGGCCGCCACTCATCTTGGAAAATTTCTCCAGGTCGATGCCGCTGGCCGATTCAAAGAGGCCGGAAATACCGTGCGTGGCGCTGCCGGTAACCATCTCTACATCCGGCTGCCTTTCGAAATACTCGAGCAACTTCTCCGGCAGCGTCACGCCGCCGAAGCTCATCACCGACGTCGAGCCAGGCTTGATCGCGATATCGGCGCCAATGCCGCGCTGCCGGCGCTGCGCCTCTTCGATCATGCCGTGACTGAGGCCCACCAGGGTCAAAATCATGGCTACTTCGATGGCAATCGCGGCGACACTGAGCAGGGTGCGGACCGGCCGGTGCTTGAGATTCTCAAAGACGAGCTGATTGAGCAAGCTTTTATTGTACCCTTCACCATTGAAAACGCGCCGTGAACCGGAAAGCACGTCCATCATTGAGTGTGTTAGTGATGAAGCCGTAGTTGGGACTGGTGAGTTCGCGCACCGGCTCGGCAAACTGCGGCGTATTGAGGAAATTCACGCTCTCGGCCCGCACGATAACCCGGCGGTCTCCGGCCAGGGCGAAGGTACGGCTAATTGAGGCATTCACGTTGCCGATACCCGCCTTGTGAAAGGTGTTGGAGCCGAGATTGCCGCGCGTCTCGCCCGGCTTCAGATAAGCGAAGGCCGCGCGCGGCAGCAATTGCAGCGATGTGTCCGGGTGGCCGATCGTGCGGCCAAGAACGCTTGGGTCAAGCAGATGCGGCCGGTCTCCCTGATCTCCGTCGACGTTGCCGAAACCTGGTCCATCCGACCCGGTCACCACCGAGAACGGCGTGCCGGTCTTGACCAGAACGATGGAGGAGATATCCCAGGAGCTGAAGCCGCGCCGCAGCCAGTTTGAGCCGACAGGCAGCTTGGGCGTGGCGTAGGCGGAGCGCAGCAACATGGCATGCCGCTGATCGAAGGCGCTGGGGCCTTTGACGTCCACCCACGCGTTGGTTTCGGTTTGCGACTGGCTCTGCCGCCCGTCGTCGCCCGTCGCTGTGTTCGTATAGGCCGCGCCGAGATCGATCGCCTTGCTCCACCAGTAACTGGCGTCAAGCGAGATTCCGTGCCAACGGTTCAGAATCAGCGAGGCCCGCCCGGCATCGAAGTAGCCGTGCGAACCGTTGGCGATGCGGCGCACGTCGTGAAACCGCGAGTCCGGGCGCCGGTCCGTGATGTTGGCCGTGATGAGCGGCAGCGCACTGTCGATACGCGCGCGGTTGGTGTAGTTCATCAGCAATAGCTTGTGGGACCGGCTGCCCACGTAACCCAGTTGCACCCTCCATCGGTCCGAGATTCGCGGCTCCCACGTGGCGTTGTAAAGATGGGAGTAGGGAGTCTTCAGATCCGGCGAGATGATGAAAACGGCTGATCGGGTGTTTGGGTCAGGCGGCGCGCGTAGCGTTGAAAACGCGCTTAAGAGATCGGGCGCCTGGATTTCGTATTTTTGGTTGAGCGGCAGGTTGTAACGAAGTTGCGTATAGGTGACCGGGAAGATCTCTCCGAAGTGCACGCCGTGGGCAGCGCGAAAGACTCCGGCGCGTTTGCCCGGCCGCCACGCGAGGCCGAAGCGGGGCGCGAGATTGTTGCAGTCGCATGGATAGGGGGCCGTATTGAGATGATCGGCCTCCGTCGGGCTGCTGGCTGCATCCCAGCGCAAGCCGATTTGCAGCGTCAGTGAACCAGTCGCCTTCCACGAATCTCCGGCATAGCCGCCGCCTTCCCAGGTGCGAAACCCGCGATGAATGCTACCGGTCGCGCCAGAGAAGCGATTGGGAATGCCCAGGAGGAAATTCGTGATCGCGTCGCGTCCGAAATCATTGCGAAACTGGAGCGTGCCGCGATGGCTCGACGCCTCCGATCCATTAATTTGCCGGCGAGTCAGCTCCCCTCCTACATACCATTCGTGCGCACCGCGCGTCTGCCGGAGGGCGCCCGCATACCGGAAACGGTTCTGCGCGCGGTTGAGGGGGATGAAGCTCGAAGGGCCCAATTGAGAAATCGTGTTTCCGAAGGTGATGTTGGGACCTACGGTATTTGGCTCGGCCACCAACTGCGAGGTCACACGGTCGAACATGGCCGAGAACGTTGAGTTGGTGGTGGCGTTCCAGGCGCGGTTCCACCCGAGCTGCGAGGTGTGGGCGCGCGTCGTGGTATCGGGGTTCTGTCCGGCGATCAGTTGAAAGGCGTCCACCTTTTGATCAGTGAAAGCGTGGCGCAGCGTCAGGGTATCGCGCTCGCTCAAGGCCTGGTCGATTCGCCCGCTCAACGCGTCGTCGTCAATGCGCTGCGCCGCATTGGTGTTCAACATGCGCGGGTTGATATCGGGCCGATTGGGCGCCTGGTTCGGAAAAGCATCGATCACGCGCTGCACGAAGGCGCGCAACGCCGGGCTCTGTGCGGTGGGCGTGCGCTCGTTAGGCAAGGGGATCAGGATGTTGCCATTGACGTTGCCGCGAATCCGGTTTTGCGAGCCGTCCACCGTCAAGGCCCCGCCTTTCCAAAGACGCCGCGTCATCGAAAACCCGTAGTTGTTTTCCCGGGCGGGCGGCAGTCCACCTACGGTGAAGAACGATCTGGCGTTGAACAAGCTATTGAGATGAGTCTCGAACAGCGAGCCGTGGAATCCGTTGCCGCGCACCGGCGTCAGATGAAAGGACGCGGTGGGCCGGTTGCCAAACTCCGAGCCGAAATAGCCGCGGTCGGCGCGGAATTCTTCAAACAGCGTCGCGGTGATGCCGAGCCGGGTATTCGATTCCTTGAGCGCGTTGTTGTCGACGAGATTGAATTGGACGTTCTCGTTGCGGCGGCTTTCGCCGGTACTGGTCCGGGTGCGCCCTAACAGATTGAGATCGGCGCGCGCTGGTGCGGCCGGGGCGGGCGGCTGGGGCGTGGTGGTCGCCGGCGGAGTCTGAGCAAAGCACAAGCTTGCCCACGCCAACGCCACAAAACGCCCACGCCTCCACACAGGCTATCCGCGATCCACCAAGCGGATCATGCTCAGGTTGACTGTGAACCAACGCTCGTCCGGCGGAGACTGCCAGCGTGGGGCGGCTTTGATCTCCAGATTGTACTCGGGCACGTCGGGCACGTCGGCCTCGAGGACGAACAGCCCGACTCGATCGAGCGTCCATTGTTTGAGCAGTTGTCCGTTCAGAGTCACGGTGATGGTGGCCGGTACGCCGCGGTCCAAGGAATTCTCATGGGCAAAGCCGCGGATGCGCAGTTTTTGTGGCGCCTCTTTCACGCGCGTCAGGCGGGCCCGCGCGGTCTCTCCGTTCAACCAACGGTATTTGCCGCCAAAGACGCCTTCGAGCTCCTCCCAATCGCCCAGCAGTTTCGATTCATGGCCCGGTAGTGAGAAGTCGATCGTGTCGGCCCGATCGCCGGGATAGAGATCGCGGCGTTCGGCGGACCGGATGAGATTGTACACGCCACCTTCGTCCGGCGCGATATAGGGGCACGCCCGGCACGCCAGCGTCTCATTCGCCTGCCGGAGCAGATCGCCGCTGCAATCGGGACAACGCAGAAATGTTTCAAACGCCGCCATCGGTTTCTGTGGCGGCGGCGTGCCAGCCTTACGGCAGAAGGCGGCCAGGGTGCCTCCCAACAGGCGCGCTGGTACCCAATCGGAGCCGTACTTATCGATGCGCCGTCCGAGCGCGCGAACCCAGTGCTCGGCCTTCCCGGTCTCGGTCACATGAATTTCGTACTCTTGCGCGGCGAAGTGGCGCTGCACGAGGGCGTGCCAGTCCGCCAATCGCATCCGGTGATTCTGCCGGATCCCGAAGCTTTCCTCCTGGTGCGCGCCGATCACGTCTTTGGCGACGAAGCCCAGCAGCCCCCAATCATAGAGCTTGCGCTCCCACGGCTTCATCGTGTTGTAGTACGGACATCGATAGAGGCGCAGCGACAAAATACGGCGGATCGGTTCTTCAGAGAAAAAGAATACGCCGCCCGGCTGCAGCACGCGCATCACTTCCCGGAACACCGCTTCGATGTCGAGAAACTGGCTCAATGTCTGATGCGTCATCACGAACCGCAGCGAACCATCCTTGAACGGCAGGTTCAGGCCGTCACCGCCCATGCGGACCGGCGCGCGCGCGAGGCCCCAATGATCCATCAGGAACTTGCCATGGCGAAGCGCGTCGGCCGAAATGTCGAGGGCAAAGCCGCCGGCCTCGAAATGGTTGGCCAGCAGATAACTGGTGTGGCCCACGTTGGCGCCGATCTCAAGAAACGGCGTCATGGAGCCGATGAATCCGAGGTGCCGGGCGATCATCTCGCCACGCCGCTGGTTCTCGACCGTGTACTTGTTGAGCGCGCGCTCCGGCTCACCGAGCGAGGCGAAGTTGTGAAACTCCACCTGGGCTCGTTTGACGGCCAGCGATTGCGCGGATTGAGAAGGGACTGACACTAATTGGGGACTCCGGGGTTTCGTTGCCAGACGCCTTCCAGCATAATGCTATCGACGCCGGTCAGGTTGTCCGCGCTGGTCAGGGGATTTTGGCGCAAGACCCATAAGTTGGCCCGGGAGCCCACCCGCAGAGATCCGGCATCGTCCTGCTGCCGCGCCACGCGCGCCGCGTGAAACGTCGCCGATTCCAGCACCTGCTTGGGAGTCATGCCCGCCCGTGCCATTAGCCGCCATTCGGCCGCCGCATCGGGGCCTGCGAATGAGGCGAGGCGGACTCGCACGTCCAGTAGCGTCCTGATGTGCCGGAGGCCGCGCTCCAGTTTGGCCGGCGATTGCTGCAGACGGGCCAGTCTGGGAGTAACGATGGTGTCGGCTGCCGCGAGACTTCGTACGAGCGCGGCCGGCAGTTCATCGGTGTCGCCGACGATGCCTTCCACCGCCTCGGGAGTTCTGATGAGCACGAGGTTGGCTTCGGCCAGCGAGTCCATTTTTGGCATGATTACGCCGCGGCCCAGTTCTACCGGAGCGGGAATGACAAACCGATCCTTGACGTCCCAGCGTTCGGCGCCGGACGGGATGCTAACGTCCATGGCGGAGCCTACACGCTGGATGTGGGAACTCGACACCAGGATGACTGAATTGGGAAAAGTCTCGCCGCCCGGATCGATGGCCAGAGCGCCGACGATGGCCTTGATGCGCCCGCGATGCTCAGGCCGATCGCAGGATGAGGACGCGAGCCACCCGATGCCGAGCGTCAAACACGCGCGGCGGTTCACGCGATCAATTTCTCCACCCGCAGCGCGCGCAGGTCTCGCAGCAAGAAGTCCGGCGACAAGGCGGAAAGATCGCGGGCCGGCGACAGGCCTGTCG
>JAYTKJ010000694.1:0-15479 GCA_043730365.1 Acidobacteriota bacterium | reverse complement strand
CGATCGGCGAAGATGATGCGCAGGAGCCGATCTACTTCTTGCCTGACTTCCTGGTGGATCGCCTCGGCTGTTTTTTTTCCTCTGGCGACTCTGTGCCGGGTTCAGCCTGGGCTGGACGCAAGTGGCAGATCTGTGCGTTGACCTCCACGAATTCCTTATGCAGGCCTTGCAGCTTTCGGAATTCAGCGATCTCTCGTTCGGCCTTACGAATCGCGGCTGGGTCCGGCATGGACACGGTCACGGTCTTGCCGTTGAGCTTGTAGGTCAAGCGGAGGTTGGGGCCGTGGCCGGGATCATTGGGCTGATGGCAGTGGCAGTTGGACTTGCCACATCGGCCCGTTGTGGGGGTCACCGAGCCTGCACGCAGATCTCCCAAGGACGCAATCTGAGCGGCCAGGCTGGCGCGCCGCTTCTCCAAGGTTTCCAGGGGCTGGGCAATTGTCAAGATTAGTTCTCCTATCCTAGCGTATATTATACGCACGGATTTACGTCACAAAAAAAGAGAATCATTGATTCTCAACTTTCATGTCGCACCCCCGCTCGGCAGAGCACGCCGTGGCGATGGCGGTGCAACGAGTAGAATGGGAAATCCTCTTCGACTATTGCGCCCGCCCAGGAAAATAACCTCATGAACCAAGTTCGCGCCGCCGTGCTCTCCCGCTACAACGAGCCATTGGAGTTTCGATCCTTCGCGTTGCCGGCGAATCTGGAACCCGGCGAAGCGCTGATCCGGGTGGAGATGGCCGGGATTTGCGGAACCGACGTGCATCTTTGGAAGGGCGAACTGGCGGTGCCGCTGCCCGTGATCCTCGGCCACGAAAGCGTGGGCGTGATTGAGGGACTGGGCGCGGGGCTCACCAAAGACTGGCGCGGTCAGCCGCTCGAGGTGGGCCATAGAGTGGCGTGGGCGAGTTCGCTGGTATGCGGCGAATGTTTCTATTGCCGGGTCAAGCGCCAGCCAACCCGCTGCGTAGCGCGCAAAGCTTACGGGATTTCCTACTGCTGCGACGAGGCGCCGCATCTGCGCGGAGGCTACGCCGAGAAGATTCTGCTCCGCGCCGGGTCCAGCATCTTCCGGTTGCCCGAGGCGCTCGACACGGCGTCGGTAGTGGGCGCCGGCTGCGCGTTGACCACCGCGATTCACGGGCTCGAACGGTGTCCGCTCGGTTGGGGAGACGTCGTGGTAATTCAAGGCACCGGTCCGGTGGGAATGGCGGCGTTGGCGGTGGCGCGGCAATCCGGGGCGGGAAAGATCATCGCTATCGGCGGGCCGCCGCACCGGCTGGAGTCCGCAAGGCAGTTCGGGGCGGAGGTTACGTTTGACGTTGCCGCGGATTCGCCGGCGGACCGCCGCGCGCAGGTGATCGCCGCCACCGGTGGTTACGGCGCCGATATGGTGATCGAGTGCGTGGGGCATCCAGAAGCCGTGAACGAAGGCATCGAACTGGCGCGCGACGGTGGCAAGTTTCTCGTGCTCGGTCAGTACGCCAATGCCGGGAACATTTCGTTCAACCCGCACACGATTACGCGCAAGCAATTGGAGATTCACGGATCCTGGGGCTTTGAGCCGCGCCATGTCGACGCCGCGCTTCATATGCTGACGCTGGGCGATTGGGCCGCGAAGTTTGCCGCGCAGGTGACGCACCGATTTACGCTCAGCCAAGCCAATGAGGCGCTGCAGACGGTGCGGCAGTGGCAGTCCGGCAAGGCTGTGCTGCTGCCGGGGACATAACGCGAGCAGATGCGAGTAAACGGGCGACTCTCGGACTTAATAGATATCGTTTCGCGGTGTTAGGCTAGGTCGAGTGGAAATCGAATCGTCTGAACCCAAGGAATCGCCTGAACCCAGGAAAGATATAGACAAGAGAGACTGCGTGCATTGCGGCGAAGAGATCATGAAGAGTGCACGCGTTTGCGGCAAGTGTCGGCTTGGGCAAAGAAAACGTGATTCTTGGCGCGATCATCGGCTTAACGTTCTCGTAGCTTTTGCCTCAGTATGTGTCGCCAGCTTGTTGGGAGGGTTTCAGATTCACCTTGCGTCCCAGCGACTTCAATCGGCTGAGGACGCGAAGTCAAAAGCGGAAGCAGCAAGCGAAAAAGCAGAAGCAGCGAGCAACAGCGCTCAGAACGCCTTGAACCGTGTCCTTACATTCGAAGGTCAACAGAGGCCTTTTCGGAACATACAGACATTGCTTTCACGGGTCCTCGACGCGGATTCCAGGGAGGCCTACGATGAACTAAAAGCGATAAGCAAAAACGATCCCTCAGGTGAGGTTCGCGCCAATGCACTATCAGCCGTTACGGACGTACGCCAGAAGTTCTGGATGCCGAGAGGAGCCCGAGTGCTCGCTGATGTAAATTTGCTTCCCCGTGGTACAACCCCTTGTGACGCTCGGGCGTTTTTGAAGAACGCCAATCCAAACATCAGAATCGCGGCCCTCGGGAAACTGGCAGAGACCGGGAATTGGTTTGGTAACAGGGAGTGGCTGCAAGCGATTCTGTCAAGAATCGAGACGGACAAGAGCATGAAAGTGTTAGATTTTATCGGGCAGCAATTGTTCTTGGATGGATATCGACCGCTCGGAACTACCATCGAGTTTGGTGCCGAAGTTGCAGACATCAACAGGCGCTTGCGAAACTCGCAACCTGTCTGTTTGGACAAGTAGGCTTGGACTTGATCAGGTTCGGAGCACAGAACACAGCCGGACTGCCAGAGTCGCCAGGAAGATCGGTACCAAGCGGTTCTGCCCACAAGCAACGCCCAACCCAAACCCAATGGTTTTATCGCGGAAGGCCTCCCGCCCGCCCAGCGGCGGCGCTATACTCTAGCCATAGCTGTCGCTTTTTTCAACCCCAACCCGAGGTTCGTCATGAGACTCACTCTTTCTCTTCTCCTTCTGTTTTGCGCGCCATACCTGACTGCGCAGCCGCTTCCCAAAGGCGTCACCAAAGGCGCCTCCGTCGAAGGCATCACCGAGTACAAGCTCGACAACGGCATGCGCGTACTCCTGTTCCCGGACGATTCCAAACCCAAGGTGACCGTCAACGTCACGGTCATGGTGGGCTCCAAGAACGAGAACTACGGCGAGACCGGCATGGCGCACCTGCTTGAACACATGGTGTTCAAGGGCACCGAAAAGCGCGGCAACATCATGGATGAGCTCACCAAGCGCGGCGCCGATTTCAACGGCACCACGTGGCTGGATCGCACCAACTACTACGAGACGCTGCCGTCATCGGACGAGAACCTGCGGTGGGCGCTTGAAATGGAATCGGACCGCCTGGTGAATTCACGCGTCGCCAAGAAGGACCTGGACACGGAAATGACCGTGGTGCGCAACGAATTCGAGATGGGCGAGAACTCCCCGTTCCGGGTGCTGCTCTCGCGCGTCATGAACGCGTCGTTTGACTGGCACAACTACGGCAAGACAACGATCGGCAATCGCAGCGACATTGAGAACGTGCCGATCGACCGGCTGCAGGGCTTCTACCGTAAGTACTATCAACCCGACAACGCCATGCTGGTGATCGCCGGCAAATATGACCAAGCCAAGGCGCTGGCCTGGACCGCCGAGCTCTTCGGCTCACTCCCGCGTCCGACACGCAAACTCGACAAACTCTACACCACCGAACCGACGCAGGACGGCGAGCGGACGGTGACCACCAAACGGGTGGGCGATACGCAACTAGTGCTGAGCGCGCATCATATTCCGCCGGGCCCGCACGAAGACTACGCCGCCGTCGAGGTATTGGGCGTGATCCTGGGCGATTCGCCAACCGGGCGCTTGTACAAAGCGCTGGTCGACAACAAGAAAGCCGCCAGCATCGTATCCATGGACTTCCAACTCGCCGAGCCCGGCCTGCTGTTTCTGGGCGCGCAAGTGAACAAGGAAAAGTCTCTGCCGGAGGCCCGTGAGACGTTGCTACGCACGATTGAAGGCGCCGTCAAAGAGCCGCCCACGGCCGAGGAAGTGGATCGCGCCAAAAGCAAGATCCTCAAGCAAGTGGAACTCGGGCTGACCAACTCCGAGCAGATCGGCGTGCAACTGAGCGAGTGGGCTTCGATGGCCGACTGGCGCATGATGTACGTCCACCGGGACCGCCTGAAGGCCGTCAAGCCAGAAGACGTGCAGCGCGTCGCCGCGAAATACCTCAAGGAGGACAACCGCACCGTCGGCATCTTCCTCCCCACCGAAAAGCCGGATCGAACCGAAGTGCCCGCCGTGCCGGACGTCACCAAACTCGTCAGCGCGTACAAGGGCGGCGCCACCATCGAGGCTGGCGAAGTGTTTGACCCCACGCCGGCCAATGTCGAAGCGCGGGTGCAGCGCGTGCAATTGCCCAACGGACTCAAGCTGGTGATGATGCCCAAGAAGACCCGCGGCGGCACGGTCATGAGCCGCGTCACGCTGCGTTATGGCGACGAGAAAAGCCTCTTTGGCAAGTCACGCGCCGCCAGCTTCACCTGGTCCATGCTGCCGCGCGGCACCGCCAAACACAACCGGCAGCAGATTCAGGAAGAGTTCGACAAGCTCAAGGCACAAGTGAATTTCGGCGGCGGCGCCGCTTTTGGTTCGGCCACCATCAACACGGTGCGCGCCAGCCTCCCGGCCACGTTGAAACTAGTGCGGGAGATTTACCGCGAGCCGGCTTTCCTCGACACTGAGTTTGACCAGATTAAGACCGCGGCGCTGGCGGGAATCGATAACAGCCGGCGCGATCCGCAGTTCCTGGCGGTCAACGAGCTGCAGCGCCACACCAACAAGTATCCGCGCGGCGACGTGCGCGCGGTCAACACGGCCGACGAAAGCGTGGAGGAGGTCAAGAAGACCACGCTTGACGACGTCAAGGGTTTCTACAAGAGCTTCTTCGGCGGCTCGTCCAGCGCCATCATGACGATCGTCGGCGATTTCGATCCGGCCGAGATGAAGAAGCTCGCCACCGAGCTGTTTGGCGATTGGAAGACCCCGTCCCCCGTGGCGCGCGTCACCCGCGAGTATCAGGCGGCGCCGCCCATCAACAAGAACATCGAGACGCCGGACAAGGCCAACGCCCTGTTTGCCGCCGGGCTCAGCATCAAGATGGATGACGATCATCCGGATTACCCGGCCCTCTCGATTGCCAACCACATCTTCGGCGGCTCAGTCTCTTCGCGGTTGTTTACCCGCATGCGTCAGAAGGAAGGCTGGAGCTACGGCGCCGGGACTCAGTTGAATATCCCTACTAAGGATGCGGCGGGCTTTGTCATGGCTTATGCGATTCTGGCGCCCCAGAACATGACTAAGCTCGAGGCCGGGTTCCAGGAAGAGATCAAGAAGGTAGTTACCGAAGGCTTCACGCAAGCCGAACTGGATCAGAACAAGACCGCGTGGCTGCAGGAGCAGAAGGTGGGCCGCACCGAGGATATGGCGCTGCTTGGGCAGCTTTCGGGTAACGAATATTGGGGCCGCACCATGAAGTGGAATGGCGATCAAGAGGCCAAAGTCGCCGCTCTCACGCTGGAGCAGGTCAACGCCGCCGCCAAGAAGTATTGGGACCCGGCTAAGTTCAGCATCGTCAAAGCGGGTGACTTCGCCAAGGCCGCCGCGACGCCTGCCGCCGCTGCCAAGTAAGAGTCGCGACCCCTAGCCTACCTGAGTAGCTCGAGGGCCGCTACGCGGGCCTCGGTGGCCGGGTGCGTCGAGAACAGGCGCGACATCGCGCCCCCGCCAAATTGCTTCATGATGTACATGTGCGCGGTAGCAGGCGGCGCGTCCATCGGCATGCGCCGGCCAGCTGAATCCAGCTTGCCGAGTGCGCTAATCAAACCATCGGGCGAGCCGGTATACTTGGCCGCAGCCGCGTCAGCGCTGAATTCGCGCGTGCGCGAGATGGCCATCTGAATCACCATGGCCGCCATTGGCGCCACCAGCATCATCACCAAGCCGCCAGCCATACTGCCGCCGCCGCCCTCCTCATCGTCCCGATGTGAGCCGCCGAAATAGTAGCCCATCTGGCCAACGAAAGAGATAGCTGAGCCGATGGTGGCCGCCATGGAACTGATGAGAATGTCTCGATTGAGAATGTGGCCGAGTTCGTGCGCGATGACGCCCTCAAGCTCACGGTCATTCATCATCTGCACGAGGCCATAGGTCACCGCCACCGATGAATGCGCCGGGTTGCGGCCAGTGGCAAACGCGTTCGGCGTGTCCTCCGGTGTCACCCACAAGCGGGGCATCGGCAGGCTCATCCGCTCGGTGAGGCGGCGCGTCATCGGCTCAATGCGGCGGTAGATCTCCGGATGCGACTCAGGCGTTACAGGCTGCGCTCCGCTCATCTTCAGCGCCATTTTCTCAGAGAAGAAGTAGCTGAAGAAGTTCATGGCGATGGCGAGCGCCAGGCCTAGCATCAGCCCGTTCTTTCCACCCGCCATGCGCCCGCCCAACAGCAGGACACTGGATAGCACACCGAGCAGCGCGACCGTCTTCAAGCTGTTCATGAGAATTTCTTCACCTCTATCCAAATAGGTACCACACCCGGGGCGCGATTGGCACCCCGGGTGTGTAGGAGGAATCACTAACCAGCGGACTCAACTAGGCCTGGACGTTGACCTTGACAGCCTTCGGTTTGGCGACCTCCTTCTTGGCGATCGTCACCGTCAGCACGCCGTTCTTGTAGTCGGCCGTCAGCTTTTCCGGATCCACGGTGTCCGGCAGCGAGAAGGCCCGCATGAACGAGCCGTAGCTCCGCTCGATCCGGTGGTAGCCGCCTTGACCGTTCTCCTTCTTCTCGAACTCGCGCTTACCTTTGAGGGTCAACGTACCGTTCTCGAAGCTGACGTCTATGTCTTCGGCCTTGATCTCGGGCACGTCGGCCTTGAAAACAAGGGCGTTCTCGTTTTCGACCACGTCAACCGGCGGCGTCCAAGGCTGGGCCGCCGCACCTTCACCTTGCAGGAAGGGAGCCAGGGCGTTTTCAAACAGACGAAAAGCATGCAAATCGTTGAAAGGGCGATATTTGGCAAGCATGATACTAGAACCTCCAGGAGTTTTGATTGGCTGATTATCTCAGCGCAATTTAAGTATAAAATCTGCGTCTATCATTGTCAAGTAATTTCTTTCAAAAGTATCCTATTGCCTGCAAATGGGATTTCCGGAGTTATTAAGGGGGAGGGGGAGTGGGATCAGCGTCCTTCGCCGAAAGCCCTGGCCGCCAAATCGCGCGTGGCATGCGCCTTGGCCACTGCCGTCTGAAACGCGACAGTGGCGCGAGCCGGATCGAACCAAGGATCGTTTTGCAGCCAACCTACGTTGCCCCAGCCAGTTTCCACGTTGGCGAGCACGCGTCGTGCTCCATCTTCCACTTCGCCCGCGAGAATAAGCTGACGGGCCACGTACATCGATTCCTCGGGCCCCAGCCAAAACCGGTCGAACTCGCGCATGAGCGCGACCGCCTCGGCGTGGCGCCCGCCCAGCAAGGCGTGCAACGAAGAAATATAGACGCGCGCCAGCGGCACGAGCTTGAAGCCGCCGTATTGATCGGCCGTGAGCCGTTCGTCGGTGCGCCGTAGGGCCTCGGCACGGTCTCCGAGGGCGTCAAGAGCAACCGCGTCGATGAAGCCTATGTCGCCCGATCGCGAGGCCAGCGACCGCCGGTAGTCGCCCGCCTGGAAGTAGGTATGGGCAACGCTGGTGGGAAAGAGCGGATCCAGGCGCCGCGCTTCTTCGTGAAACCAGATGGATTCCTCAGTCAATCCGCAAAAGCGGCAGGCGTAGACGAGGCCGGCGTGTAGATCGGTAGACAACGGATGGCGGCGCGAACGCTGGAGCAGGCGCTGCATGGCGGCGCGGGACCGGCCGAGATCGGTTTCCAATTGCGCGTAGAGGGAATGCGTCAGATCCAGTTCCGGTTGGAGCGCCAGCGCGCGTTCGAAGGTGGATTCGGCGAGCCGCAGATTGGTATGGGGATCCTCACTGTACTTCGCCAACAGCCGATAGCAGCGCCCCAGACGCGCCCACGCCGGGGCGTAGGTTTCGTCCAGCCGCAGACATTCCAGGTACAAGTCGCGCGCTTCGATCAGGCGATAGATGCCTGAACCGGCCGCATTGGCGCGCAGGAACAATTCGTAGGCAGAGCCGGAATTGGGGGCCGCGGCGCGCAACTCGCGCGCCTCACCCGGCGAGAGTTGCAAACGCAGAGACTCGACGATTCCGTGCACCAGTTGATCCTGGAGGTCGAAAATATCGGCCAGCGCGGCCTGCGACGTGTGCGCCTTGACCAACGTCCCGCTGGGAACTTCGATAAGTTGTGTGCTGACACGCACCTGATTGCCGGCGCGAATCAAGGTTCCCGTGAGCGCGATATCGGCACCGGCCTCCGAGGCGAGTTTGTCCAGATCCGGCGCATCGGAGGCAAAGCGCGCCGCCACCGAACTCGACCGCACTACGATCGAGCCCAGCCCGGCCAGTGTTGTCGTGATGGCCCCCGGCAGGCTGACGCCGAGGAAATCGGTCTCCTCGTCGCGCCGCAGCACCCTGAACGGCAGCACGATCAGGCGGGGCAGGGCGCGGGCCGGAGCCGGAGCGGCGCCATCCTGGACGCCGGCCACGGCGGCGCGCAAAGCGGCGGTCAATTCCCCGGCACTCGCCAGCCGGTCCGCGGGACGTTTGGCGATGGCGCGCCGGATGACGCGATCCACTTGCGCCGCCACCGCCGATCCGCCCAGAGCTGGCGGATTTTCCTGCAACACAGCTTGCAGGATGGCGAGCATCGTGCCGCCCTGGAACGCCTTACGCCCGCTGATCAACTCATACAGGATTGCGCCTACCGCAAACAGATCCGCGCGCGCGTCGACCGGCTCATTGTTGATGGTCTCTGGCGCCATGTAGGCCGGTGTGCCCGCGGCGCTGAGTATCTGGCTTTGATCGCCCTGCGCCGCATCCAGGCGCCGCGCCAGGCCGAAATCCAGAATCTTGAGCCCATGCGCGGTCTTCATGAGATTGGCGGGCTTGAGATCGCGGTGAACCAGCCCGCGCTGATGCATGTAGGCGAGCCCGGCGAGTAGTTCCAGCGTGAGAGCGACGCAGCGGTCTACAGGCTGAGGGCCGGACTTTATGATGTCGCTGACGAGTTCGCCCTCGAGAAACTCCATCGCCAGATAGAGCTGGTCGCCGGTTTCACCGATATCGTAAAGCTGGCAGATGCCCGGGTGATTGATGGCGGCCGCCATGCGCGCTTCACGCCAGAGCCATTTGCGCGATTGGGCGTCGAGCTTATCCTGCCGGACGAGTTTGATGGCCACGCGGCGGTCCAGGCGCTCATCCGTCGCCGCGTACACGACGCCCATCCCACCTTCGCCCAGCTTATGCTCCAGCCGGTAGTGAGCGATGCGCTCTACCACGCCGGGAGCCGGCTTTTGCACTGGCGATAGCGGAAGCCCAAGGGTTTCGTCATCCATAGAGGACTCTACGATTCTAGCCCGTCGATGCCGTCACTCCAACCGACACCCACCCATCGAGAATTGCCGTGAGGCCGGGTTGAAGCCCGTGCATCATCAGCGCCTGGCTCAGGGGCTCGGCCTGCCCCGCCAGGATTCCACTGAGTACGCCGCGCCCGCCCGGGCGCATCACGCGCGCGATCTCCGGCATGATCTCGATCAGCACGCCCAATTGAATATTCGCCACCACGAAATCACAACTCGCGCGGCGCACCGCGCTCACCGAACCGACGAAAGCATCGCGCCGAACGGCCGCCGCATCGACGTCGCATCCGATCACGCGGCCCGCACCCAATGCCCGCGCCGCCTCGCCCAGCAAGCCAGACCCGCAGCCGATATCGAGAAACGTATCGCCTTCGCGCAGGTCGCGCTCCATCGCCATCAGACAAAGATGCGTCGTCGGATGATCGCCGTTGCCGTAGGCCGTGCCCGGGTGCATGGCCAGCCGAATCCTGCCGTTGGGGGTTGGGGCCGGGTCATCCGGGGGAACCAGATAAATGCGCTGGCCGATCTCCACCGGCTTCCACTCGCTCTGCCATGGCTCATTCCAATTGCGGTCTTCGACCCGCTCCAACACCGGACGCCAAGGCTCCAGGCGCCGGCACAATTCGCCGGCGTCCTCGCCTTCGGCAAGCCAGAGCCGCAACTTGCCGTCCCCACCTTCTTCCACTCCAGCGAGTTCTGCGGCGACGGCTGCGGCGGCCATCACCGCCTCCATCTCGTCGCTCTCGCAAGCGACCCAAACGCACGTCATACAGTTTTCAGTTTACAACCACCACCTGAAGGTACTGGTTCGGCCTTGACTTTCCCATCCACTTACTCTATCCTGGGAATGGAGGAATTTGTGTCTATGTATGCCAATAGTAGAGGTTTACTAAGCCTCGCTGACACGGCCCGAGTCGGCTACCGTGTTCCGGCCCGCCTAGGCACTTTCCGCCTGATCGTCGACGCATCATGTTGACGTAAAAAGGGTAAGCCGGGCTTACCATACGCTCACTGCCTGCTGATTGCCCTTTCAGCCGGCCAACCTCACCCCGTATCGCTCTATCACTGAAACCGCCGGATTGGCTCCGGTTGTCTTGCCGTCCATTGGCTAGCGGAGGCTGCTTTTGGAAATCCGGTTTTCAACCAGCTGTTATCCGGCTTCGGTGTTGGCTTGCGGCGTGGAGTTGCGTGCGTGAGTAAGTCCGGCTTGCCTGAATCTTGCGCGTTAACTAAGTTACTCAACTGATTCCGCCCGACGACGACGCCGCGCGGATCCGAACCGGCGTAACCAGTTCAGCCGCGCAGCAGAGCGAGCAATCGGCGGCGCATTGGGTCAGAGTGATCGCAAAAAGGCCAGCAGATCCTGACGTTGTTGCGGGGTGAGCGCGTTGAAATTGGCGATCACTTGCCGAGCCTCGGAGCCTGGGCTATCGTGCTGCGCGATCGCCTCGGATAGATCTTTCGTCCGCCCATCGTGGAGAAAGAAGATCCGCTGACCGACGCCCCACAACGGCGCCGTCCGCCATTCGTCGCCCCGGGCATCGCCTTGGATCACGCCATCGTTCAGGCGCTGGCCCATGCGATGTAGCGTTAGGTCCGAGTAGAGCGGCACGTCCCGCTGATTGAGCGCCGCACTGGCGTTGCGGCCCGTGCGCAGGAGCGGCGTGTGGCAGGCCGCGCAGCCGGTGGTTTCAAACGCCAATCGCCCGCGGTCGATAGCTGCGTCCGGCGTGGCGGCCCGTGGCGGCGCCAGCCAACGCATGAACTGGGTGAATAATTCGGCATCGCTGACTTCGCCGGTTTCCGTATTGGTGCGATCCTCGATCGACACACTGACCGAGCAAGCCGGTTCCTCCTCGCGCTCCTGCGGGAACAGTTCGTTCGTGACACCCACTTCCACGTTGTACGCTTCGCCGGAGAAGATTAGCAGGGATTTGTTCTGCGCCTTCCAGCCGAAGCGCGTGATCGTGCCATCGTTCCCGTTCGTATTGAAGCGGCCGCCGATGCCAAGCGTGCGCTTCCGCGCCGAGTCCGTGCCGAGGTTGGCTCGCAGCGTCGAGTCTGGAATCGCCTCAATCAAGCCCAGCCCGAAAACCGGCGTAGGAATGCGGAACACCAGGTTGTCGGCCCGCGAGAAATCCGGTTGGGTGATGCGGCAGTTGCCAGGCGCATCGCCACGCCCGGCGATGGTGAACAGGTTGTGCACGCCTCCGTCCGGTGTGCCATCCGGATTGCGCTTGAACCGCACCACCCGCACCGGACCGTCAAGCTGCAGAATGTTCGGCACGCGATTGGTGGCGCCCATGCGTGTGGCCGCGGCAATCTGCGGATTGACGGCCGGACTCGTGCCGCCGGTGGACGGATGCGAGTGGCAGCCGCCACAACTATCGAGATTGAATCTTGGCCCGAGCCCTCCAGGCACGTCGTCGGCTTCGTCAAAAGCCTCCTTGCCCTTGTTGAACAGAGCCAGTTCGCCCAGCGTCAATCCCGGCAATGGCGCGCCCGCCTGCGCCCGCTGCGGAGCCGCTGCGGGGGGGTGTTGTTGCGGCTGCGGCTGGGCCGGTGGTGGCTGCTGCGGAGGCCGCGGCCGTCCTGGATTCGGCTGAGCGAGAATCATCGCCGCGCTCACCGCCATAAGTATTGCTATCTTCCTCATCATCGATCTCACCTCGTTACTCATTTATTGTTTTTGTCTGCTGGCGCCAAAGCGCTGGCTACTGAGAGGCTGTTGCCACTACCAGCGTCGCGTTTGCTCATGCTTTCATTAAGGCTGGACATTGTTAGGGGACCATTGGGGATTGAGGGAAGATTGTTAGCCGATGGTAAAGTTCGCTCCCTGGCGTCTCGTTTTGCTGTATGAATGAGAAGGACACATGAACGATCCCCTCGAAATCTCGGGGCCTTCGCGGCTCTTGCTGGTGGAAGATGACCGCCGGCTATGCGGCCTCGTCAAGGCGTACCTGGAAGAAATGGGCTATTCGATTGCCGTCGCGCACACCGGCCCGGAGGGGCTCGAACTGGCCCTCAGAGAGAATTTCCACGCCCTCATCCTGGACGTGATGTTGCCCGGTATGGATGGCTTTGAGGTGTTGCGCCGGTTGCGCGCCCACTCCACGGTGCCGGTACTGATGCTCACCGGGAGGGGCGAGGAAGCGGACCGGATCGTGGGGCTTGAACTCGGAGCCGATGACTATTTGCCGAAGACTTTCTCGACGCGCGAGCTGCTGGCGCGCCTCCGCGCCGTGCTGCGCCGCTCGTTCTTATCGAAAACACAGACGATGGAAAAGCGGCTGGCGCCGGTCGTGGTCGGAGATCTTTACGTAGACCCGGCGTCGTATTCGGCCAGTCTCGATGGCCAGCCGATGGTGCTCACGCGCCAGGAGTTCGATCTGCTGCTGGCGATGGCGCGTGCCAGCGGCCGCGTCAAGACGCGCGAGCAACTTCTCCTTGAAGTGGCAGACCGCGATTTTGAAGGCTTTGACCGTTCCATTGACGTCCACATTTCTTCACTGCGCAAGAAGCTGGGTGACGACGCCAAGTCTCCACGCTGGATCGAGACCGTGCGAGGAGTGGGCTACATGATGAAGAAGCCGGAGCCGGCGGCGTAGCAATGCGCAACTGGTCACTGCCTCGCAAGATCGTGGCGCTCGGGTTGGTCAACTTGTCGGTGATCGCCCTGGTGCTGCTGGTTTCTGCGCGCATCCAGTTCGGCGTCGGCCCCGAGTCTCTGGTGGCGCGCGCGGCTGCCGACCACATTCTTGGAATTGCGAATGCCTTCCGGCTTGAGCTCGATTCAACTCCGGATAAGGACGCCGTGATCGCCAGCTACGCCGGCCGCTACGACGCCATGGTTTTTCTGACCAATCCGGAAGGTCATGCCATGTATGGGCCGGAGATCGATGTACCCGCCGACGTGCTGCGCCGTATGCAGCCCGGCCCGCGCCCTGGTGGACCGCCACCTAACGACGACCGGCCTCGTCCTCCCCGCCGCCGGGGCGGACCGCCGCCTGGCGAACCATTCTTCCTCGTCACCACCGCCAACCCGACGCTCTACTGGGCCGTTGTGAGGCTGCCCGTGGTCACGCCGGATGGCTCAACCCGGCCTGCCATGCTGATCTTCCGGGCAGCGTCCATCTGGAACAGCAAGCTCTTCTTTGACTGGAGGCCGTGGCTCGCGCTCGCCGCAGCTTTGCTCGCCGTCTCGCTGCTCTGCTGGCTGCCTTTCCTGCGCGGGCTGACTCACTCCATTCGCGAAATGGACCAAGTGACGAGGGAGATCGCGCTCGGCCGCTTCGACACGCGCGTGCCTGAGTCGCGGCGCGATGAGCTAGGTGATCTCGGCCAACAGATCAATACGATGGCCGCGCGGCTGCGGAATTTCGTTTCCAGCCAAAAGCGTTTTTTGGGTGACGCCGCTCATGAGTTGAGCGCGCCGCTGGCGCGCATTCAATTCGCTCTCGGCATCCTGGAGCGGCGTGTGGAAGAGTCGCGCCGCGCCGATATCGATGTGCTTCGCGATGAGATCCAGGAGATGTCGGTGCTGGTCAACGAACTGCTGTCGTTCTCCAAAGCCGGCCTCGATTCGGTCGCGGCTCCGCTCGAGCGCGTAGACTTGGCCGATCTGGTGCGGCGCGCGGCCGCGCGAGAATCGGTGACGCCCGAGATCGCCGTGGAAGATAACCTCTGGGCGATGGCGCGCCCTGGCCAACTGCTGCGCGCGGTTGGCAACTTGCTGCGCAATGCCGCGCGCTATGCAGGTGAGCATGGGCCAATCGAAGTCAGCGCCCGCGGCGAGGGCAAGGTTGGCGTCGTCATCACCGTCGCCGACCACGGTCCGGGGCTTCCGGAGGACGCTCTCGAGCAAGTTTTTGAGCCATTCTGGCGGCCGGAATCCTCGCGCAATCGGGACACCGGCGGCGTGGGCCTGGGCCTGGCGATTGTGAAAAGTTGCGTGGAGTCCTGCGGGGGAACTGTGTCGTGCCGCAATCGTCAACCTTCGGGGCTGGCAGTGACCATCCGCCTGGCGGCGGCCGTTGGTGCACACGAGAAAAGCGGCGCCCGCAAGTAAGCGGACGCCGCCGATGGTGGGAGAGGCGAGCTACGCGGCGCGCCGGGCGCGGAGGCCGATGGCGGCGGCGATTCCCAGGCCCAGCAGTGCCATCAATGAGGGCTCGGGCACCGGGCTACTTTCCGCGACATTGAATCCGACCGTGACCCTCATCCGAATTTCATCTTCCAGGCCCATCGCTGTGGATGTATTGAAGTTTCCGTCAATGATGTTGTTGACATTCCCCGCGATGAAGTTGCTGCCTCCGGGGACAAAGGAGGCGACGGAACTCGCCAGAACCGAGGGATTGGCGCCAAAGAGCAGTTGAACCTCAGCGATGTTGAAACCGCTGCCGGAAGCCGAATAGACGCCCTCAATGGTAATGAAATCGCCATCGATGATGAGAGCGCCATTGCTGTCCGAATAAAAAACGTCATAGAACTCGGTGGGGGCGCCCGTGAAGTCCTGGGTTGCGGAAATATTAACAACCCGAGTTGTCATGGCCGCCGAGTTGGGTAGAAACGTAAAGGCGGTGTTGCCGCTCGTGGCTTCATAGAACGTAATTCCCGTCAGCCCCGCCAGCCCCCGAATCGGTGCGGCCGAGAGCGTCATAGACGTCATGGCCGTCAGCAAAATCAGTAGTTTGTTTTTCATGTCCTCTTCCTCGTTAGTACTGCCGGTACCGTGTCGATCAACAGATGGAACCGGCGCTGTGGATCAAAGGCGAAAGTACTAGGAAAAAGGGACCAAAATACTAACAAGGCTCCGCCTCAGACCGACGAGGTGTACTTCCGGTGACCCGAAGCCTGGTGGATAATTTGAGAGTTGGCCCCGGTCGAGCAGAGAACCGGAAACCGGTTCCGTCATTGGACCGCAAAGCGGTAAGTGGTCCCGAAGGACCGGTGTCAACCGGAGCCGAAAATGAGCGTACCACGCAGCGTTGCCGAAGTGCTGAACCAGCACGTCACTCTG
>JAYTKJ010000693.1:0-2648 GCA_043730365.1 Acidobacteriota bacterium | reverse complement strand
GGCCTCGCCAAATCAGTCGAGCGGCCGCACGCCGGTCCGGCAGACAGCATCGCGACCATGACCGGGCCGCTGACGCGGGAAATGACCGTGGTGGGCACGGCCGCCTACATGTCCCCGGAACAGGCCTGCGGCAAAAAGCTCGATTCCCGAACCGACATCTGGTCGTTTGGCTGCGTGCTGTATGAAGTGCTGACGGCCAAGCAGGCGTTCCGCGGTGAGACCGTGACGGAAATCCTGGCTGCCGTCATTGAGCGCGAACCGGACTGGCAGGCACTGCCCTCAGTCACTCCAGTGGCCGTTCTGGCCTTGCTGCGGCGGTGCTTGCGGAAAGATCCGCAGAGCCGCCTGCGCGACATCGGTGACGCCCGGATTGAATTGGAGGACGCGCTGGCTGGCCCACTGCCTGGCGCTCCGAAGGCGGCTGGGACCACGCGCCGGACCGCGATCAGCGCCCTGGCGGGAGCGACCGTGGGCGCGGCGGCAACGGGCGTCTTTGCGGTGAGCCGATGGCGCGGCGCCACGCCTCGCCATCTGACGCGGTTCCCTATCCCGCTGCCCGAGGGAGTGGTCATTGAAGCGAGCAGTAACAGGCGAGTGGCGATTTCACGGGACGGTACGCACGTGGCGTACAACGCCGGTCCCCTCGGCCAGAATAAATTCTATCTCCGCTCGCTCGGCGAACTGGAACCCCAGGTACTCCCCGTCACGGGCAATGCGCCGTTTTTCTCTCCGGACGGCCGGTGGCTGGGGTTTTTTGGCCAGGCGGGAAGTCAGGTGTTTCAGCTTCGCAAAGTCGGCATGGGCGGCGGAGCGCCCGTGACGTTGTGCGCCACCGAAGCCCACACCGGCGCGTCGTGGGCGGATGATGACACGATCTATTTCGTCGCGACGAGCCCCGGTGGGGTGCTGCGCATTCCCGCCGCCGGCGGACAGCCTCAGGAAGCCGCCACGATCGATTTTGCAAAGGGCGAGCGGATGCACAGGCACCCGTGTGCTGTTCCCGGATCCCACGCGGTCTTGTTCACCGTGTCAACCTCGGACGCCGAAACGTTCGACGACACGCGCATCGTCGTTCTCGACACCAGGACCGGCCGAAGGAAGACGTTAGTGGAAGGCGGCACTCACCCTCGCTATTCGCCGTCCGGCCATCTGGTGTTCGCGCGCGGCGGCAATCTGCTGGCGATTCGCTTTGATCCCACACGACTCGAGATCTCCGGCCAGCCGTTCACCGTACTGGAAGGCGTGCTCATGAGCGTGAACAGCGGTGCGGCCAATTTCGACATCTCGGCTACGGGCGATCTCCTCTATGTTCCCGGCGTCGCGGATAAAGGCGATCGAACGCTGGTGTGGGTCGCCCGGAACGGCAAGGCGGAACCATTTCCGTTGCCGGCCCGTTCCTATCTTCACCCCCGGATCTCACCCGACAGCCGCCAGCTCGCCATTGAAATCGAAGGACCCAATCACGACTTCTACACCTACGACTTTGCGCGCGCGGTGCTGACAAAAATGACAACGGACGGGGAGAGCCACTGGCCGGTCTGGTCTCCGGATGGGACCCGTCTCGCGTACCGCTCGGGTCATATGGCGGCGTGGAGGATGTGGCAGATGCCGGCCGACCGGAGCCGTTCGGCGGAACAACTCCCCGGCATCGGGGTCTCGCAAAGTGCGGAGTCGTGGTCCCCAGACGGCCATGCGATCGCGTATACCGCAACGACTCCGGAAGCAGGCTCGCACATCAGAGTGGCGTCGCTTGAAGGCCACGACTCACAGCCGTTCGCCGATTTCAAGGCGCCCGCGGGGTCGCCCAAGTTCTCGCCCGACGGCCGCTGGCTGGCCTACAGTTCGAGTGAGTCCGGGAAGGCTCAAGTGTACGTGCAGGCCTTTCCTGGGCCCGGTGCAAAGATCCAAGTATCCAACGATGGCGGGACCGATCCCGTCTGGAAGCGGACTGGCGGAGAACTGTACTTCCGCAACGGCGACAAGATGATGGCGGTCTCCGTGTCGACGGCTCCGACATTTACCGCTGCACGAGCCCAGATGCTCTGGGAGGGCCACTACTCGCACGGGATGAGCGCGTCCTGCGGCCCCGCGGGAGCCACCTCGTCCAACTACGACGTCACAGCCGACGGCCAGCGGTTTTTGATGATCAAAGACGAAGCCCCGGATAAGGCGTATTCCAAGCAGATGGTGGTCGTACTGGGCTGGGCTGACGAGTTGACTCGCGCCTCCGGCACAACCTGAATTCACAAACAGAGAGACGGGTCGATTTTCCTGCTGGTCTACTTGCTCTTGAACACACCAAGTGAGGTAGACGTTTGATCGCTCAATTTCATCGCGTTTTCGCTCCGGCGACCATCCGCTCACGGCCGACGAAGGTCTTCCCCGCCAAGCAACGGTGCTGTCGACAGCTTTCCTGGATGTGCGAGGTGGGTGCCAACGGTTCGAGGCGGTGAACTTGGGGTTGAGCAACCGGAAAGATAGGTAACAGCGGTCTAACTCGCGATGGAGCCGACGGTGCATGGCCTGGTCAGCACCGCGGCTCATCGCGCGCGTTAGGCCGCCAACAAAGCGACCCTTTGCCGATTTGCCAACATACGCCATTGGCGTATAATCGCGTATGCGGTTTGTCGAGACGCCGATCTTTACCA
>JAYTKJ010000692.1:0-7655 GCA_043730365.1 Acidobacteriota bacterium | reverse complement strand
GCCCCGAACCGGTTCGCCCGGGACCGCATTCCACTCTGGCGTAAGCGTTAGCCCTTAGCTCAAAATATTAACGGTACAGAAGTATATCATCATCCCGCCGGGTTGCTTCCCCTTATTTTCAAGGTGTTATCGGAACGTTTTGGTAACGTTACTCTCCCATCCTAACTATTAGTCTGACTAATAATGGGCGGCCTAGTCCCCAATATTACAGATGCTGTCCGGCGACCGAAGGTTTCCAAACCACTCTAGCCCGGGCGCTTCTGCTTGACCAGCGCTTGGAGTTCACCGAGGAAGGCATCAACGTCCTGAAAGTCGCGGTAAACCGAAGCGAAGCGGACGTACGCCACTTTGTCTAGCGACTGTAGCCGATCAGCCACCATTTCTCCTATTACTGTAGTGGTAACTTCGCGGTCCGGGTTGTCAGAGAGACTGGCCTCTACAGCATCGACGATTTCGGCCAACTTAGTGACGCTGATCGGGCGCTTTTCGCACGCTTTTAGCAATCCGTTCAGCACCTTCTGACGTTCGAATTTCTCACGCCGCCCGCCTTTCTTCACAACCATGTAGGGGATCTCGTCGATCCGCTCATAGGTTGTGAAGCGCCGACCGCAGGAGAGACATTCCCGCCGACGTCGGACGACGTCAGCCTCTTTGCTCTCGCGCGAGTCGATCACCTTATCTTCGCGATGGGTACAGAAGGGGCAAGTCATTGTATTAGAATGCGTTAGTTCTCAGGTTCCTGTCTAACCTGACGTAGTTTACCCCAATTGAGGCCGTCGTGAAAAGCCAAAACTAGCCCAAACGGAACAATTACTACAAATGTAATAGCCCATAAGACGATGGCCATCCCTCCGGAGACCTCGAGCGGCATGCCAAACAGTTCAGTGAGGACGACAACCGTGACAATCTGCATGCCGCCGCCCACACCTGGAATTTGGACGACGCTGCCGAAGGAGACAAAGCCAACAAAAATAAGCACATCCATCCACCCAAACGTTGCGGTGGCAGGGGAGGCGCGAAAGACGCAGACGTAGCACAGAACGATCAGGGCCCATTCGACTACCGAGTAACCCAGAGCGGCAATCACCGCTGAGGAATCCTTCGTTGACTGGATGCCTTGCGAAAAAGCTCCGACCACTCGTCCGACCAAACCGCGGTAGCGTACGGGCAAAACCTCAGCCGCATCCCTGATCCGCCTCTCGCTGGCCTCGCCAAACTGCCTTAAGGCCAGGAAAACCGCGAGGCACAATACGGCCACACCGGTAGCCGCGTACCCCCCAACCGACAGTACCCACTGCAGCCCGGGGCCTACTTTTACCCCCGTTGTTTTGACCTGTGAGAGGGCTACTCCAAAAATCAGGAGGGCCATCATCAGATCATACATTCGCTCAACCAACCACGTAGCCACCTGGGAGGAGAACGACAACCGCTCCTTGAGGCCGATCACGTAGGGCCGCACCATCTCGCCCGGCCGTCCAAAGAGAACAATCGCAGTAAAGCCGATTGCAGTGCCAGTAAACAGGTTCCAGAGGCTAGGGTCGCTCTTGAGCGGACGAATCAGCACCCGCCAGCGCAGGGCCCGGCCCACGTATGTTAGCCAGGCGATGAAGCACGCCGCGCCGAGCCACGCCGGATCCAAACCCCGGAATGTGGCCGTGAAGAGAGCCCACTCAAAGCCTCTGGCTTGCCCGTACCGCCACGCAAACCAGCCCAGGACCGCGGCCGCCAAGGCAGCGAGGCCAGCCCACAATCGCCAGTTGACCTGTCTGCTTTCCATTCGTTGGCTTACGCGGCGGGCTAGAATATCAGGAGCCCGCAAGAACGATCGAACTTCTTATGATACGGTTTCGTTCCTATAAGTGGAAGGCAAATCGAAGCCATGGCGGGTGCGGCTCTCACTTTAACGATCGGAACGGTGCCGGGATTCTGGCAACGGCAAACGCATTTGGACGCTGACGCACAACTGGTAGCACGCTGCCTGGGTGGTGAGGACGCCGCCTGGGAAGACCTCGTTCGCCTGCATAGCCGTCGCGTCTATGGGATATGTTATCGCTTCACGGGCACCGACGGTGAAGCCCAGGACATCGCGCAGGAGGTGTTCCTGCGAGTCTTCCAATCGCTCAAAAGCTTCCGGGCCGGCGAAGGTTCGTTTCAGGTCTGGCTCGCGCGGCTGACCCGCAATCTGCTGATTGACAATTACCGTAAGGGCAGGATGGCGCGGGCCACCGATTCGATAGAAGATCAATTGCCGGTGCTGGAAGAGAAATCGGCGCTGGGGTCGCGGACCGAAGGCATGCTCGAGGGCCGTGAGGCCAGCGAGTTGCTCCAGACGGCGCTCCAGAAACTGTCGCCGGAGCTGCGCGAAGCGGTGGTGCTGCGGGATTTGGAAGAGATGGAATATCGTGAGATTGCCGAGGTTTTGAAAGTTCCGGAAGGTACGGTGAAGTCCCGGATCAATCGTGGGCGGGCCGAACTGGGTCGAGTGTTGAAGCGAATGAAGATTACTGTATAAGGCGATGCGGTCATGTTGAAGTGCAACGATATCGAGGCTCTGCTGTGCGACTACGTCGACGGCACGCTCGGCGACGCCGGGCGGGCGCAGGTTGACGGGCATGTGAAGAGCTGCGGTGATTGCGCCGAACTGCTGGCCGATTCCCAGTCCGCCGTTCACTTCATCGCAGCTGTGCCTGATCTGGAGCCGCCGGCCGAATTGATCACGCGCGTCCTTTACAAGACGCAGGTAGAGAAGCCAGCGGCTGCCAAGCCGGACGGGCGGCGCGGCGGCTGGTTGCGCGGTCTGTACCAGCCCCTGTTGCAGCCGCGTTTTGCCATGGGCATGGCCATGACCATTCTTTCGTTTTCGATGATCGGCCGGATGGCGGGCATTCCGCAGCGCCCGCTGACTGCTGCCGATCTCGAGCCTGCCAAGATCTGGTCTGCCATCGACGGTGGGGCGCACCGGGCCTATGATCGGCTGGCCAAGTATGTCGACAATCTGCGGCTAGTCTACGAAATTCAGAACCGGCTGGGTGAATGGTCCGCTCAGGAAGAGCAGGCCTCCGCCGAGCAGGAGCGCAAGAACCGGCGGGTGGAACCGGCGATTCCGGCTGTGACGCCGGACGAGAGAGAGAACAGAAAATGAGCACTCAAACGGTCGCTTCGTTTTGCCGCAATTGCGGGAAAGCTCTGAGTGACAACGAGAAAGCGCTGGCTTCGATCTACTGCGGCACTTGCGCGGTGCAGTTTACCGCGCCGCCTACAAACACCGCCGCAGCCGGTGGACCGCAGCCAGGCATGATGCCGGTTACCGATACCAGCGTCTCACCGGGACTGGCGTTTTTGCTGGGTCTGATTCCAGGCGTGGGCGCCATCTATAACGGGCAATATGCCAAGGGCCTCGTCCATGTTTTCATCTTCGGGCTCCTGATCTCGATCCTGGGTGAATCGCGCAGCGACACCGGACCGCTGCTGGGGATGCTGGTGGGCGGTTTCTATTTTTATATGCCGTTTGAGGCTTACCATACGGCGCAGCGGCGTCAGCGCGGCCTGCCGGTGGATGAGTTCTCGAGCATCATTCCTATGCAGGGCCGGGCCGGCGGCGTTCCCGTCGGTCCGCTGGTCATGATCGTCATCGGCGTGCTCTTCCTGCTGAATAATTTTGAGCTGCTACGGATCTCGCAGGTCTTGCGGCTGTGGCCGTTGGGATTGATCGCCGCGGGTTTATTCATGCTGCGGGATCGCATGCGAGCGCTACGGCCCCCGCCGCCGCCCCCGCCGGCCCTCTATGAACCGTATGGCCATAACCGTGAGGTGCCCCATGAATAACAGTGCCTATATTCGGGCGATTCGCGGCCCGGTGTTGTTGATCGTGCTCGGTGTGTTGATGTTGCTCGATCATCGGACCGAACTGAGTTTCTGGCAGACTTGGCCGATGCTGCTAGTGACGGGCGGGCTGCTCGTCTTGGCCGAGCGCGCGGCGATCAGAGAGAATCCGTGGACTGCGCCGACGACGGGTTCCGGCTTCGTGCCGCCACCCACCACGGTGAACTATCGTCCATTTGGGCAGCCCGATCCCGGCGCGCCCACGATGCCGGCCCGCGAGAACGAACCGGAAGGGGGGCCACAGGCATGAGACGCGCATCTTTGGTTGGTCCGCTGATCCTGATCGTTATCGGCGCAGTTTTTCTGGTCCACAACATGTGGCCGGAGCTACCGATTCTATCCGCGCTCGGTCAATGGTGGCCCGCGGTGCTGATTGTCTGGGGTTTCCTCCGGGTGCTGGAGATTACCACTTGGAAGAGCCAGGGCCGGCCCCTGCCGCAGAACGGCATGTCGGGCGGCGAGTGGACCTTCATCGTGGTCCTCTGCGTCCTCGGCTCGGCCGCCTTCACTGCCAACAAGTATCGTGACCGCTGGCCGATCAACATCAACCACACGGGTCTGGAGGATGTGCTGGGTGAAAGCTTCGACTACCCGCAGCCGGAGCAGGTAATCAACGGCGCCGGCAAAACGCCGCGGGTGCTGATTGAGAATCTGCGCGGCAATGCACGCATCGTCGGGGCAGACTCCGAGGACGTCCGCGCCAGCGGCCGGTTGAGCGTCCGGGCATTTCAGAAAGCTGACGCTGAGAAGGCTGGCAAGGATTGCAAACTCGAAGTGGTCCGGCAGGGTGATCATATCGTCATCCGCACGAATCAGGACCGTGCCGGCAGCTCCATCAAAGCGAATGCCGAACTGGAGATCACCGTGCCGCGCGGCGCCTCAGTGGAAACCCGCGGCCGCTATGGCGATTGGGAGATTGTCGATATCGGCGGCGCCATCACCGTTGACAGCGACAATGCCGGAGTGCGCATCACCAACGCCGGTGGCGCCGTGAAAGTGGATACGCGCAACAGCGACATCATCCGCGTGGTTAAGGCCAAGTCCACCGTCGATATCTCCGGGCGAGGCCAGGACATCGAGCTCGAGGGCATCGCCGGCCAAGTTTTCGTCAAGGGATCCTACCGGGGTGAATTGACGTTCCGGAATCTGGCCAAACCGGTGCGGATTGAGGATCAACGGAGCGAGTTGCGCTGTGAGCGCATTCCGGGCACGGTCACCATGTCGCGCGGCGAGTTTAATGGCAATGATGTCGTGGGTCCTGTAATTATTCGCGGCCAATCGAAGGACGTCGAGTTGAGCAACTTCACCGAGTCGCTCGACGTGTCGGTGGAGCGGGGCGATTTGGATATCCGTCCCGGCAGACTCCCACTGGCCAAGATGGACATCAAGACGCGAGGCGGCAACGTCACTTTGTCACTGCCGGAGACCGCGAAGTTTTCTATCGAAGCTACCACCAGCCGCGGCGAGATCGACAATAGCTACGGCGACCCGCTCAGGCAGGATCACTCAGGGAAGGGCGCCAAGCTGGAAGGCACGGTTGGAACCGGGCCGGCCTTGCGCGTCCATACCGAGCGGGGCCAGGTCACCGTCAACAAGGGGGGCGCCGTTCCACCTCCCGCACCACCCGCGCCTCCTGCGGCACCTGCGCCCGCAACTGCCGCGCCAAAGGTCCAGCAACTGTAAGTGAGGGTTATCCGGCCAGCAATTGCACGAACTTCTTATGGCTCCTGGATTTCACCAGATCTGCAAGGGTGTGCTTGTCCAACTCAGCCAGGAACGCGCCGAGAGCCGTCTCCAGAATGCCCTTTAATCCGCAGACGGGCACAATCGGACACGTGTTCGTGGCCGCATCGTGGCACTCCACCAATCGGAAAGACGCCTCCGATGCGCGAACCACCTCACCCAACCGGATCGCTTTTGGCGCGCGAGCCAACTCCACGCCGCCCGAGCGCCCCAGTGTCACCGTGATGAAGCCGCCTTCGGCAAGCGTGTGCACAACCCGCACCAGATGGTTTTTCGAAATTCCATACGCCGTGCTGATTTCCTCGGTGCAAACACGCCGGTCAGGAAAGTGGGCAAGGTAGAGAAGCACCCGCAACGCATAGTCCGTATGCACGGTCAATTGCATACCCCATTTTATGGTGCGGGGGCCTCGAGGAACGCGTCCGCATAAATCTCGCGGCTGGCCATGCCTGCCAGAAAGAGTTTCTTCTTGAGCAACTGAACTACCGAAGGATCTCCGCATACGAAGCCTCGCCAACCGCTGAGTTTCGGGTGCTCGGCCGCGATCACTTTGTCCAGGGCGCCGCGCGCGACGTTGGCCGATTCGCCGCCGTCGAGCACCACCGGCACATAGTGAACGTTGGCATACGCGCTGGCCACCGCTCGTAGTTCATCCTGCAAATACAACCCCTCGGGCCGAAGCGCGCCGTGGTAGAGGTGAATTGGCCCGCGGTGACCTTGCCGCACGGCGTCCTTGCAAATCCCGGTCAACGGCGCCAGTCCCGTCCCCGTGCCGGCTAGCAGCAGGGATTGCTCGGGCTGGCCGGCTGTGTAGAAACAGTCGCCCGCCGGTCCGCGCACGCTGACGGCGTCGTTCTCGCGCGCCTCGTCAAAGAGCCAACCGCTCATGCGGCCCTGCGGCGCTCGCCGGACGTGAAGTTCCAATGCGCCATCCTCCGGCAGGCTCGCCAGCGAGTAACTCCGCGCGAGCCCGTCCTTGCGGCGCAAGGTGATGTACTGGCCCGCCCGATACGCCAGGGGCGTCGCCGGTTGCAAGCGCGCCCGCATCACCGTCGGACTTAGACGTTCCAGCCCGGTAATGGTAGCGTCTACCTCCAGGCCTCCCGCCGGTTCCAGCAGCAGGTCACCTTCGGGCCGGCATAGACAAGAGAGAAAATACCCCTGCTCAACCAGCGTCGCCTTCAGGCCTTGCTGCGCTGCCGCCGGAACGGCGCCGCCGGCCGCGCGCAGGAGACAGGACTGGCAGGCGCCCGCGCGGCACGAGTTCGAGATGCCGATACCGTGCCTCAACAGGGCTTCCAGCACGCTTTCGCCCGGAGCAGCCTCGTAGGCTGCTCCGGAATACGTGAAGGTGGGCATTCTGTTTAGCGCCCGAGAACGTCGTTGCGTGTCGACCCGGCAATCGCCATAACCTGGTCAATCAGCGTCTGCGCCACGCCCATCTCCTTCAGGGTGGTACTCAAGTTCTCCGCCACCGCGTCGAAGTGGCCATCATTGAGCCCACGGGCTACCAGGTGCGCGTGTCCCTTGCGCATGTCCTGCCCCGTGTAATTGTGCGGCCCGCCAAAGGCCATCGTCAGAAAGGCTTTCTGCTTGCCGATCTGCTTGTCCATATCAACACCTTCGAAGAAGCTGCTGATGCGGTCATCGCTCAATACCTTGCGGTAGAAGATGTCCACCGCGGCGTCAACGGCGGGTTGTCCGCCCAATTGTTCATACAAGGAACTCATCGGATAGCCTCCAGGAAACAAAGTTGCATACTATATGCAACATTAACATTTTTAGGACAGCGCGCGCAAGATGATGATGACTGCAGGGTGGGAAATCAGGAACCGGGTCGATGTACACGGAGCATCTTACCGCCGAGTTCGGCGGCAGCCGAGACCTGCTCATGGATCCGCCGGGCCAACCGCTTGAAGTTGGGATCGTAAGTACAGACGACGATGCCCGCGTGTGCGGTGACACCGTGCTGGTGGAGCCGCAGAAAGTGCAGCCGGTTCTGGGTGAGTAGAATCCGTTGCTCACCGGCG
>JAYTKJ010000691.1:0-4763 GCA_043730365.1 Acidobacteriota bacterium | reverse complement strand
GACTTTGCGTTCCGCCGCGCCGTGAGCCGCAAACCTGAGCCGGCCGAGCGTTCGATCCTGCGCGCGCTGTACACCAGGGAACTGGCGCGATACCGGGCCACGCCCGCCGGTGCGAAGGCTCTGGTTGTGGTGGGCGAAGCACCGCGGCCTGCCACCGCCGATCCGGTAGAACTCGCCGCCACCACCAGCATCGCTCGCGCGATTCTGAACCTGCACGAAACGATCACGAGGAACTAGCCATATGCAAAACGAAGCCAACCAGCACATCGCGCGCCGCGCTTTTCTCTCGCGCACATCGGCCGGTCTCGGTTGGGCCGCGCTACAGTCTCTGTTATCCGCCGCACCAGTCAAGACGACGGGCTTTTCCGGGATCCTCAGCCCGCTCCATCACACGCCCAGGGTCAAGCGAGTGATCTTCCTCTATCAAGCTGGCGGCCCTTCGCATCTTGAGGTCTTCGACTATAAGCCGAAGCTGGCCGAGATGCATGGTCAGCCGATGCCGGAGTCTTTCACCAAGGGGCAGCAGATCGCCCAACTTCAAGGCAAGCAACTAACGTGCTTCGGTCCGCAGTTCGGCTTCAAGAAGTACGGTAAGTCCGGCCAGGAAATTTCCGAGCTCTTCCCGCATATCGGCTCGGTGGCAGACGACGTCTGCCTGATTCGCTCCATGTGGACCGAACAGATCAATCACGATCCGGCTCATACGATCATGAACACCGGCAACATCGGCACGGGCCGGCCGAGCATGGGATCGTGGCTACTCTACGGCTTGGGCGCTGAGACCGACAACCTGCCCGGCTACGTGGTGCTGATGTCGTCCGGGCGCGGCGGGCAGATGCAGCCGATCGCGGCGCGCCAATGGTCCGCCGGGTTTCTGCCCAGCAAGTTTCAAGGCGTAAAACTCAACAGCGTGGGTGACCCGGTGCTGTTCATCCGTAATCCGCCGGGCATGAACGCGGCCGCGCAGCGCGATTCGATCCAAGCCGTGAATGCGCTGAACAAGATTCAATATGACGCGCTGAAAGATCCAGAGGTACTAACTCGGATTGCGCAGTACGAGATGGCGTTCCAAATGCAGTCCAGCGTGCCGGGCCTGGTGGACATGTCCAAGGAGCCCAAACACATTCTCGACGCCTACGGAGCGACACCGGGCGATGGGAGCTTTGCCTCCAACTGCCTGCTGGCTCGCCGTCTGGCCGAACGCGGCGTGCGTTTCATTCAGCTCTATCATCGCGATTGGGACCACCATGCCAGCATCAAGCAGAACATGCCGCTGAAGGCCGAGGAAGTGGACAAGGCAACGGCGGCGCTGATCAACGATCTGAAACAACGGGGCCTGTTCGAAGATACGCTGGTCGTGTGGGGCGGCGAGTTCGGCCGCACGCCGATGTCCCAAGGCGGCAACGGCCGTGATCACCACATCAAGGGCTTCACTTACATGCTGGCCGGCGGCGGCATCAAGCGCGGGTTTTCCTATGGCGCGACCGACGACCTCGGCTACGCCGCAACCGAAAACCCGGTGAGCGTGCACGATTTCCACGCCACCATGCTGCATCTGCTCGGTATCGATCACCTGCGCTTCACCATGAAGTATCAGGGGCTGGACGCGCGGCTCACGGGAATCTCCGGTGAGTTAGTCAAGGGCATTCTGGCTTAACGCTCGGAGTCTGGAGAATCAAACCGAGCCACGACCGCTAGGGAGTGGTTTTCGGCAGCCCGAAAGCGCCCTAGCCCGCCGAGGCGGGCCGTTGTGGCCGTTGTCCGGAACTCAAACGTTGTGTTCTCGGTGCGCATTGCGACAACCCCTCGGGCTAACGCCACACCGAGAACACAATTCTCGTTACCGCCCAATGCTACTTACTTTGCCGTGTAACTACGGTGGACCCAGCTTTTTGAAGCCGAGTCATGCGACTCAACAAACAATACCCTCGCCGAGTCCTTCTTCACCACGCGAGTCCGCCCATTCGGCGCTTGCGGCATCGGTGCCGCAGCCGAGGCTTGCTCGGCGTTAGTGAGAAACGCGAGTGCCGAGGCCGATGCGAGCGGCGCGGCGGCGGGCTTGCGTTTCTCCGCGATGGCCTCGATCGCCAATGCCTGCGCTTGCTTAGGCCAAAGCTCGCGGAACAAGACCGGCGACGCATACACGTCGGCGCTTTGGATCTCACCGTTGACGGCAAAGACATAACCGATGGCATCGGCTTGGCCGTCGAGCATTTTCCGCAATGCCGTGGCGTGCTTCTCGGCATTCTGGTTCACCGTCTTGTTCTCAAGGGAAAGCTGGAGGCTGGTCGGCGACGCCGCGGAGGCCACCGCAGGCAAGCCGCCCACCACTCCCGTTGCTCCGAGCGCGCCGGCGAGCTTGTCCTGCATTCTGGCCACGGACTTCCAAACGTCGCCCTGGTTCTTACTGCCTTTGATGGCGAGTTTGGCGTCCTTGCTGACAATCGCGTTGGCCGACGCCGAGAAGCTTCTCACGTCTTCCCCGCCTCGCCGGCTCCAGCGTCCCTGTTCAACGCAGAACGATTCAATCTTCGTGCGGCCCGATTTCGGAGGCAGGATCAGATCTGTCGAAAAGACGCGGTCTTGTTGCCCGCCCTTGACGATGTCGCCGCTTTGAATGAACACGTCCGTATCGGACGAAAGGTTCTCGATAGCCAGCTCATTGACTTGGCCTGTCTCGTGGACGGCCACCTTCCGTTGTGCCAGCGCCTCCTTCAGCGGCAGATACTTCCTCCCCGCAATCGCCTGAGTTTGAAGAGGATGGACGAGATAGACGGTAGTCTGTTCGTGGTTATAAGGTCCGGTGAGACGATAGCCGGCAGCGGGAAGCAGATTGGTCCCGGCCAGGCAAAACAAGAGTAAGTGACGCGCATGCATATAGGCGCACTTCCTTTCCGGCTGGGACGGTTACGGGTTTGGACGCCACTCGGACGTTTTTGGTTCCCGGAAAGGAGCTGATAATTTCAATCTCTGGTGATCGGTGACGTCATCCGCCCTGGCGAGGCCGATCCGGCCAGCAGCTCCAGTTGGTTCCGCAGCTTCATCATGCCGCTGCGGATTCTCGTCTTCACCGTGCCGAGTGGCTGTTGCAAAAGCTCGGCCAGTTCCCGGTGCGTATGCCCGTCAAAGAAGGCCAATCGCAGCACCCTGCGTTCCTCTGGCGTGAGGGTTTCCAGCGCCTCCAATAGCTGTCCGCGCTGCTCGGTAGCCTCAGCTTGCCTCTCCGGCGAAAGCCCGGGAGCCACGCACGCGAGAAAGTCCGAGCTGTCCTCCCGCTGTTGACGCCATGCCCGGGAGCGAATCCGATCGATAGCGCGGCTTCGCGCCAGCATGACAGCCACCCGAAAACGCCGCCGCGTGAATCGTCATAGCGGAGGGCGCTGTTCCAGACCGTCGTGTTGACGTCGAGCGTCACCTCCTCGGCGTCGGCCGGATTCCTCACAATCATCAAGATCAAGGAGTACACCAGACGGCTCGATTCATCGTATAGCGCGGCGAGGGCGGCTTGATCTCCGGTGGCACACCGCGCCACGTACTTTTGCCAGGAGGCTCCCTGAACGGCCTTGGCGGATGAGCCTGGAGCTACGGCATCAGCGGAGATTTGCATCTCAGTTTTCCTCCTCCGCTTCCTTCTCATCGCCATTCGGCTCCGCGCCTTGGGGCGTGGCAGTGGCGGCCAGCCGTTCGTTGTTGGCTTCGATCCAGCCGCACAGTTCGGCAAGGGTGTGAGCTCTGAACTGTTCGCCGGACTGCACGTGCTCAACGGCGTAGGAGTCGGGCGCTTCGCCGCGTTTGAGCCAGCATCGCAGCAGGAAAGAGGAATAAACCGACATTGCGATTCCGATCCTGACAGGCGCCGGTTCCGGCATGCTGCCAGCGGAACCCCGCTGCACTTCCAACTCGCTTCCAACCGCGGAAAGCGGCTGATTATAAATCGCTTATTCTTGCAGAAAGAGTAGTAGGTCCGAGAGACGCCATCCGAGAACGAGACACTATAGTCTGTTGATGGTCGTTCTTACAACCAGCCCCTCCTGCAAGAAAGGCATCGAAGAAAGAGGCGCGCCCCCCTTACGTCGCCGAGAACGCGCCCACGATTGGGTTGAGCTTCCGGTGGCGTGAATGTTTCGACGCCGGGACCCTGCCGAAGCAAAAGGCACGGCCCAAGCCGCAGAACTGACCCGGTTCGCAGCGGGGCGGGGCGGCCGGCTCCAGGAACTGGGGCTCAACCTTGGTTGGCCTGGTATACGCCACGAAGGCTGGGATTTAGTTTTTGACCAGTGGAAGAGGAGTGACCCCTTTCATTGCCACCACGAGCGCAGCCACTCACTGAAACGGCCCCAAGCACCCGCCGCCTCGGGCCCATCGCCCAACGGGACGGCATAGGCGCGTTTCTGAACTGGCACCTGCCAGGGCTCTGCCGAGATCCGGCGTAGCTTGCGGCCCCGGAATTCAAAATTGTGCCGCTCTATCGGGCCGTCTGGACCGGCGCCGTACACCATCCGGATCTGACCGCCTTCGATCACCACCGGATGAAAGCCTCGCAGATTACGTTCCGAGCTCACGCTCTCATAGCGATCCCGCGCTACGTTCCAGACAAACACGCGAAAAGCATCAAACTGGAATTGCTCGGGCGGGGCCACGGATGTGGTCCAAAGATAAACGGGGTGTGCCTTGCCTTGCGCATCATTGGTTTTACCGAGCGTGAAAAACGCCGTGATGCGGTGACCTTCGGCCAGTTGAATCACTTCGTCGGGGAGGTCGAG
>JAYTKJ010000690.1:0-3402 GCA_043730365.1 Acidobacteriota bacterium | reverse complement strand
CAGACCGCGCCGCGCTTCGGCTCTCTACCGCTCCGGCAACTCGCTTTGGCTCGCCAACTTCGATGGCTCTGGCCAGAAGCGCCTCAAGACCGCGGCCACCGGCAGGCTGGGAAGCGCCATGTGGTCGCCCGATGGCCGGCTGGTCTTCTATCTGCAATTTGAAGACGGACGGGCCAACGCCCTGCGCCAGCACGATCCCGATACCGGCGAAGACAAGCCGGTGGCATCGACGTCCCAGTATGTGGCGTTTTCGTCCAACAGCGACGCCAGCGTCTTTGTTGGCGCCAGCCAAAGCAAAGCCGGACCCTACGTGCTGCTGCTGCTGAGGTCTGCGCGGCGTGAGCTGGCGTTATGCGAGCACAAGGCGGCGGACCCGGCTCAGGTCGCGCCGATTTTCACCCCCGACAGCCAGAAGATCTTTTTCCAGAGTGACCGGCACGGCAAACCCGCGCTCTATTCGATGGTGGTTGATCGGTTGGTGGAGAAGACCGAGCAAGAGGAAGCCGAGATTGAACGGGCGCGCGACAAGGCATCGCGTTGAGTGCGGTCGATCTATTTCTCTAAAGCACGAACCGCAATACTTGCTCGCTTGGAACGGCCTTGCCACCTGCTTGGGCCGGTGTAAACTGCCACTTCTGCGCACTCTGGGTGGCAATCCGCGCCACCGTCTCGCTGGGCTCACCCGTCATCGAAAGCACGTGAGCCGCTTGCACGGCGCCGCGCTCATCGATCTGCACCCGTACCTTTACCACGTGCGTGCCCTTCACGAAGGGAGCCAAGCCTGACGGTACAGTCGGGAACACTTTACGTTGAGGAGTAGCGGGGATGAATTCCCGCGGCGCCGGCGCGGCAGCCGCGATCTGTTGAGGCAGTGTCGACGGCGCGGGGGCGGAGACGACTGGGGCAGCAGCCGCCGGAATATCCTGGGGAGCGGCGATAATCACCGGTTCCGGTGCGGACGCGCGCGGAGGCGGCGCCAGCGCTACCACCACTGGCTTGGGGCCGACGGCAGTGGTTTCCAACTCGACTGCGGGCGCCTGCGACGGCTTGGGCCCGCCGGCGACGATTTCCTCTTCCACCGCCGGCGCCCGCGGCGAAGTCTTCGGCTGCGGTGCACCCGCGACGACTTCCGGCTCGACTGCGGGCTCCGGTAGCGGCTTAGACCCGCCCGCGACGATTTGCTCTTCCACCGCAGTTGCCTGTCCAACTGGTGATGGCGGTGTTCCTGCGACGATCTCATCGGCCTCCGGCGCCGGATCGGACTTAGCGTCGCTCAAAGCGGGCGCCACCTTCACGGGCGCAACAACCCGGTAGCTGGCCCGCAAAGCTTCCACAACCTTGGCACTTACCTTGGCCGCCGTCAACTTGCGTTCATCCTCAGCGGCACACTGAAAATCGACGCCGTAATCCTTGATCAGTCCAATCAGATCCTCTTCAGTCAAGCCGCCAATCTCGATCGCCTTGAACAAGCCATCACGTGTGATGCGAGGAGGAGTCTTGGCCGCGTGTAGCGACGGGAGATCGGCCAAACTGAGCAGCCCGGCCAGGAGCATCGTGACCAGAGGAATTACTTTTTTCATTATCTGAACACCAGGCAGTTTTCGCCGTTCGCGCGGGTATCTTTGACCTTACAGCCGCTGAGCCGCAGCGTCCGCTGATTGAGTGCCACGGTGAGTTTGCGCGGAGCCTCGGCCGGCTTACCCGCCAGCAGCGCTTCGGCGGTCTGCACGCCCACTTCCAGGTAGTCCGGATAGATGCCGATTGCCCCACCGGCTCGCACCAGCGAGGGGGCAAACAGCACCAGCGGCAGCGCGCTCTCCAGTGACAGCTTGAGCAGCGTCGCGACTCCGGCGGCGTCATAAACGTTGCGGTCTGGCGCCACCACCACCAGATCCACTTTGCGCCGGAGCGACAGAAACGCCGCGCTCACCGCATCCGGCCGAGAGGCTTCGGCCACCGCCAGTGTGTAACCAAGTTGGGCGGCTTTCCCGGCGGCGGGCCCGCCGTCTTGCGACCCCACCCCCGAGCTTTGCAGAATGCCGAGCCGCTTCTTGCCCGGTACCAGCGTAGCCAGTTCGTCCATCACACTGGTCAGCGGGACGTCCAGATTCATCGCATTGGCCACGCCGTCGGCCCGATGCACCATCGTGGTGAAGACCGGGAACTGCGGCGTGCGCGACTGAAGAGCGCGATACGCCTCGAGCCCCACCGCGATGGCGTTGCGTGGGCCCGAGCCCGGCGGCGACGCCAACCCCGCCAGGTTGGGATCGGTCTTCAAGTCAATCAGCGCCAGCGCTCGCTCGGCCTGTTCCCCGACACGCTGGCGGATCCCCTCTACTGCCTCGGCGTAGCTGGCCACCTCTGAGTTCCACACCACCAGCGATTGATCCGGCCCGGTGCGAGCCGCCCGGCCTAGAACCGTCAGGCCCAGGCCCATCGTCAGGAATGACCGGCGCGCCAACGGAGCGCCGCGTGTCGAGTGCCATTGTGCCCGCATGGGATTGCTCCTACTCCATGAACCAAAGCAGCTTCACATATGCCATCCGGCCGTCGCCGGGCATCCGGTCAATTGCCAGTGCAATCGGGTGCATGTATTGCTTGTCCAGCGCGTTCCGCAGGCCCACCTGAATGTCAAACTGACGATGTAAGTGGTTCGTGGTGGCCGTGAAATCCACCAGCGCGAAGCTCTTCACCGTTCCGCCGTCGCGCGCGGCACGCTCACCAATGTAGTTGACCATGCTACTGACGGTGAGGCGGTTCTTGAAGACCGGCGTCGCCGCGCGCAGCTTGCCCATGTGCTCGGGGGAGTTGGCGATCCAGCTCCGATTGACACCGGAGACGGCCTTTTGCTGAGTAATGCTGCCGCTCAGTTGCACGCGCTCCTTGACAACGCCGCTCAACTCAAACTCCACGCCCGTGGAGCGGTAGTTCTGGTCGTTCACATACTGCTGGAAACCGTTGTCAAGCGTATTGGCCTGAATCAGGTCGTTGATTCGATACTGATATACATTGGCGATGGCGCTCAGCCTGCCCGCCACTTTGCGCTCAAGCGAATACTCGATCGCCTGGGCGCGCTCCTGACGCAGTCCGCCGCTGGCAATGTAGCTGGCGCTGTCGCCGTAGTATTGCTCAAAAGCACTCGGATTGCGGTACGGCCGCCCGTACACCAGCTTGTGCGTGGTGCGCGGGGTCATCTGATAAACCAACGCTGTTTGCGGCGAAAGGTAACTCTTGTAGTTGCGGGACGTGTCATAGCGAAGGCCGCCCAGCACGCGTACCTTGCTGGACAGTTCGTACTCGATTTGCGAAAACGCGCCCAAAGTGCGGTCGGGATTGTTAAGGTGAACCTGCTCTTCCGGTGCTGGTGACACCAGCGAGTACCGCTGCAACGTACGCAGCTCA
>JAYTKJ010000689.1:0-2152 GCA_043730365.1 Acidobacteriota bacterium | reverse complement strand
CGGCCGGTCTTCGCGAATATTCCAGGGACGTTGGAAACCGCTGTAGCGGTTGTCAGTCCAGGAGTAGTAGATTTTGAAGTTCTGATTGAACTGGTGGTCGACGCGCAAGTTGTAATCGTCAAGGAAAACCCTGGCGAACTCGTCGGCGAGATAGTTGCCCGTGGCGCCGGTCGAGATAAACCCGCCCGCGCGATTCGGCAACCGCCAGGGATCGGCATCGAGCACCTTGCGAGCCACCGGATCGATTCGGGACGCCGGGACCACATTGCCCGGGAAGATGTCGCGCTGCCATGCGCCGCCCACGTTCCGCGTGGTGGCGGGGTCAAAGATCCGATTTGCGCCGGTGAAGTTGAAATCACCCTGTCGCATCAGAAGACTGGGAACCGCGGAGTCCACCTGCGCCACTTTCTTTTCATGGAGGCGTTGGAAGCCCAGGAAGAAGAACGTCTTGTTCTTGATGATCGGTCCGGAGAGGTTGGCGTCGGGCATCATGAAGAACGTGGGCACGCCATTCGGGCGGCCAGGCGAGGCTTGCGAGGTCTTGAGCCGGTCAAAGAAAAGCCGGTGCTGCATGCGGCGAGTGCGGCCGTAGAAGGATGCCAGGCCATGATACTCGTTCGTGCCGGACTTCTTCACCGCGGAGATCACGCCGCCGGCCGAGTGGCCGTATTCGGCCGGCGGCACGGTGGTGAGTACTTTTACTTCGGCGATCGAATTCTGAATCGGCTTGGTGGTTTCGGTGCCGCCGTTTTGGTCGTTGCCGTTCACGCCGTCTTCAAAGATGCCGATGGCGCCGGCGCGCTGACCGGCCAGATGGTAGGCGCCGAGTGAACCCCCGTACGCATAGCCGCCGGTGGTCATACCCGGGACGATGTTCATCGTTGAGTTGACGAAGCGTTGATACAACGGCAGATCATAGAGAACGGCACCGCTCACCACCGAGCCAGTGGCCGACGTCTCGGTTTCCAGCAGCGCGCCGGCGCCCTGGACTTCAATCGATTCGGTTACGTTGCCGACTTGCATGGCCATATCCACGGCCATCGTGTCGCCCGTGCGCAGCTCAACACCGTCTCGCACGGCTTTCTTGAATCCTTGCGACTCAAAGGTCACGCGGTAGGCGCCGGGCTGAAGCGACAGGACACGATAAAGACCTTCATCGTTGGTCGTCGCTTTCTGCGTAAAGTTGGTGCCCGTCTGGACGACCGTGATCTGGACTTTGGGCACCACCGCGCCAGTCGTGTCCGTGACACGTCCGGTGAGCGTCGAGGTACCAATTTGCGCGTAAAGAGCGGCGCTACCAAGCGCCAGCGCCGTGAGCAATCTCACACATTGAGGCTGCATGAACCCTCCCTGAAAATACAATCCCACCAAGCCTTGGGTAAGGCCAGTCAGGTAGAAGTATTATATATCAAGGATTGGCCGGGCGTTAGAACACGTACTTCAACCCGAACTGAATCCGCCGGGGCTCGTCGGCGCGGTTAATCGTTGCCGTAGTGGGCGCTCGCAGTCCGCTCGCCGGGGTAGCGAAGTTCGCCGTGTTCGTGAAATTGAAAGCCTCGAAGCGGAACTGCAGCGTGTGTCCTTCCCAGGGCATCGTAAATCGCTTGCCGAGAATCAAGTCAAAGTTGCGCCCACCGGGACCAAAAAGGACGTTGCGTCCCGTATTGCCGTAGACGCCGGGGGCGGCTTTGTTGGAACGCCGCCTCGTCAAACCATCGGTCAATGGTGGGATTGCTGAGTACGCCCGAACCAACCCGGTCTCCCCGATTGCGCGTTCCGGAGTTTTGCGGATCGCCGGGAAAGCTTACGTCGAACGGCAGCCCGGCGCAGGCTCAGGATGCCGCCCAACTGCCAGCCGCCCAGCGCCGCCTCCGCCGCCCGGCTCCGGTTTGTGCCGAAGCTCCGGCCCCGCCCGAACGGCAGTTCGTAGGTTCCGCTGGTGGTGAAGACGTGCCGCATGTCGAGGTTCGAATGCCGCGCTCATTGCGCAGGTCGTACATGTTAGCGTAGGAACCAAAGTTGTTGTCCAGAAACTGCGTGGCATTGTTGGCGCGTTTGGGTGCCCGGATTGATCACGGTGATCCGCGCGGCGGGTATCACGGCGCCGCCCTGGTCCGTAACGATGCCCTGCACGCCGGCGTTTTGACCGAGC
>JAYTKJ010000688.1:0-21664 GCA_043730365.1 Acidobacteriota bacterium | reverse complement strand
ATGAAGCGCTGCAGCAGAGCTGCGTCCAGCGACTCAAGCAGACGGACGAACAAGGCATCGGTGGTGCCGGCCTTGGGCGGATCGAGCTGCCAGGCCTTCGGGTCAATCGGCGACCGGTCCGCGGGCCCGGCGGCAAACTGCTTCTTGAACGGGCCCTTGAGCGGAACTTGCTTGGCGTCTTTCCATGCCTCATCCACCAACAGCGTATACCGCCGCCCGGACCTGATCGCCAATCCTTCTTCCTGGTTCGGCGTCACGCCAGTCTTGATGCGGCCCGGATCAAACAGCACGGTGAGGCGCTGTTGAGTTTTATCCCAAAACTCTTCGGCGGTCTCCAAAAACGGCAGCTTTACCTCGACGCCGTTTTCCTCGATCAAATGGAGGTGCTTGGCCACTTCGCCTTTGCTCATGGGAGCCGAGAAGTGAATGTAGAATTTCAGCTGGTTCTCGGGTAATACGGCGGCCGACGGATAAATACGTTCCACGTAGCTTGTGGAAACGTAGGTTGGCTTGGGAACCGTTGTTTCGTAGCGGCCCACTTCATCAGCCAGCTTGAACATGGCCCGGTAGGTCACGCCGGGTTCCAAATTATAGCGGGGCTTGAAGATGAGTTGATTGCGTTCTACGGCATAGTCTCCAGCCACAGGTTCGGTGGCGAGATTGCCGTCGGGCCGCACGACGAAGATGCGAAAGATCCGTTCAAAGTTTGGGTTATTGATGCGCTGAAGGGCGGCCGAGTTATCGACGCGGAATACCAGCGGGTCTCCCAGCATACGAATGTTCACACCGGTGCTCTGGGCGGCAAGCAGGGCCACCGCAGCCGGCAACGCGAAGATGAAACGTGATAGGACCAAGCGCGGCAAATTCCCTACTACGGCAGGGCGACCTTCTTCAAATCCAGACCACCGGTGGCCGTACGAAAAAGCATCAACGCATGCTTATCGTCAAATTGATCCAATTGCTCCACCCCTTGCCACGCGGCGATAGTATCATACGGTACACCGGTGATGTCGGTTGGCTTGGTGATCGACTCGTAGGCTTCCAGATTTGCCGCCGGCATCTTCATCACTCCACGGCTGGAATTGTTCATCAGGATATAGTCGGCGCCTCCTTTTTGATAGACGATCATGTCAATCGGCCGGTTTCGATTTCCCAATTCGGCGATCGTGGTGCCCATGATCTTGGCCCCGGGCTTGAGATCCGACATGGGAATTTTCACCAGCGGGGTGCACGTGTAGGCCGCCAGCAGGTGAGGTTTGGCGCCAATGTTATAGGTGGCGAAGGTACGGACGGGCGCGTTGGTCTCGTAGCGGCCGTGTGCGCCGTGGAAAATTTCGACGTTGGTGATGCTGGACGTCTTGGCAAAGGGGAAATCGATCGTCCGCAGCGTGGACGCGAACTCTTCATTGGACAGGCCGGCCACGATGACTTTGCCATCCTGGTAGGCCAGGTCGGTGATCGCCTCGCTGCGCTTGTTGTTGCCTCGCTGATCCTTGGCGTCGGCCGGCACGTGGAGCAGCGTCGCGCTGGCATGTGGCAGGGTATCGAGTTTGAGATCTTCCAGCTTGCCGCCGCGAAGGCGTAGGATGACCGGCGTTGCGTCCGGCCCGCGACCGCGTTGTACCGACAGGTAGACTGCCTTGGAGATCGGGTTCACGGCCATATCGTTGACCAGGATCTGGTCAGCCGTCGTGCCCAGTTGCGCGGCGATTTTCTCCTGGAGGCCGGGCAGATCCACGTCGCCGCGCTCGGCCGCTTTGGCGTCGCCGGTGTCGAAGGCCAAAATCTGCGCGCCGATGGGGTCTCCGGCAAACAGGATGCCGTCCGGGCCAAAGGCTAACGGGCCAACCGATTTCAGGCCGGTCTTGCCCGCCTGCATTCCTGAGGTCAGATTGGCGCCGGCCAAGGTGCCTACTGCGAGGGCAGAGGCTGCGAAGAGGATTCTGAATTGCACGACTGGCTCCTTCTCCTGGTGACTGCGAAGCGAACTCCGCTTCGTCCATCTTTGTCATGGTGATGGATCGGAGTCAAGTCACTCAGTCTTCAGGAGTATCAGGCGAGGCGGGGGCGCAGGAGCAGAAGGGCCGCCAAGCCGCTCGCAACGGCCGCCAAGGAACCAGGCTCGGGTACATCTGGCGACGAAGCCACTGGTGTTCCGGTCACTCGCAGATTTGAGGAGGCATCGACGATGGGAAAAGTGAAAGTGGACGCTGGGGGAAAACCCGGTTCCGGCACGCAAAGGGCCAGGCTACAAAAGCCCGAAGTGCCGACGTTCGGGTTCGAGCCTCCCGCCAGCGGCGACACCAGCCAAATCGCGCCAGGTTGCGGGCCTGAGACATCGGTGCTGGACAACGTCAGGAAGTAGGTTCCGGCAGTCAGGCCTAGACCCGTGAACAGCACCTGCTGGAGAGCCGCCGGTGCCGGACCGGTCTGGGCGGAAAATGAGCTGCTGGCCAAAGCCGGCGCCACCGTCCCCACTCCCACGCCGCTGGTGAGGTAAGCGTTGATGTGATAGGGAACGTTCGGCGTAAAGGAATAGAGCGAGACCGCGATGGCGACGTCAATGTATGACTGGGTCAGCGTGAATTGCATGGTGGCGAATTGCTGGCCGTAAACTGCAACACCATCGAGATTGTTGAGGATCCCGGTGTCGATAATAATGGCGGCATCGCTGCGGGTGAGCGAGATGAAGAATAATGGCAGCAGAAAACGTTTCATAGTAGGGCTCCTCCTAGTAGGATCAAAGTTTACCACGGCCACCCTCGTTTGGGAATGACGAATGCACCAGGGGTTTGATGTTGCCCGTCACTTCTACTTGGCGTGAGAGAGCTTCACGCGCTGCGCCACCACTCCGCGCACCTTAACATCAAGACTGGAATCCGACGCGGCCGAACCTCCGGTTTGGTCCTTGTCGGCGGCGATGCCTTTACTGCCAGTCTGTGCAAGAGCAATGAGCTGCGTGGCAAACTTGGACGATTTGTTTATCTTGTCGACCCACTCCTGCGCGGCGCCCGGGATCTTCGCAAGCACAACGATAAGCTCCACGTCATCAGGCTTATCGTCAAAAGTGAGGAAGACCGTTATCTCCTGTTCCGATGAGACAGCCAGAGACTCCGCCGGGTCCGCCGGAAAGAGTTTAATTGCCTTACCGGCATCTCTCGTGAGTACTGTCACCACCCCGGCTACGTTAGCCTTCAATCGCAGCCGGATTTTGTCGTGGCTCTTAAACTTGTGGCCCTCAGTCACTGTGGTGAACCTACCTTCTTTGTCCCGAAGATCCACCTGGTAAAGAATAGGCGCCAACGCAGCGTCGGCGGGGTTGTGCAGCGCCGACTTTGCCCCGGTGGGCTCTTCCTGGGCGACTAACACTTGGGCCACCACAGCGACCCCCACTAACCATGATCGACTCATTTTGACGGACCTCCTTCGGTTTCCGGCGCTCCAATGCGAATCTTGATCTCTTTTCGGCTCAGAGGGAACGAGCGCATCTGCGGGTGCTGCTGTGCTCCGCTTTTCTCCGACTCAACGGCGGCGGGTACGCGCTCTTCCAGGTACTTATAGATCTCCGAGATTGATTTTTGTCCCTGGTCAAGTTTCAAGGCTTCCAGCAGATACTCGGTGAAGAATCCATTTTGAATTTTCTCCGACTCCCACGAGCGTTCACTGTTGTTGCTGGAGGTGATAATCACGCGCGCTTTGTCCTGAGGAGTCGCCTTCATGAGTGGATCGAGGTCTCCAAGCCCCAGCATCACCCCCTTATCGCCTCGCGTCCCTGCGAGCGATTTCCCCCCTCCGCGGAGTGTGTCGCCACTGTAGCAGGTGTCGAGGAAGGCGATCACACGCCGAGCCTTCAGCCGCGAGATCATGTTCGTGAATTCGTACATGGGGTAGGCAGTGGCGGTGTCGAGCGTTTGGCGGACTTCAGTGTCTTGCATCAGAATGAACCCGCTCTGCGCATCCTTGGCGGCCGGATCCATCTCCGGTGAAGAACCGTGGGAACTGATGAAAAGCACCACAAGGTCTTCTTCTTCAACTTGACGTTCCAGGCGGCTGATCTCCCGCCGGAAGTTGGCGATGGTTGCATCATCATTCAACAGCCTTGTCACGCGGTCCGGCTGGAAGCGCCCGGCATTGACGTCCTCAAGCACTTGAGCAAAGTCCGCTGCGTCCTTGGCGGCGAATTCAAGCGAATTGATGCGGGTGTATCGGGCCTCGGTTGGGCCGAGTGTGGCATTTAGAGCGGAAAAATCCTTGAAATGGCTCACGCCCACAATGAGTGCATACTTCCTGCGTATGTAGCTGGGCAGTTGCACCTCCGGCTCTTCCAGGCTGGTGACGGCATCGATTCGGAGGGTCGGCTTGCCGCTCAGTTCCGCCGCAATCCGGAGGAAATCTTCGGATTTCTTGCGGTCACCCATCATCTTGAACACCTCACCGATGCGGTTCAAGACGCGTGGGTCATTGCGGCACTGCCCGTAGGATCGTTCCAGTAGCATCCGCGCGTCATTTGGGCGCTGGGCGAAAAAGGCCTCTTCGGCGGCCTCGATGGTGTTCAGTCCAAGTTTTGGGCAGGCTTGGCCGAAGGCGGAGTCCGCTACGAACATCAGCAACGCGATCCAAAGTCCGCGGAAGACTTTCATTGCTTTGGTTCCAACGGAATCATGGCTTGGCGGCCGGCTTGGGGGCCGCCACTGGTTTGGGTTGAGGAGCTTTCGGTGGCGCGGGTACCCTGGGCTTGGGGACCGGTGCGGCGACCGGCGCGAGCGTCGGCGCGACTGGCGGTGCTGGTTGCGGGGCGGCCGGGGGCGCCACTCCTTCTTCGGTGAACTTATGGCGCGCTTCAATGACTTTAGCCTCTTCGCCGCTGATCTTCAGGGCCGCCAAGGTAGCTTCCAGCGCGCCGCGCTCGGCTTTCGACAGCTGCCCGTCTCCAACCAGAGGCTTCAGGAGGTCCTCATACTGCTTCAGACGCTTCTGGCGCTCCTGTTCGTGGTAGAGCACCCGTTTGACGGAGACCTCTTCCAGGTTCATGGACTTGGCCAGTGACTCCAGTTGCGGAAGTCCCATGCCTCCGGCGGTATCCATCTGCGTGCGGGCGATCAGGCGGAAGCGGCCTTCGTCCGGTGTGTCCGGACGTTCCTCGGTGATCTGCTTTTGTCCTTCGCGTTTGGCCAGGTAATCGTCGCGCATCCGTTCGCGCTGCGCTTCCCACGCCTTGCGCTGATCGACAGCCCGCGCGACATTGTCTTTTGCGAGCTTCAACCGCTCGGCGGCCCCCACGATGTACTTTTCGTCCGGATCAAGGATTTTGGCCTTGTCATAAATTGCCATGGCCTTTTCAAAAAACGGCAGGGCGTCGTTCGGATTCAAGGTCGCGTTGTAGGCCTTATACGCCAGAGCCTCATGACCGGCGGCGAGGTTGTACTGCCGGTCTCCTTCCGATTTTGGATTCTTCATCTTGGTCGAGTCCCAGACTTTGATTGCGCCTTCCCAATCCGGTGTGGGCGCTAAGGCAAGCTTGTTGCCTTCCCGCAACTCGTCATCTGCGGCCAACTTGAACTGAACGTCCTCAACCGTGCGGACATAGCGGCGCCTGACCAACTGTCCACAGCGTAGATAGAGTACGCTGCTGATGTCGTCCTCCGTATTCGGGACCCACTCGGTACCCTGTTGTTGATCGCCCTTCCGAAGCTGCTTCAAAGACATCATGTCTTTCCAGGACATGTCGTGAGTGCCCACATTGACGGCACTGCCGTTAACCGCGATCTCGCGCTTCACGTTGAAAGAGAACTCCGGGTCGAAACTATCCAACGGGATCCCGGCTTTGTCCGTCATTTCTACTCGCAGGGATATCCGCCCGCGTCCGAGCCAGTAGGTGACTTGCACGTCACGGAACTCAGACTTATTGTTGTTAATGCTGACGCTGCGTTTCTCGGTGGTATTCAGGCGCTCTACCTGCGGAGGCTCGAAATTCACCACGGTAATGCGAACCTTGGCGTCGGCGTTCGTCGCGGTCAGTTGAAAATCCTGAGCGATGGCCTGCTCAATCTGGAGCTTCAGCCGTTTGACATCGCGAAAGCGCTCCTCCATCTCGGCCATTTCCACTTGTAGGGTTTTGACCTGCGGATAGGCGTCGGGCGGGCGCGGAATCTGTAGGTTGATCATGTCGCTTTTAGTGGACATGAACCCGTAGTTGAACTTGCCCGCGAGCGCGGCATCCGGCCAAGCGGCCAGCGTCAAGATACCGAAAATGGAGATTAGCTTTGATTGCATCGTGATACGCCCTCTTTGAAGATTCACTCTTTGGTTGCGCCTCCCGGGTTCTTAAGATCCTTGACGATCTTCATGAACCTGGGAGAATTCCCGGACAGCCAGTTGAGATCTGGGTCCTGAATCAGTTTCGCCGCGTCGGCAAAACCTGAGTCGATCGCAAGGTTCAGCTCTGCGATTACCTGGTCTTCGCGCCGAAAGCGTGCATGGTAACAAGCCCAGTTGTAATGGAGGTTCTGTTTGATCTGGCGGATCATCTCTCGAGCCCGAGCGGCTGTCGCCTGGTCCCAATAAGGTGCGGTCAGGTCCACTAGTTGGGTATCGGACCTCAACTCAAGGCATGCAACCGCTTTCGCCTCCTGCTGCAAATATTCCTCGGCCTCGGGGGTCCGGTTGAGTTGAAGCAGCACGGCGGCGTAGTTTGAATTCAATTCAGGAAAGCGGGGCGCCTTAGTATGGGCCGCCTTGAAATAGCCCAGGGCTTTCTCATAGCCGTCTTTCTTGTCAACGCCTTGCTTGGACTGGGCGTAGCGGGCCTCTGCTAGCCCCTGTTCAAAATCACCCTTTGCCATTTTTATGCCCTCACCAGAAAGCGATGGCGAGTGGCAGCCGATCCGTTGCTTCAGCGAAGAGGATATGCTCCAGTGGTAGCCGAGAGCATCAAAAAACCACGCACCGCATGAGATTAACGCAAATATCCCTATCGACAAGGCGAAGTAATGCTTCTTGCCTTCTTCGTACCAATCATAGATCCCCTTGTTCCATTTGTGAAAACGGTCGATGTAGACATGCAAACCCAGCGGGACCGAGGCGCGCAGCCAATTTTCACCAGTTTTCCGTTGCTCGGCCAAAGAATCCCTCCAAATACAGGTTAAGACGTTATCCTACAATAATGGGGCTAGACTGTTGAAGTCAACCCTTAAATTGGTCCCAGTATTGGTGAGATTTATCCAGTACGTTATGGGTCCGCGATCGTGCGGCAGCCCTCAGCCAACTTCGGTAGCTTTCGGAATCGCCGCCAGTATCTCATCCACTGAAGGCTTGCCGCGCCGGGAGAAGATGATCTTGCCATCCTTGCCCACCACGTAGACCGTCCGCCGCGTGATCAGCCCGCCGGCGTTATAGCTTTTGGCTACCCGCTTGCCGCTATCCACCAGGAGCGGAAACGGATAGCTATGCTTGGTCTTGAACTTACCGTGGCTCGCCGCATCGCTCGGATTGATGCCCACCACAGTCGCACCCCGCGCGGTGACGCGCTCCCAGTTATCACGCAAATCGCAAAGCTGCACGGTACAAATGGCAGTATCATCGCCGGGGTAGAAGACCAGCACAACATACCGGGTCCGATTCTGGTTGAGAATGAAAACGTCTCCGTTTTCGTCCGGGAGGATGAACGGCGGCGCGATGGCGCCAACGGGCAAAGGGTCCTGGAAAAACATAGGCTCTAGTTACGCGGCGACGGGGCCGAGAACATAGTCCGCCAACTCCGTCATGTTGTCGATCAGCAGATCGGGAGGGTCGGTCTTCAGCGTTTCGGGTTGAAAACCGTAGGTAACGCCGCAGGCCATGACTCCGGCGTTGCGCGCTGTGCGTATGTCAACAGAACTGTCGCCCACCATGATCGTGGTTTCGCGCGGCCAGTTCAACTCCGACACCAGCGTATCGATCCCCACCGGATGCGGCTTTTTCTCGGCGAAGCTGTTGCCGCCATAAACTCGCTGGAAGTGCGCTTTTAATCCGAGTCCTTCCACAATCGCCTCGCTGATGCGCCACGGCTTGTTCGTGAGCACCGCTAATCGATGCCCGGCTTCGTGCAGCCGGTCCAGCGCCAGGCGCACGCCCGGATACAACTTCGTGTGCTCCAGCATGTGATCGTGATAGAAATGCAGAAAAAACTCGAGCGCCTTGTCGACGTCGGTCTGCGGCGCTTCGGGCCCCAGCGCGCGGCGAATCAGCACCGGCGCGCCGTTGCCGACGTAAGAATAGATGAGCTGGTCCGCAATCGGTTCAAGCCCCAGATGATCGCGTGAAGCGTTCACCGAATTGGCCAGATCGCGCTGCGAATCGATCAACGTTCCGTCCAGATCGAAAATCAACAGCCGTTTGGGCTCAGACACTCTCAGGCACCTTCTTCAATACTTCCTTCCACATTTTCTTTACCTTGCCGTAGCTTTCGTCGAAGCCATCGCGCAGTTCCTTGGGCGCCAGACTCTTGATCACGTTGGCGACCTCAATGGCGTAGGGCGCCAGTTGGCTCTGCGCCACCGCCGCCGGGGGAGGATTGCGGGCGAAGGCGCACAAGCCCATCACAATTGCCGCCGCGACGATGGCAGCCCGAACCGCGCCCAGTCCACCGCCGAACAATCGATCGAGCCATCGCAGTCCCGCCCACTTGATCATGCGCTCCAGGATGCGCGTCGTCAGGGCGCCGGCAATCGTAAGGGCGCAAAAGATTAATCCGAAACCGGCGAAGTTGGCGAGCGGAACACTCGCCATATAAGGCTTGAGCACGGCCGCGGCGGCGCCATAGAACCAGATGCTGGCCAGCACGGCGATGACGCTGGTGGCAAAACCCACGATGGTCCGCGAGAAGCCGCGCATCAGCCCGCTCACCACCGAGCTTATGAACAGCCCGCCGAGAGCGAAGTCCAACCAGTTGTAAGTTGCCAGGGAATTCATAGTGCACGGCCAGTCAGCAAACGGAAAGCGTCCTTGTACTTCTGGCTGGTGCGCTCGGCCACTTCTTCGGGCAAGGCCGGGGCCGGCGGCTGTTTGTTCCAGCCGATCTTCTCAAGATAATCGCGCACGTACTGTTTGTCATAGGAAGGCTGGGCGCCGCCGGGCGCGTAGCGGTCAGCCGGCCAATAGCGCGACGAGTCCGGGGTGAGCACTTCGTCAGCCAGTGTGAGCACGCCGTCGACAAAGCCAAACTCGAACTTGGTGTCGGCCAGGATCAGTCCGCGCGTGGCGGCGTACGCCGACGCCTTGGCATAGATCGCCAGCGTGACATCGCGGAGGCGCCCGGCCAGTTCCACTCCCACCGTAGCCGCCGCCTGATCGAACGAAATATTCTCGTCGTGTCCGCTTTGCGCCTTGGACGCTGGTGTGAATATCGGCGCCGGGAGTTCGCCGCTCTCCCGCAGCCCTGCAGGCAAAGGAATACCGCAAATGGACTGCGTGCGCTGGTAGTCCTTCCAGCCGGAGCCGGACACATACCCGCGCGCTACACATTCGATGTCGATCATCGCCGCGCGCTTGACCAACATCGATCGCCCCTCGAGTTGATCGCGATAACGCGGCAGCGGGGCAGGGTAGTCATCCACGTTGGCGGAAATGAAGTGCGTGGGAACCAGGTCTTTCAAAAAGTCAAACCAGAAAATCGAAAGCTGCGTCAGCACGCGACCCTTGTCCGGCACGCCGGAGGCGAGGATATAGTCGAAGGCCGATATCCGGTCCGTTGCCACGATCAGGAGGTTGTCGCCCAGATCGTAGTTGTCGCGCACCTTGCCGCGACCAAGGAGCCGAACTCCAGGCAGGTCCGTCTGAAGAAGAAGCATTCGCTTCCTGCTATCATAACCTCCCGATGGACTGGAACGAAGCCTCCGAAGAACTTCTCGATCAGATTCTGAAAACCACGCCGCTGCCGGTGCGTGAGCAAATCTCAGCGACGGTGCGCCAAACCGCCGAGGCACTGGCCGAAAGTGAGGGCAAAGCCCGCGTCGGCACCAATACCGTCGTGCGCGCCTGGATTGATTCCACGCCCGAGGCGCTGCGGGGCGAAATGCCGCGCCAAATGGAGCGTCTGGGGCTCGATCCCTACGAGTTCGGTTTCGAGTAGCGGCGGCGGCACTCAATCGCCAGTCCGTTGCTATAATACTGGTTTCCCCACGACGTGAAAGCTTGGACACACAGCCATGCGTGTGCGGGACCCGAAAACTCAAATAGCAGCATCAGCAAGGAACCATGCAACTTTCCGAAGGCAAGATTAAACACCTCAAGGCTCTCTCCAATGCGAAAGGCGTGATTGCCGCAGCCGCCATGGATCAACGGGGCAGCCTGTCAAAGTCAATCGCTCAGGCCGCCGGCATTACCGAGAAGCAGGTCACCGACGAGATGATGTCTGAGTTCAAGACCGCTGTCACGCGGATTCTTACTCCTTACGCCACGGCGATCCTGCTTGATCCGGAATGGGGCATCCCGGCGTCCAAGACCCGCTCGAAGAACGCCGGCCTGCTGCTGGCCTACGAAAAGACGGGCTACGATGCCACGCAGCCCGGCCGCCTGCCTGATCTACTTCCGCACCTGTCGGCCAAGCGCATCAAGGATTTCGGCGGCGACGCCGTCAAGATTCTTCTGTACTACTCGCCCGATGAGGACGTCTCGATCAAAGACATCAAGCATGCCTTCTGCGAACGTATCGGCGCCGAGTGCGAGGCCGAAGACATTCCGTTCTTCCTCGAATTCGTCGGCTACGATCCTAAGGGCGGCGACGTGAAGGGCCTGGAGTACGCCCAGGCAAAGCCGCGGATCGTCATCGAGAGCATGAAGGAATTTTCCAAGCCGCAGTATCGTGTGGACGTGCTCAAGGTAGAAATCCCGATCAACGCCAACTTCACCGAAGGCAGCAAGGTGTTCAAAGGCCAGGCCGCTTACACGTGGGATCAGGCTCTCGGCTATTTCCGCGAAGCCGCCGCGGTGGCCACCAAGCCGTTCATCTACCTCAGCGCCGGCGTGAGCAACGATCAGTTCAACGAGTCGCTCCGCATGGCTTCCGACGCAGGCACCGATTTCTCCGGCGTGCTGTGCGGCCGGGCCACCTGGAAAGAAGGCATTCCGGTGTACGGCAAGCAGGGGATCAAGGCGCTGGAAGATTGGCTCTCTACCGAAGGCGTGAGGAACATCCAGGCCGTGAACGCTTCGCTCGCTTCGGCCAAGCCATGGTTTGCCAAGTACGGCTTGACCGGCGTTTAGTTTCGACCCACATGACCAAGCAACAAGTCCTCGCCTCGATGCTAGACATCGGTATCGTGCCGGTGGTTCGCACCACCTCGGCCGAGAGCGCGATTCTGGCGATCGAAGCCATCTACAACGGCGGTATTCGCGCGGCAGAGATCACGATGACGGTGCCCGGGGCGCTGAAGGCTCTTGAGAAAGTGGCGGATAAATTCGGCGACAAAATCGTGCTCGGCGCCGGCACGGTGCTGGATCCGGAAACCGCGCGTATTTGCACGCTGGCGGGTGCGGAGTTCTTCGTGACACCCGCGCTCAAGCTGGCCACCATTGAAATGGCCCGCCGCTATTCGAAGGTGATCTGCACCGGCGCCCTGACGCCCACCGAGGTACTGACCGCGTGGGAAGCCGGCTCAGACATCGTCAAGGTGTTCCCGTGCGGCGCGGTAGGCGGACCCAAGTACATCAAGGCGCTCAAGGGCCCGCTACCGCAGGTGGAGATGGTTCCCACCGGCGGCGTCAACCTGGAAACAGCCGGCGAATTCCTCAAGGCCGGCGCTTGCGCCGTGGCCGTGGGGGGCGAATTGGTGGATCCCAAGTTGATCAAGGCCGGTAAGTACGACGAGATGACCAAACTGGCCGCGCAATATCTAGCCGTCATCGCCAAAGCCCGTCTTGAAATGCAGAGCTAACCTGCTAGACTGAGTTGTCAATATGGCGATCTCCAAGGATCTGCTCGAAATTCTCGTCTGCCCGGTTTGCAAGACCCCGGTGGAAATGCTGCAGGCCGAAAACGGTCTCCGTTGCGAACCCTGCCGCCTTGTCTTTCCCATCCGCGACGACATCCCCGTGATGCTGGTCGAGGAAGCGCGCAAAGACTAGCGCCCGCGCGTGTCAGTACTTGAACAAATCCCAGAGGGCGGGCGAGTGCTCATTGTCAGGCTGCGCTCTCTGGGCGACTGTGTTCTCACCACGCCGGCCATCCATATCCTCAAGACGGCGCGACCGGACTTGGAGATTGCCGTGATGGTGGAGGGCCGTTTTGCTGAAATCTTCACGGGCAATCCCGATATCGCCGGTCTGCTTCCGCCTTCGCCGGTCACGGCGCTGGGCTTCCGGCCGCACCTTGCGTTGAACCTGCATGGCGGCCCGCGGAGCGCCTGGCTCACGGCTGCCTCGCTGGCGCGCCGGCGGGCGGGCTTTAGTCACTATCGCAGCGCGGCCTGGCTCTACAACGTGAGGATCCCGAGCGCGCAAGCGGTGTTGGGCGTGGACGGGCCAGTTCACACGGCGGAACATTTAGCCGCTGCCATGTTTTATCTCGGAGCGCGGCGCATGGAGATTCCGCGCGCCCGGCTCTTTGCTCCGCCGCCGCCCGCGTGCAGCTCACCGTATGCGGTGATTCACGCCTTCGCCTCGCAGCCGGACAAAACCTGGCCTGCCGATCGCTTCGCCGAGGCGGCGCGGCACATTCAGCTTGAGTTTGGCCTGGAGCCGGTATTTATCGGGGCGGCCGCCGATGACTTTGCGCCGTTTGCCGGCTTCCGATGCATTGCCGGTTCGTCACTCAAAGACGTGCAGACCCTGCTCAGCGGCGCGGCGCTGTTCCTGGGCAATGACAGCGGCCCGGCACATATGGCCGCCGCCTTCGGGCTGCCGGTGGTGGTGTTGTTTGGCTCGTCGCATTTGGACCAATGGAAGCCGTGGCGAACCACCGCCGAGTCCATTGTGTCGCCGCCGGACGTGCGCGCCGTACCCGTGGCGCGTGTGATCGAAGCTCTGGACCGGGTCAAGGTGCGCACCGCATGAGCGAGCTGGTGCGGCTTCTCCGCTATACGCGGCCCTACGCGGGCCCGCTGAGTGTATCCGTAGTCCTGATGGCGATCGCCGGCGCGATGCACGCCATGACCGCGCTGTTGATCAAGGTGATTTTCGATCGCGGCCTCGATCCTCGCACCGGCAACGATCCGGTGGTGCTGATTCAAATCCTCGGCCGTTCGCTGCATCTGCAGGACCTCGTGCCGACGTCGCTGATCCACAACGTCTGGACGATGATGGCCGCCTTCATCCTCGTCGTCTTTCTGACCAAGGGCATCTGCGAGTACCTGGGCAACTACATGGTGAACGTGGTGGGCTTTTCCGCCGTCACCGACGTTCGCCAAGCCATCTTTGAAAAGCTCCTTCGCCAGGACGCCGAATTCTATTCGCTCAACTCCACCGGCCGCCTGATGTCGTCGATCATGAACGACATCGAAAAGATTCAAGTGGCTATTTCGCATATGCTGGCCGACTGGCTGCGGCAGACTTTTTCGGCGTTGTTTCTGTTGTTCGTCGTGCTGCAGACTGACTGGAAACTGGCGTTGGTCAGCCTGACGCTGCTGCCCTTCGTGCTTATTCCCACGTCCCGTATCGGCAAGCGAATTCGCCGCAGCACACGTCACGCGCAGGACGACGCGGCCGAGCTCAATCAGATCCTCCAGGAGACGCTGAGCGGCCATCTCATCGTGAAGACCTTCGGGGCAGAACCGCATGAAGCGGGCCGCTTCCGCCAGGCCTCCGAGCGGCTCAAGAACAGCAGCTTGCGCTACGTGGCGCAGCAATCGCTGGCTTCGCCGATCATCGAGTTTTTCGGCGCGGTTACCATCGTTGGGCTGGTCACGTATGCCCGCAACCAGATCAAGCTCGGAGCGATGACCACTGGCGAATTCACGGCCTTCGTCATCGCCCTGCTGATGCTCTACGAGCCCGTCAAGCGGCTCACCGGCATTCACAATATCTTTCAACAGGCGCTCGGCGCGTCGCAGAAAGTTTTTGAGTATCTTGACCAGCCCGAGAACGTGCGCGATCGCGCCGGCGCCGTGCCGTTGGCCAGCCTCGCTGAGTCAGTGCGGCTTGACCATGTTGGCTTCCACTACCCAAACTCGCAAGCTGCCTTCGCACTACAGGATGTGGACCTCGCCGTGAAACGCGGTGAGATCGTTGCCTTTGTCGGCCCAAGCGGCGCCGGCAAGTCCACGCTGGCGAATCTACTGCCGCGCCTCTATGACGTTAGTGAGGGCCGCATATTGATCGATGGCCGAGATCTGCGCGAGTACACGCTCGAAAGCTTGCGTGCCCACATGGCCATCGTCGCTCAGGACACGTTCCTGTTCAACGAAACCGTGGCCAGCAACATTCGCTATGGCCGCCGCGGCGCGACCGCCGAAGAAGTGCGCGAAGCCGGCCGCAATGCTTTGGCCGACGAGTTCATTATGGCCCTGCCGAATGGCTACGACACGTTGATCGGTGAGCGCGGCGCCAAGCTGAGCGGCGGCCAACGGCAGCGCCTGGCTATCGCCCGGGCGTTGCTCAAGAACGCGCCGATTTTGATTCTGGATGAAGCCACCTCGCACCTCGATAGCGAATCGGAGATGCTGGTGCAGAAGGCGCTGGCGAATTTGATGAGCGGTCGCACCGTCTTTGTCATTGCGCATCGTCTGTCCACCATTCGCCGGGCCGACAAGATCGTGGTGATCGAGGCCGGACGCATCAAGGAAGTGGGTACGCATGAAGAGCTGCTGCACGAAGGCGGCCTCTACCAACGTCTGCACGAACTGCAGTATCTGGAAGTAGATTTGTAAGTCCAGCCTTACTTGGCCAGCTTGCTGTGATACCGCCCGTAAGTGAAGTAAATCGTCAACCCGATCCCCAGCCAGCCAAATAGCCGCATCCAGTTCTCCAGACCCAGATTGGTCATCAGCCACGTATTCACCAGCACGCTGGCGATCGGCAGAAACGGAACCAGCGGCGTCTTGAACGGGCGCGGCAGATCGGGCTGTGTCTTGCGCATGATAATGATGCCGATGCTCACCAGCACGAAGGCGAATAATGTGCCGATGTTGGTCATCTCGCCCACCACGCTGATCGGGAAAAAAGAAGCAAAGATGCCGCAGAAGATCATCAGCATCACGTTACTCAGATACGGAGTGCGGAAGCGCGGATGGAGCTTGGAGAAGGCCGGCCACAGCAACCCATCGCGTGACATCGAGAAGAAGACGCGAGACTGGCCCAGCAACATCACCAGCATCACCGACGTCAGGCCGGCCAGCACGGCGAACTTCATCAGCAGGCCCAGCCATCCGATCTGCATCCGGTCTACGGCCAGGGCTACGGGCGACGCTACGTTGAGTTCTTTGTAATTCACTACGCCGGTGAGGACCCAGGCAAAGCCGATAAAGAGCAGCGTGCAGATGGCGAGCGAACCTAAGATGCCCAGTGGCATGTCCCGCTTGGGATTCTTCGCCTCTTGCGCCGCTGTCGATACCGCGTCGAAGCCGATATAGGCGAAGAAGATGGAAGATGCGCCTCGGAAGACGCCGGGCCAGCCGAATCTGTCTCCGCCTTCATTGGGGGGAATGAACGGCACGTGATTGGCAGGGTTGATATAGGAGTAGCCCACCGCGATGAACACAATCACTACCGCCACCTTCACCACCACGATGATGGAGTTGAACGTGGCCGACTCTTCGATACCGACGATGAGCAGCATGGAGATGGCGACCACGATAAACAGCGCCGGCAGATTAATGATGCCGTACACTTTCTCGCCCGTAGGCAGCAAGACTGGATGGAATGGACTAGCAATGAGCGCGGGCGGAAGATTGATGCCGAACGAATGCAGTAGCGACACTAGCGTGCCGCTCCACCCAATGGCAACGGTGGCGCCCCCCAGCGCATACTCAAGCACCAAGTCCCAACCGATGATCCAGGCCAGCAACTCGCCCATCGTTGCGTAGGCGTAGGTATAGGCGCTGCCGGCAATCGGAATCATCGTCGCAAACTCGCTGTAGCAAAATCCAGCCAGCGCGCAACCGAGGGCCGAGAACAGGAACGAAAGCACGATGGCCGGGCCCGAATAATCAGCCGCGGCGTGTCCGGTCAGCGTGAAGATGCCTGCGCCGATGATGGCGCCGATACCCAAGGCCACCAGATTCCCGGCCGACAACGTCCGGTTGAGTGTAGTCTTTTCGCCTACTCCCTCCGCTTCATGCAACAGACGCGCTAATGGTTTGGTAGCGAAAAGTGGACTAGCCATCCGGCGAAATCTCCTTGGGCGTATGCAAAAACTGCAACTATACCACAGGCCCTTCGGTGAGCCGCATCCAGGCGTGAATGCGTTGCCGGAACGTATCGGCATCGCAAGGATCGGGGACCATGTCTCCGATCACCGCCACGCTCGCCGCACCCGCGGCGAAGACCTGTTTGGCATTGGCGCGCGTGATGCCGCCGATGGCCACCACCGGCAGCCTCGTCAGTTCAGCACACAACTTGAGCGTTTCGAGTCCCACGGCCGGATCCGGGTTCTCTTTATTTCTGGTGCCGAAAATCGGACCGATCGCCAGATAGTCCACCGGCATCCGCGTCGCCTCCAGAAATTGCAGGCGATTGTGCGTCGAGAATCCTACCAACGCGCGTGGCCCCATCAACTGCCGCACGGAAGCCGGGAGCAAATCGTCCTGACCCACATGCACGCCACCGGCCCCGGCCATGAGCGCCAAATCGGCACGGTCATTCACAATCAATGCGGCGCTGTGTTTGCTGCAGAGAGCCGCCAGCCGGTCAACCTGCGTCAATTGCTCCCTGCCAATCACGGTCTTGCAGCGCCACTGGATCAGATGAACGCCCGACTCCAGCAACAGGCGCGCGGCGTCCAGCAATGGAAACTGCCGCCGCTCGAATAGAGCCGTATCGAGGATCGGGTAGAACCGGGGAATCGTCATTGCGCCGCCAGATGCCGGTCAAACCACTCGGTGGTGCGGCGCAGCGCGTCAATCCAAGTTTCGTCCCGTACAAATCCGTGGTCTTCTTCCGGATAGTAGAAGGTTGAGAAATCCTTGCCCTCTTGAATCAGTTTCTCCGTCAACTGCACCGCATCCTGGAAGAGCACGTTGGAATCAACCATGCCGTGAATGATGAGAAGCTTGCCTTGCAGATTGCCGGAGAAGTGAATAGGCGAACTGCGGCGATAGGCTTCAGGGTTTGACTGCGGGGTGTTCAGGCGCTGCGCCGAGTAGCCGGCGTTGTAGTTTTCCCAGTCATTAACGGCTGCCCAACTTGACCCCGCGCGAAATACGCCTGGCGCCAGAAACATCGCCATGTTGGTCATGAAGCCGCCATAGCTGACGCCCCACATTCCCAGGCGCTTCATGTCCACGTTGCCCAGGCCTGCCAGGTAGTCCACACCGCCGAGCACGTCGTCCAGATCTTTGCCGCCCATGTGCAGATAAACGCCGGCTCGCCAATCGCGCCCGTAACCGGAAGAGCCGCGATAATCGAGGTCCATCACCACGTAGCCGCGCGATGCCAGATATGCGTTGTAGACGTAGCGCAGTTCGTTGTAGCTGCCCCATTGCTCCAGCACGCTGGTGGCGTACCCGGCGCCGTGGATAAAAAATACGCAGGGCCATTGCTTACCGTCGCGCCGCGCCGGATCGTAGCCCGGCGGCAATAGCAGTTTGGCCGCCACGGCTTGCCGGTCGCCGCGCGAAGGAAACTCCACAAAGCGCGTGGCCGGCCAGGGCAACTGCTGGAACTCCGGGCGGGCCGACGTGGTGACGCGCCGGCCGTTCACCCACAGATCGAACGGGCTATTGAGATCGGCATGGAGCAAGGCCACTTGGGCACCGTCATCGGACACCAACACGTCGTCCACGCCAGTCATTGTCGACACGCGCTCCTTGCCACTGCCGTCAGCGCGAATCCGGTAAATCTGCCGTTGCCGCGCTCCGGCTTCGGTTGAACTGAACCAGATCCAATCTCCGGCCCATTGCGGCTGATGCGTTAATTGCCGTTCCTCTCGGGCCTCCCATTTGCCCTTGGTGAGTTGCACAGGAGCGCTTGCCGGCGCCGCATCGGCGGCCACTTTGTAGATATGTGCGAAGCCATCTCGCTCGGAGTTAAACCAGAGCCATTTGGCATCGGGTGACCATTCGAACTCACTCCAGAAAACCCACGCATCATCTTTGTCCTCGGCGACGCTACGGGATTTTCCGGTGGCCGGATCGATGACGAGCAACTGCTGCTCCTTGTGGTTGGCGCTGACGGTGCGCAGGGCGACACGCTTCGAGTCAGGTGACCAAACCGGGTCACTGGTGTGAGCCTTCACGCCCCACTTTCCCAGGTCCAGCGAGATAGGCTTGCCGCTTCCGGATGCCTTTATCGCGAACAAAGCCGGCGAGACTGGATCATCGCCCGCGACGGTGCGAGAGAAAGATCGCGATTCGACGAAGCGGCCCGAATAGTTGGGAAGAGGCATGGTTCGCCCGCCCTGCTTGCGTACCGAGTAAACAATCCACTCGCCATCGGGAGACCACCAGTATTCGCTCAAGGTATCCGGCGCTTCCACGTCCGTCACCTGCCAAAGCTGCCCACCGGCGAAGTTCTGAATCACCACTTGCCCGCCGCGAATGGACGCCAGCTTGGTTCCGGCGGGCGAAAACTGCGGCGCGGTTTCAGACGCTTTGGTGCGCGTCAGCCGAATCGGCGACTGACTGCCATCGGTTGGTCCAACAAACAACTCACCCTTGTAGGAGAAGGCCGCTTGCTTGCCGTCGGCCGACAGGACAAAGCTACTCAATCCCGAGGTAGGGGCCTTGTAGCGGCTCTTCCGTGCGTCTTTGTCGTCGGCGCTGCGAAGCAACTCGTCTTCCCAGGATTCGAGATCGGTGATGCGGGCCAGCTTACTCGCGCCGGCGTCGTAGATATACAAATCGAGAAAGTGGCCACCCTGCGCATTCCACAAAAAGCCGAGCATGTTGCCGCGCTTGGACCACGCCAACTCCTGCGGCTTGGTTCCCCATACGTAGGGACGAGCGTAGAGTTTTTCGAGCGGCCACATCTCAGCGGCGCGCGCGTAAATCGCCGAAGCCGTCACGAGGAGGAAAATGGCACGGAGAGTCAAACAGACATGATAGCGTCGCGACTGGCGGCGATGGCAATTTCAACGTCGCGCTCGCTGGTCAGCCAGTTGCAAACGCTGATCCGCATCACCCGCCGGCCTCGCCACGTGGAGCTGCCCAGGAAGGCTTTGCCACTCGCTTGCACGGCAGCAATCACGGCGTCCGTGCGTTGATCATCGTCAAAGAAGCGCACCAAACCCTGATTGATTTGCGATCGCCAGACGATCTCGGCGTGGGGAAGTGAGCCGATCCCTTCCACTAGCGCCGCGGCGTGGCGGCAGCAGCGGTCGATCAGATCGGCGACGCCATCGCGACCCAACTCTCGCAGCGCGGCATACGTGGCGAAGCCTCGCGCGCGGCGTGACCATTCCGGATTCCAGTCCATCTGATCGCGAGCCTCATCGCTGTTTGAAAAGTAGGCGGCGCGATACGACATAGAGGCCCGATGGGCGTCCGGACGAGCCACGAATGCATAGCCGCAATCATAGGGGACGTTGAGCCACTTGTGGCCGTCGGTAGCCCAGGAGTCGGCAGCCGCCGCGCCAGCCAACAGGTGAGCGTGACGCGGCGAAGCAGCAGCCCACAGGCCGAAGGCGCCATCTACATGCACCCATGCGCCTGCGGCTCTGGCGAGTGGAATGAGGGCGGGGAAGTCGTCATAGGTTCCGATGTGGAGGTCGCCGGCTTGCAGCAGCACGATGGTTGGCGCCGCCTCATCTTCGGCGAGGGCGGCCGCGAGCGCCTCGGGGCGAAGCCGGCCCTGCTCGTCGCTAGCCAGCACGCGGATCGACGCACGGCCCAATCCTAGGAATCGGACGGCCCGGTCAATCGAGCCGTGCCGCTCGCTGCCGGTGAGGAGGCGAATCGCCGGCGATCCGGCCAGCCCTCGTTCCTCCACATCCCAGCCACGGCTTTCCAGCAGCCAATGCCGCGCGGCAGCCAGACAAGTGACGTGCGCCATCTCGCAGCCGGTCACCAACGCGAAACTCGCCTCCGCCGGTAGCCCGAGCAAATTTTTCAGCCACGCGCCGGCCACTTCTTCTGCCACCGCCGCCGCCGGCGAGCACGCGTAGACGGCTGCGTTCTGATCCCACGCCGAAGCCATCCAATCGGCGGCGAGTGAAGCCGGCGTCGCGCCGCCCATCACCCACCCGTAGAAGCGTCCGCTTGAGTTGCCGATGAGTCCGCCCGCTACATCTTTCGCCAGCTCCCGCACCACCTGTTCAGCCGGAACTCCCGCGCCGATGAGCGGCTTGTCCATGGCTTGACGCAATTCGGCCAGCGTCGCGGTCGCGGTAACCGGCCGGGAATCGAGATGGTGAAGGTGGTCGAGCGCCGCCTCGAGGGCTGCGCGCAGAGGCTGGTCAAACGGAGAATCCATGCACCATTAAACCAGAGAACCGGACAATGCGAGAATGGACCGACACGAAAACATGATCGACCAGGAAGATCTTCTTGCGCTGCTCGGTGACCTCGAATCCGACCGCGTTGAGAGGATTGAGTTCATCAAAGACATCGACAAGTTTGCGGAAGCCGTGACGGCGTTCGCCAATGATTGGCCGGGTCACCGCCTACCCGGGTATCTACTGATCGGAGTGAAAAACGACGGCCTGCTCAGTGGCCTTAAGTTGACTGACACGTTTCTGACGAGTCTCGGTGGTCTCCGGTCCGATGGCAACATCCAACCTCTGCCCGCAATTTCGGTTGGAAAGTTTACCTTCCCGGAAGGAGACGTCGCCGTCGTCGAAGCCCTACCGTCGGATTTGCCACCGGTCCGGTACAAAGGCCGAGTGTGGATTCGCGTAGGGCCCCGAAAGGCCACGGCTTCAGAGCAGGAAGAGCGGATCCTCACGGAAAGGCGGATCGCCCGGGCCAGAACCTTTGACGCTCAGCCCTGCCTTGAAAGCAGCCTGGCAGATTTGGATACCGAATTGTTCAGAAATACCTATCTGAGCCAAGCCGTCGCTCCCGAAGTGATTGCCGAGAACCGCCGGGACATGGAAACTCAACTCGCCTCGCTCCGGTTCTTCGAGTCGAACCGCCCTTGTCCCACCAACGCTGGCATGCTGTTGTTTGGGAAAAACCCGCTACACTGGCTGCCTGGCGCCTATATTCAATTCCTGAGAGTAAACGGCGAGACTCTGGCCGCCGAGGTCGCGTCCGAGAAGCGGCTTTCCGGAGATCTGCTGACGGTTCTACGTGCGCTTGATTCTCTGGTGGACCTCCTCATCGAGAGCCACCCGGTGGCCGAGTCTGCCCTGCGGGAAAGGATGACGAGCGACTACCCGAAGGTGGCTCTCCGCGAACTGCTATTGAATGCAGTCATGCATCGGTCCTATGAGTCAAACTCGCCGATTCGTTTCTATTGGTTCTCAGACCGCGTTGAGATTCAGAACCCAGGCGGGTTGTACGGCGACGCATCACCCGAGAATTTCCCCAATCAAAACAGCTATCGCAATCCGATTCTTGCCGAGGCGATGAAGACGCTAGGGTACGTGAACAAGTTC
>JAYTKJ010000687.1:0-6545 GCA_043730365.1 Acidobacteriota bacterium | reverse complement strand
CGGCGACGATACCATTCAATTTCGAACTCAAACCCAAAGAAAGGAGCTCCGCTCACCATCGCAATCCTTTAGGCTCATCGTTCGATGAGAAAATGCTACCTCTCATCAAATTCCTGCAAGCAATACACCCTGGGTTTGAAGATCTGACCATCAAGGTCGACGGCGGAACGATCCAGGTCTACTTCCGCGAAAAGGGCCTGCGCAGGCCGATTCCCGCCACCCGGCTTTCGGACGGGACTATTCGCTTTCTCTGCTTGGCCGCCGTCCTACTGCATCCCCACCCGCCACCGCTGATTTGCCTGGAAGAGCCCGAGATCTCCTTGCATCCCGATGTTCTCAAGGACTTCGCGGATCTGCTCGTCGACGCCGCCACGCGCACTCAGATCATTCTGACAACTCACTCCGTTGAACTCGTTGACGCCTTCACCCATCGGCCCTCCGCGGTTGTTGTTGTCGAGAAGGAGCATGGCTCTACTCGCTTCCGTCGCCTGTCTGAAGAGGACACGCGCCCTTGGCCGGATCAAAGCCTCGGGCAGCTTTGGCAAAGAGGCCAGTTCGGAGGCAATCGCTGGTGAGAGTGCAAATCTATGTCGAGGGCGCGGGTAAGCCTGACTTGGTTCGCCAGTGCCGACGGGCCTTCAAGACCTTGTTTGAACGTGCAGGCATGGTGGGCCGCCTCCCGTCGGTGATTCCATGTGGAGGCCGCGATCAAGCTTACCGGGAATTCTTCAATGCGCCGCGCGCAAAAGACTTGAGGGTGCTGCTGCTGGTCGACAGTGAGGCGCCGGTCACTACCACGACGAATGGCAACACGTCGGTTGGATCTGCCCTTCTGGAGCATCCGAAGACGACCTCCACTTCATGGCGCAATGCATGGAATCATGGTTTCTCGCCGACCGTCAGATGCTGGCCGACTTCTTCGGCCAGAGCTTTCGCGAGAACGCGCTGCCTCGCAACCCCGCCATCGAGTCGATTCCCAAAGTTGATGTCTACCAGGGCTTAGACCGGGCAGCCGGCTATCACAGGGGCAAACACTCGTTCGCCCTGCTGGAGCGCCTCAACCCTAAAGCGCTGGCCCAGCTTCCCTTTGCCAAAGCCTTCCTCGCAGCCGCCCGATCTTAATCGACTTGGGTTCCTACTCCGTCAAAGATCGCAGCGCCGACGAACTCTGCCCCATATGCTGGCGCGCCAGCCGCTCGTAGCGCGTAACCGTCGCTCTGGTTCAACCAGAACCAAGCGCCGCCAAGCACGGACCCGGTGATCAGAAACATCACCAGCCGATTCAACATAGCCAATCCATCGGATGGGCGCGCGGCGTTCATCACGGTACCAGGGTGAAGTTGCCTCGTGGGCTAGAGTGAACGCTAACACGAAACTAGCGGCAACCATCAATTGGTGACCAAACTGTTCGACAAAACCCAAACTCCCCCCGGGCCGCGGTATGGCATATTGATCTAAGATGACAAACCGGATAGCTTTTGTTTCGGGAGCCAGCCGCGGCATCGGCAAGGCGTGCGCGGTTGCACTCGCCAAAGCTGGCGCGCGGGTGGTGCTGGCGGCGCGTGACCGGGCCAAGCTCGAGGAGACGGCTGCGGACGCGCCAGGGTCATTCATCGTCGAGATGGATCTGGGTCAGCCAGACTCGATCAAAGAGGCCTTCGCCAAGACGGCGCGGGATTTCGGCGCCGTCTCAATTCTGGTGAACAACGCCGGAGTCACCAAAGATAACCTGGCGATCCGGATGAAGAAGGACGACTGGGATCTGGTCATCCAAACCAACCTCACCGGCTCATTCCTGTGCTGCCAGCAGGTGCTGCAAGGGATGATGCGCGAGCGATGGGGCCGGATCATCAACATTTCGTCAGTGGTGGGCGAGTCCGGCAATGCCGGGCAGGTCAACTATGCGGCGTCCAAAGCCGGGCTGATCGGGCTCACCAAATCTTTGGCGCAGGAGATGGCCACGCGCAACATCACTGTTAATGCCGTTACACCTGGCTTTATCGACACCGACATGACGTCGGTCTTGTCGCAGGAAGTGAGGGACGCCATCGTCGGCAAGATTCCGCTGAAGCGCTTGGGCACTTCGGCCGACGTGGCGGCGGCAGTCCGATTCCTGGCCAGCGACGAAGCCAGCTACATCACCGGGCACGTGTTGAGCGTGAACGGCGGGATGTATATGTAAGGCAGCCCGCACTGCTAAAGATATTCGTTTGACGATCCGATGGGGTTCTTTGGGAATATAGCTCATCTCGTTCCTGGAGATACCCGTCATGAACTCGACCATCCCTGCCGTTGACACCGCTGACTCCGCCGCCGCTGATTTGAAGACCGAGATTCTGGCCCTGGTCCGGCAATACCACGCCGCCGCGTCTCTGGAATGCAATTGCGATGCGGCCGGACTGGCGGCGCTGATTGGATCGCTGCTGGAAGCGGACTTAGGCGGCGGACGCCTTGGCGAGAAATTTGAAAGCGGCTTGGCCAGGCTTTTCGGCGCGCGGGAGGCGCTGCTGGTGAATTCCGGCACGTCGGCCAATCTGGTGGCGGTATCGGCGTTGACCTCACCCCGTATGGGCAAGCTTCAACTCAAGCTGGGTGACGAAGTGATTACTCTGGCCGCCGGATCTCCTTCCCTGGCAGCGGCGATCGTGTAAAACCAGCTAATACCCGTGTTCGTCGATATCTCGCTGCCCGCTTCGGTGTCGATGTGAGGCAACTGCAGAGCGCGCTTTCGTCCCGGACGCGGGCAATCGCACTGGCCCATCTGCACGGCAACCCGTTTGACCTGGATGCGGTGACCATGTTTGCCGCTTTCAACAACCTGTTGCTGCTTGAAGACTGCCGTGATGCGGCCGGCGCCAGTTTCGCTGGACGCCCGGTTGGCTGCTACGGGCAGTTTGCCACGGCCAGCTTTCACTCTGGGCGCCAGCTATCAACCGGGGAAGGGGGGCCGTCATGACTTCGTCGCCGCTCTATCGCTCGATCGCCTCATCATTCCGGGATGGCGGACGCAGCGAGATGCCGGGCTACAATTTGCGGGCCTCGGAGATGCAAGCGGCGTTGGGCGCGGGCCAACTCGAGGCGCTGGAGGGCAGACTGACGGAGCGGGCCTATCAAGCCAAGGCTATGGTGGACGGGATGGCGGGGCTGGGCGATTCCTTGATCCTCCCGGAAAGCTTGCGAACGGCCCGGCCGAGTTGGCTTGAATTGCCGCTGGCGATCAAAGAGACAGCGCCGTTCGGGCGCGACAAGCTGGTGTCCGGGCTCGTCGCAGCCGGCATCCCGGCACGTGCGTTCGCTCCGAATCTGGCCACCCAGCCGGCATTCCAGGAACGGCCGCATCGCTGCGGTGGAACGCTACGGATGACGGACTTTGCCGCTCGGCAAGGCTTGCTGGTGCGAGTGCCGCCAGCCGCCGGGCAGCCGGACGCAACCTCGATCATGGAAGCGTTTCATCAAACGATCGGCGATCTGCGGCGGTAGGCTATTTGACCGTGCCGAGCAAGCCGGCGTCATAGAGGCGTCTGTCCATCCGGTACTTCCGCCGAGAAGCTGGGCCGGGAAGCAGCAACGGGCGGTGGGCAATGTCGCAAAGATACTCGGCCACCTCCCAGACGCTTTCGTCACTGGCGCGCCAGTCCACTTTGGGATCGAACCGGCGCAGAGACACGGGCCGTGCGCCGTAGCCGCGTAGCGTCTTTTCGCCGCGGAGGTTGTAGTAGTCCTCAAAGTAGGACATCGCCAGTTCGCGCAGGGTACGATAGACCGGCGCGCGATGGCGGATCCCGGAGTAGTTGGACTTGGCCAATACGCCCCAGCACCCGTTTTCGCGATAGAGCGCCAGTACGTGATCGTCGTCGCGCACCGCCTCCAGATCCCAGATCAGCGGCGGGCGGCCCTGCAATTCGAGGGCAGCAGCGGCCAGGAGCGCGCCTTCAATACAATGCGCGACGCCTTGCCGCAGGACTGTGCGGGCCGAATGGCAAGTGGGGCCGCCGGGCTCCTTGTTGTAGGCGATCTTCTCATCAAGGAAACGGGCGATTTTTTCGGGAGTATTGAGTTGTCTCAGCAGGCGCAGTTCGCCCCGGCTAAAGCCGTCGGCAGGCATAACCGACTAGTCTGCCACAGACTGCCGCTCAAGCTGGCACGGCGCCAAACCGGCGAGTGCGGCGATGGAAGTCCGCCACTGCCGCCGCCAAATCCTGCGCCGTAATGTCGGGCCAGAGTTTGGGCGAGAAGTGGAACTCGGCGTAGGCGCACTCCCATAGTAGAAAGTCACTCAAGCGCTGCTCGCCGCCGGTGCGAATGAGCAGGTCCACGGGCGGCACCGAGAGCAGCCGCTCAAACTCTTCGCGTGAGCGGGGCCGGGCTTGCGCGGCTTCGAGGAGCGCGTCGCGCGCCGAGTAGTCCACGGCCACGCGCAATCGCATGCGCTTGCCGGTTACCGTGGTGACCTCGGCGGCGAGCATCGCGGTGCTGACTAAGGCGGGCAGACGGTCCCGCCGGCCGATGAAGGTGAGCCGGGTTTGATTCCTGACCAGCTCAGCCGCTTCGGTAGCGGCAAATTCGGCGATCAGGCCGAGGATGCCAGCCGTCTCGTCAGGCGGGCGGCACCAGTTGTCGGCGGAGAAAGCGTAGAGCGTCAGATCTGTCACGGCGAGGCCGGGCGCGGCGCGGATGATTCGGCGCATCGCTTCCAAACCCTGCCGGTGACCGGCCAACCGCGTTTGACCGCGAGACTGGGCCCACCGTCCATTACCGTCCATGATGATTGCTGCGTGGAACACCTTTTCAGGATATGCCGAAATTTGATATATGTAAAGTACTTTTTATTATAAAGTTAATCACCAAGGCACTCGCGTCGCCAGCACCATTGACCTAGCCCCTTGCGCTTCCATTCGCTTTCCCCGAAGTGGAAGTCTGGCCAAGCCTGGGCAGGGTTCCGGCCACGGTGCACGTGGCCGTGGCGCTCTACAAAGCAGTGTCGTGTGCCGCTGACGATGGCCTCTAACGGCGGGCAAATGAACACGGGTATCGAGATGCGTGAGCGGGTCGAGGAGCGGTTCACGACGCGGTGCGGTGTGGCGCGGAGCCGGCCGCCCGAAACGATCTCGGCGAGTTCGCCGATGGTGACCGAGAACGGGGCATTGACGTCTGCCCAAGTTCCGTCTTCTTGCTGCTCTTGCAACCCGCCGGCGTCATCCTGATATAGCAGATCATTTTCATGAGCAGATAAGGTTCGGCATCGCCTGTCCCCGGCAGCCCCAGTTCGGCGAGGAGGCGCTGGCCAGGCTGCCCAGCTTCATCGAGAAATGCCAGCGCACGGGCGCGCCACTCGGGGCCGAGCGCTTCGGGCCAGAGGTTCGGACCCCGGAGCGGCTCGGGGCCGGCTTCGCGTTCCAATCCAAAGTGAATCTGCTCACGCCAATCGCGCGAATTTCTCATCTCGGAGAAGCCGCGGAAGTGTGGCGAGTGGCGGATGTGGACCCGCTCTTTGTCAGCCGGGGGAAGGGCGAAGAACTGGCGCGCGAGGTCAATCATGAATTGCGCAGAAGCCGGTCAATTTCAAAATGGGGGCCAAAGACGGTCGCGCCCTTGTAGAGGAAGCGTTCCCGCAATTCGTGTTCTTCCCAGGTGATGGCGGCCTTGAAGGCGGTGCGGACAACGTCCGACTCTGATGCGCCGGGCTCGACGAGCCATCAACGGCCGGTCAAGCCGCCGGCTCGCTCCGCGCGCAGCCGCATACCGTCCACGGCAAACTGCAGATCGCCACAGGAGATGTCGGCAAGCAGAGCTCGGACACGGTCCTCCGTCATCGCCGCGCGGCGCCGGGTAACCAGCGAGATAGCGTGCTCGGTAGCATCTTTCTCGGCCGCGAAAACGGGAACCTCATGTTCGGCGGCCATGGTCTTGAGGAAAATGCGGCCGCGATTCAGGTCGTCTATCTCAGGAATTGCGCCCGGAATCATCCGTAGGCACAGGGCGAGCGGGCGACCGGGAGGCAATCAGATACGCTACTTCGGCGACACTGGCGACGCCGCGCGTGGCCTCGGAAATCACAAAGAGCAGCACCTCGGCTTCGGCCTTGGCTCGCATGTCTTCGATCTCATCGGCCTCGGTCCAGGCGCCGGGCGCGAGTTGAGGATTGTGGAAGGAGATACCGGCGACTTTCAGCAGTGGTATCGCGACGTCGCGACGCCAGGTGGTCTCGCCGCAGGCTCCTCCCAGGAAAACAGCTCTTCGCACTCTCTCCAGGCTACTCCAGCTTGCCCTGTTCGTTGCGGTAAGCTCATGGCTACGGCGGTCGAATCTCAAATGGGTAGGGGCCGGTTTGGCATGACTATGTTGAGTTGTCTTCCTGCCGTATCGACTCACTCGCACATTTCGCTTGGCCGGTTAGCCGTCCTTTCCGGCTCGGCGAATTCATGAAACTCAATGGGAATATAATATGGGTGTGGCTACTTTAGAACGACGCTCCAGACGGCAGGGTAGAGGCGTCGCTGGTCCTGCTCGATGTGGAAGTTCCAATAGAGATCGAAGTCGCCTGA
>JAYTKJ010000686.1:0-3241 GCA_043730365.1 Acidobacteriota bacterium | reverse complement strand
GTGACAATCTACTACGCCTATCACCCGCTGGTTGGCCACAGCTTTCCAGTGGTGAGAGTCTACAACTGTCACGACGAGGTCCACTATGTCGTGCGACGGGACTGACGGCAGGCCGTTGGCGGTGCCAGCCTGGATGACTCGCCTGGAGGCTGGTGCTGCGAGCCTTGTATCCGTTGTACGTTTGCCAGTTGATGCTCTGTTCGAGTGGCTCTCAGCGCGATTACTTTGCTTGAAATCGCTGTGCTGGTCAGCGGCGGGCACCTTTGCTTGACAGGCTCAGTAGAAGAATTCTTCAGCGCGCTGGCAGCCGACCCGGCAATGCGCGGCCTTCCCCTGAGCTACGAAGTGGCCGCCGAAGCCGCCGCGCTTGGATCGCTGAAGGATCCAGCCGACCGCACCATCGTAGCCACGGCGCGGGTTCACCGGCTCCGGTTGGTGACCTCAGATCAGCGGATCATCGACTCCAACCTGGTCCCCGTGGTCGACTAGACGCCGCGGTTGCGCTACCATTCCTTCGATATGATGACCCGTCGCAACCTGCTGGCTACCACCGCTGCCGCCGCCGCGATCCCGGCCTGGGCCGCCGATCTTCCGGTAATCGATACGCACATTCACTTGTTTGACCCACGGCGCAAGCAAGGCATTCCATGGCCGCCTAAGGACAACCTGAAGCTCTACAAGCCGGCGCTGCCGGATCGCTATCGGGATCTGGTGAAGCCGTTCAACGTCCGCGGCGCGGTGATGGTGGAGTGCAGTCCGTGGTTTGACGACAACCAATGGGTGCTGGACATCATCGAGAAGGACAAGATTATGGTGGGTATGATCGGCAACCTCGAACCCGATCACGCCGCCTTTGGCAAGCAGCTCGAACAACTGCGCCGCAACCCGCTCTTCCTCGGCATCCGCTACGGCAATTTGTGGGACCGTAATTTTCACGCGGCGGTTTCCAAGCCCGCGTTCCTCTCCGGCGTGAAGCTGCTGGCCGGCGCCGGGCTCACGATGGACACGGCCAATCCGGATCCGGCTCTGATCGCAGATCTGCTTCGCCTCACCGAGCGCGTGCCCAATCTGCGGCTCGTAGTGGATCACTTGCCCAAGCTCGACGTTCCCACCGACGCCGCCGCGCGCAAGGTCTACGACAAGACGCTCGCCGAACTGGCCAAGCGGCCGCTCTCGTATGTGAAGCTCTCGGCGGTCCTACGCAACGTCGGGGGTAAGGTGCCCGAAGATGTCGGCTTTTATCGCGACCGGCTCGACACGCTGTTTGGGCTGTTCGGGGAAGACCGCGTGGTCTACGGCAGCGATTGGCCGAACAGCGACAACACGGCCGAATACACGGCGGTGTTCAAAGTGGTGAGCGACTACTTCACCGGCAAGACGCAGGCACAGCGCGAAAAGTATTTCTGGCGCAACTCGATCAAGGCGTATCAGTGGAAAAAGCGGGACGCCTCGCAGCCCGCTTGAGCAGTGCCGGCATGAACGCCCTACTCCTGTTCCTCGTCGCGCTGGGTCTTGCCGCCGAACCGCTGCCCAAGGCAACGCCCCAAGAGGCCGGTTTTTCCGCCGAGCGACTGGCGCGGCTGGACCGCGTGATGCGGCAATCGGTGGACCGCCGCGAGTACGCCGGCATCACGGTGGGCATCGCGCGCCACGGCAAGCTGGTCCACTTGGCCGCGTTCGGCCATCGTGACCTCGAAGCCAAGGCACCCATGCAGGCCGACACGATCTTCCGCATCGCCTCCATGACGAAGCTCGTCGCCAGCACCGCCGTCATGATGCTCTACGAGGAAGGCCACTTTCAGCTGGACGACCCGGTTTCGAAATTCATTCCCGGCTTTGACAAAGTGAAGGTGCTGCGGCGCGAGGATGCCGAGCAGGACGACGTGGTCGAGCAGGAACGCCAGGTCACCGTGCGTCATTTGCTCACGCACACTTCGGGCCTGATCAACACCAAGGCATATCAAGCCACGCAGGTTTTCGATCATAGGCGCACGCTGGCCGACATGGCGGCCAAGCTTGTGACCGTGCCACTGGCGCATCAACCGGGCGCGGCGTGGCGCTACGGGCAATCGATCGATGTGCTCGGACGGTTGGTGGAGATCTGGTCTGGGAAAACGTTCGACGTGTTTCTGGAAGAGCGGCTGCTCGGTCCGCTTCACATGACCGACACCGCTTTCTATGTGCCGTCGGGCAAGCTCAATCGCCTCGCCAAGAGCTATCGATTGAACGAGCAAGGTGTGGTGGAGCCCTCGCCGCTACAGGCGGGCGCCGATCCGAGCCGCAAGCCAACTTACTTCTCCGGCGGCGGCGGTCTCTATTCGACGGCGGGCGACTACCTTCGTTTCCTCCAGATGCTGGTGAACGGTGGCGCGCTGGACGGCACGCGCTACCTCGGCAAGCCCACCGTGGAATACATGATGTTGAATCATGTGCCGCGGGGGAGCGTGATGCCGCCCGACGGGCCGAACGGCCGCAAAGGCTACGGCTTTGGCCTGGGCGCCGCTGTGCTGGTGGATTCCGCTGCCGCCGAAGTCACGAGCTTCGTCGGCGAGTTCAACTGGGGCGGCGCGCTGGGCACCTACTTCTGGATTGATCCCAAGCATGAACTGGCCGCCGTCTATATGGTGCAGCGGCCGCCCTACGTCGCCCCGCCCGCCCGCCGGTTTAAGCTGATGGTGTATCAGGCGATGGAGAATTGAGGGCGAACTGCAAGGCGCAACTGGAAGGCTACCGAATGGAACCGAAGAAGATTCTTAGAGATGAATCCACCACTGACCGTAAGGAGATCTGGAGTTTTGTGGACCGTGCAGCAATGCGCTCATAAGACGAACCCCGAACTGCGCGAAGTCACCGGGTATCAGGCGATGAAGAATTGAGCTTCAAAACAAACTCGAGCAGCAAGGACGGCTCGCTACCGGAGGACCCTCGCCTAAAGAAATACTGGACGCCGTCCACGTCTTTCATGCTATCTCCGGCCTTAACCATTTCACCGGCCAGGTAGAACCATCCGCCGTAGGTTATCGTCCCATCCTCAGCCTGTCCCCAATCGTAGAGGTGTTCTTCTTTCTTCGAATCAATTCCGAGTTGTTCCAGTAGCTCCCTGAAGGATTCGGGAAACGCTGACTGGCGTTGCGCTACGAAGTTCAGAACTCCTGATCTCATCCCCTTGAAGTTGAGGCGGCAAGGAAAATGAGTTGGGCTGAAGCTGAAGTTGCGGGAAGCAGGAAGCCGGGAGAGACTG
>JAYTKJ010000685.1:0-6391 GCA_043730365.1 Acidobacteriota bacterium | reverse complement strand
GCTGCGCCGCCCAAGGCAATCAGGTTGTATTGCCACTTGAACGCCTCTTTGATGTAGTTCGGCTCGCTACGGCGCGAGTCGTTCGGGTCCGGCATGGGGAAACTTTCCTATGGTAGCGCGCGGGTGCGGCTCTCTAGAGCAGCGCGAAGCGCTGGCGGATCTCGCGGAGCGTTTCGAGGAACTCGGGTGTGGTGGCGATATCTTTGCGCCACGCCAGGCCGCGGTCAATCAAGTTGTAGCTCGCCTGGATGCGCGCGCCGGGCTTGAACTTGCCGTGCTCATCAGAGTTGCGGCCCAGCAGGATCAGCGTGTCGCAGACCTCCATGGCGGCCACCAGATCGTGCGTCACCACGATAATGGTATTGAGTTCGTGAGCCGTTGAGATCTCGTGGATCAGCTCTTGGACCCGGCCGATGGCCAGTAGATCGAGGCCGCTGAACGGCTCATCCATCAGCAGGAATTGATCGCTGCACATGATCTGCTGAGCGATGGCGACGCGCTGGCGTTGTCCGCCGGAGAGCTGCGACGGGTAGACGTTGGCGCGGTCTTCCAAACGGAAGCGCTCGAGCAGCGAATTCGCCTTCTTCACGCCTTCGTCGGCCGACTTGCCGCTGCGCTCACCAGCCACCAGGAGATTCCCCATGATCGTGCGATGAGCGAACAACGGATAGTGCTGCGCCACCACACCCACCATCCCGCGCTGCACCACCACGCCCGGATCTCCAATCAGTACGTGGCCGGCGTCCGGTTTGTTAAGCCCCGAGAGAATGTGGAAGAGCTGCGTCTTGCCGATGCCGGAGGGCCCGAGCAGGCCCACCACTTGGCCGGCGATAGCGTCAGGCCTTGTAACGTTCTTGATCTCGAAGTTGACGTGGTCCAGAATCAGATTGCCGCCCAGCGTCAGCGACACGTCCTCCACGCGCAGCACCATGCCGTCGTAGGAATACTGAAATGGTGTGACGGCCACGGGTTACTTGCGCTCCAGCGTGAGTTCGGCCCAGGGGCAGACGAGGCGCTTCAAGACGCCGATGCCATAGTCCTGCAGCAGGCCCACCAGCAGAATCAGCATCTGAATGGCGAAGACCTCGGCCAGATGAAAATGCTTGTTCTGATTGAGGAGCATGGCGCCCACGCCGCCCTCTGATCGCGCGATGCCTTCAACCATGGTGAGCATCATCCAGCCTATGGCGGCGTTCTGGCGAAGAACTTCGATGGCTTTGTCCAGGGTGCCGCGAATCACCACGTCCCAAACCACTTGCCATTCGGTCATGCGCAGCGTGCGCGCATGGTCAAAGGCGGACTTGGGGATTTCGGCCACCACCGCCGACATCGAGGTGACGAAGAACACCGTCATGCCGAAGACGAGCAGGGAAAGCTTGAGCGGCCGTCCGCCACCAAACATCAACGTGAAGACGAAGGTGAGGCCAATCAAGCCGAGGAACCGGCCCTTGGCCACCGCCGCCACCAGCGGGCGCACGGCGGGCAACACGGAAAGATAGGCGAGGCCAAGCGAGAGGATCAGCGTCATCGCCAGCGCTTCCAGATTCATCAGGAAGCTGGTGATCAACTCACGCCCGAGCCCTTCTTCGGTCCATAACCGGCCTAGCGCCGAAAAGACTTCGGGCGGCGTGGGCAGCACGGCCCAGGGTGAGAGCCACCAAACCAACAGCGCCAACCCGACCTGCACGGCCACCACAATCTGCATGGTGGTTTTTGAGACCGCGCGATTGGGGCGGAAGACGTCGATCCAATTCGTCGCCGGTGGCGCCTTGGCGGGTTCGACTTGTTGCGCGGTAGGCGCCGTTACGCTCATTTGCTGGTGCCGAGCACGATCTCCACCCGGCGATTCTTGGCTCGTCCTTCGGGTATGGCGTTGGGCGCCACCGGATTCTGTTGTCCATGCGCGAAGACGCGGACGCGGCCCTCGGGGAAGCTCACCGAGGATTGGCCTTCGAGGAACTGCTTGACGGCGAAAGCGCGCTGCTCGCTGAGGTTCATGTTGGCGTCAGCGGCGCCCACGTTGTCGGTGTGCCCGTGCACTTCCACCAGCGTGTTGCCGGCCACCAGCAGGTCTCGCACCATCTGGTCCATCTCCGCTTTGGCTTCGGGCGTAAAGGTGGCGCGGCCGGTGTCGAAGTTGATGTTCCAGGCGCGGCGGCTCAACACCGTGTCCACGCGGTCTGCTTTGGAGAAGGTGGGCATGGCGGCCGGGGCCATCTGCGGATTGCGCTGCGCCACCGCCGCAATGTACGAGGTGTCGGTGATCTGCTCCACCGGATAGTAGCTGGGAACCAGATCCCTGTACTGCTTCTTAACGATGTCGCCGAAGGTGGTGTAGGTGGCCGCGAAGATATTCGCCGTGCCCGGCGCCATGCCGAACAGCAAGATGTTGTCGGCCAGATTACTCACGGCTGAGCCGCCCAATTCCACCGGGACGCCGGTCTTATCCGGCTCGGTAACGCCTTTGTAGTATTTCTCCCAGTAGCCGGGATCGTTGGCATACTCGTTGTAGACCGAAGCGCTGATGGCCGAAGCATGGCGGAGCGCTTCCGGATGAGACTTAATCTGGTCACCGCCCGCGAAAATCGCCTCCAGCATTCCTTCCACGGCGCCGCGATTGTCTTTCATCCACTGGTCGATGCCGATGATGGCGTGGGGCATTTGGGAGCTGTACTCGCGCGTGGAGACAACGCTGACGAGGCCGCCCTTCTTGCGAGCCACATTGACGTCGCCCGGGGTCCACGTCACCACGCCGTTGACGCAGACGCGGCGCTGCTCGCCGGTCTTTTTGCCGGCGGCCACCACGGCGCGATTCTCGCAATAGCCTGAGATGTATTTTTCGCCGGCATCGATATAGTCTGACGCGCTCACCCAGTTCAGGCACTGGGGATCGTAGGTCTTCTCGTCCGGGTTGTTGCAGAGCCCGTTGTCGCCCAGCCACTTCTGCGCGATGTTCCAATCGCCGTCGCGCAAGTAGCCGGAGACCACGCCACCACGCGAAGCTGCTGGATTCTGCCGCCATGCCGCGGGACCCATAAACTTGTCTTCACCGCGCGAGTAGCCGGCCGAACCTACGACCTTCGCTATATAACCCGGGCCCAGTTTACCCAGCGTGTCGTTCAAGCCCTTAAGGAAGGTCGCCGAGCCGTCGCCCATGATGGCGACAAAATGGGCGCCCTTGCTGGGATTCGCCTCGCCCCCTTTGAGTGAGCTGGCGAAGCTGACCAGCGCCTCCTGCATCTTGCTGGTGTCGTCCTCACGGATCAGGCGCAGGTTGACGTTCTTGCCGCACATTAGGCTACCGGCGGTGGCTTGCGCGCCGCCGTTGGCGAACATCAGACCCATTTGCGCGTTCCACGCCCAAAGGTACAACCGCACCTCAGGCTTATCCTCGCAGCCGCGTTTGTTGGAGGGTAGCGGCACCGCAGTGACATTCACTGAGCGGGTCTGGGTAATCGAGGGCAGATCGATCTTGCCAGGTACAGTCGACTCGCGGACCCGGGCCGATGGAATCAGCTTGTCGAGCAAGCCGTAGGTGTACAAGCTGTAGCCGAACAGCGCGGCGCCAATCAAAAAGATGAGCGCCCAACCGCCTTTTTCAATACGCACTGCCATAAATTTCCCCTTCCCCTAGACCTGCCGGACTTTGAGTTAACTACTGGACCTTCGTGCCCTCGCGCCCGCCGATCGTCTTGTCTGGCGTGGAGGAGGCCTGCGGGGTCATCAGACCCATTTCGATTTTGAACTGCTTGACCAATTCGTCGGCGTGCATCTTCTCCGCCTCTTCCTCGATCTTGATCTTCTGCTGATCCACGTTGGTGAGCGCCATGTCCATGCGCGCTTCGTTCAACGCGGTCTGCTCTTCGATCTTGCGCACCATCTCGTCGTGCGTGGCGCTGATGCCGCCCACTTCAAACTGCTCAAGCGCGTCGGCCACTTTCTTCTGCCATTGGGCCCGGCGCGAATCGCGGATCGCGTTGGTGGCTTCGTAGGTCTTGCGCTCTTTCTCACGCAGGAACGCCTTCTTCACATTGAGCGCCTTTTCATAGGCGGCGCTGGCGTTGGCCAACTGGCCTTGCGTGCGAGCCAGCGCGGACCGGAGCGACTCAAGCTGCACGGCGAAGCTGGCGGCCAGATCGTCGCGGCCGGCCTGAATGGAGGCCTTCACCTTGGATGTCAGACTCGACAGTTCGGACTTGTACTTGGCTTCCTCCTTCTCCAGCAGCGTCACGTTGGCCCGCACCATGGCGATGGACTCGTTCATGCGCGGCACCTGATCGTTCATGTCGCGAATGTTCTGCTCGAGGATCAACTCTGGATCCTCGGCAACGGAGATGAAGTACCCGATGAAGGACCGGAATACCCGCGCGAGTCGATTGAACATAGAGAAGCAAGCCTCCTGGAATGATGAAGGTGGACGGAACTACTATAGCTAAGCGCCGGTGGGCTTAGGTGGGGCGGGTGAATTGCGGGTGGTGGTGATCGGGTTTTCGGTCACAAAATAACCTACGCAATCGGCGATTTTTTGTTCCTCGATTTGTTTCTGAACCCGCCAGGCGGCGAAGGCTTCGCGGCGTTTGGCGGCGGCGTCGGTGTTGGCTTGGATACGCGCCTTGTAGTCGGCCGTCATCTTGTCGATCTCGGCCTGGAGTTTGCGGTTCTCCTCGAGCTTGGCGGCGTCGAATTCGTCGGCGGCCTTCTGCTGGATGCGCTCGAAGGCGTCCAGCGCCTTGTCGCGGCGAACAGCGTCTTCGACGATGGTTGCTACTTTGACGCCCGCCGCGTCCAGCGCAACGAGCACCGAACTCCGGCGCACTTCCGACGGCAGATCCTTAATATGTGGGCTCTGCAGCATTTCGGCCACCTTGAGCACGGTGTAGCCATGCGGAGGCGTCGCGATCTCGGCCGCCGCATAGATTTCGCCAAACTCCAGCGCGGGTTTGCCAGGCAAGGCCGCCACAGGGGCGGGTTGAGCCGCCATCCGTTGCTCCATCGCTTTCTGCTGGGCGGGGGCGGCAGGCGCGGCGCCGAGGGAAGCGGCGATATCTGCCACCGCTTTGGCGGCGTCGTCCATGGGTGGCGGTGGCTCACCTTGTGACGCGCCCTCACTCTCAACGGAAACGAAGTAGCTGTACCATTTCTTAGACATAGCGAATTTCGAGCCGCAGCCCTGATTGTCAGATTATAGCTGGTTCGGTATAGTTTGGCGGCTAGCTTCGCTTGGTGGCCCTGCATGCTTTATCTCCTTTTACTCCACCCCCGGTTTGCCGCTCCCGATGCAAAGATTGGCCGACATACGAGCGCGGTATGCCAGGCAAGACCGCCGGCGCGAACTTGTCGCCGCCGACGTCTGCGCCGGTGAAAGGTGGCGCGAGTCTCGGGACGAAACCGTGGGCCAAGTGCGTGGTCTTGAGCGGCGAACTGCGCTCTACGCCGCCCGACGCTGCGATTGAGACTCCGGTAGCGGGAGCACGGACGCTCTACCGGAGTGCCCCGGAGTACTGGCTGATCAATGGCCGGGCACACTCATCTGCGGGCATCCCATCGAGATCGGATTCAGGCCATCGAGGTCACAGAGGCGCTCCCGGCTTCGTCGAATACGACTACCGATGCTGAAACGTCATCGGGAATCTCGATAGCCAGAAGCCCACGGGGGTCCTCTATCAACGCCAACCTGCCCTGGTCGTCGGTCTCAGCATCCACGGTTACCGATTCTCCGGCAAGCCGACAGCGTCCGTGTCGCCATGGGTGCCCGCCACGGGCCAGGACGAGGTAATAGAAGCGACTCTGGTCAATGGGCAACGACGCCGAACCGGCCTGCATTTCGCGCTCACCTATGTTGAGCCACAAAGGCGCAACCAGGCAAATCTTGCCCCGTTCGTGACTCGGAATGTGCTCGACGACGCAACCGGTAATGTACGCGTGATATGTGCCACGCTCCTTGACCTCCACAGTGAACTGATTGTCCCGAACGTAGCTCCCCACAAGCAACACCGAAGCAGGTTCCGGGCCATCGATTCGCACGAGGCTAATCGAGCCACTCTTGATCTGATAGTGCTTTGATCGGACGATAATCCACACGGTGACGGTGTCAACAATCCTACGGGAGCGGGTCGGGCGATAGACAACTGAGGCGTTGTTGGGCATCGGGTGGGGGGAGCCGGTAAGTCCCGCTAACGATAGGCTGCCAAAGGGTAAGTGGAAACGAGCTCATACGCAACCGCATAGTAACCTCCTTGCAACTGACGGAGTTGATGTCATTTCGCAAAAATGTCTTGTGAGTACTGGAAAGTATTTGGTTCGTCAGAAAAATCCGTGGGTTAGCTTGGGCTCAGGTAATTTCCCAAGTGAGTGATAAAGGGCGAGTTCCTGGACACGGAAGGTCCGGAAG
>JAYTKJ010000684.1:0-3325 GCA_043730365.1 Acidobacteriota bacterium | reverse complement strand
GCGACTGCCGCGCATCGAACGGCCAGGGCACGCATAGCCTCCTCACAAGTACCCATCCTCGACGCTCAATACCAAGCGTATATGTTGCAAGTACCGGCGGGGCAGTCTAAGAGTGAGGGCATCAGGGTCGGTGAAGCGGCGGCGACCGCTGTGCTTGCTCTTCGCGCTGACGACGGCCTAACCAATATCGTGGTCTACGATTGCTCTGCGAACCCGCTTCCCGCAGGCGAGTTCGAGCCGGATGGCGGCTGCGGCACGCAACCGGTCGGGGCGAACATCGGACAGATTAAGCCTTTCACTTTTCTGGAATCGACTCACTTTCGGCCGGATGGTCCTGACCCCATGACGTCAGGCGCCTATGGAGAGGACTTCGTCGAAACTCGCGACTATGGCCGCTCAAACAGTACTGTACGCACGCCTGAGCAAACGGACATCGCGTACTTCTGGCAAGCGGTAGACACACACAAGGGCCTCACGGATCTGGCGATCAGCCGGGCTCTCGGTGTACGCGATACGGCGCGGTTTCTCGCAATGGTGTATACCGCTGGCGCGGACGCGAATATAGCAGGTTACGAAGCCAAGTACTTTTACCGCTTTTGGCGTCCGCGGACCGCGATCCCAAGAGCCGATATCGACGGCAATCCGGACACTGATGCGGATCCAACGTGGAAACCTCTGATCAGCGTAAATCACCCGGAGTACCCGTCAGCCCATTCCTACTCAACCACCGCGGTGACCGACACAATTGCGCGCTTCTTTGGTTCGAACAAGGTGACCTGGACGCTTACGGCCAGCAGCGCTGCGATCCCACAACTGGTTAAGACCGAGCGCACCTACAAGGACATGAACTCGGTGATGCGCGAGATTTATGACGCCCGCGTCTGGGCTGGGCTACACTGGCGTCATTCAATGCTCCATGGCGCCCAGATCGGTCGCAAGGTTGCCAAGCACGTGTGTGATTCGTTTTTTAGACCAACCCAGTGATTGTGGGGGGTTCTGGCGTAACAGCCACACCAAACGGCCGGAGTCGCGAGCATCGGCGCCAAGCCTCCTGGCCTCTGTCGGGGGCGATCGCCGACGACGATGCCTTTTCGTATCTTTCCTGTGACGGAACCACCCTCTACTTTTCCTCAAACCGTCCGGGAGGTTTCGGAGCCGGCGATCTCTATTTCACAACGCGCAAGCGGCTCGACGATCCCACCCCAGTCTTGTTATCGCTTTCGGGTGACGGGCGAGGCCAAGGCGCAATCCTCCACTCCCGCACCAGCCAGACCGCCTCGTCCGCCAATCCCGCAATGGCCGGTGAGGCCCTGGAAATCTACTGCACCGGTCTTGGCGCCGGGTCAAGCGTCAACGATTCGCAAGTCACCATCGGCGGCCGAATGGCCGAAATCTTGTTCTATGGCAATGCTCCCGGATTTCCGGGGCTCAACCAGGTCAACGTCCGCGCGTCAACCGTTGTTCCACCGGGGCCAACGGTTCCCGTGCGCCTGACTTACCTCGGGATCCCAAGCAACGAAGTGACGATTGCGCTGCGATGAATGTTCTGCCCCCATCAAACCAACAGATATAAGGAAACGGACAATGTACAAGAATTCACGAATCCCACGCCTTCTCACCGCCTTGGCAATCCTCCTGCCCGGCGCATTCGGCCAAGTCACGCCCAACGCCGGGAACTGGAAGACTTGGATCTTATCCAGCGGGAAAGCCATCGCCGTCCCCCCGCCCCCATCGGAAGCCGCCACCGCTGGGGAACTCGTATGGCTGAAAGACTTCGCGGCGCAGAACGATCCCCGCATCGCCGCCCAGATCAAGTACTGGGATGCCGGTCCGCCCGCCTACCGTTGGGTTGATTTCGTTACCGCCCGCCAAATTGCGGGTCAAGCGGTGGGCGCGCCGAACGTCAATCGCCCCTATGCCTATGTCTCCATCGCCATTTACGAAGCCACTGTTGCCGCCTGGAACGCCAAATACCAATACAACCGCAAGCGGCCCAGCGAAACGGATCCCTCCGTTCCCACCAGAGTCGCGGTCCCACGCAGCCCGTCGTATCCCTCGGAGCACGCCGCCGCCGCAGGTGCCGCCGCCGCCGTCCTCGCTTACTTCCTGCCCGCCGAATCGGCGTCCCTCCAAGCCCTTGCCGAGGAAGCCGGACGCTCCCGCCTGTACGCCGGCGTCGAATACCCCAGCGACTACGCTGCCGGGCTCGACCTCGGCCGCCGCGTTGCCGATCAGGTCATCGCCAGAGCCCGCGCCGACGGCTCCGACGCTGTCTTCAACGGCGTCATCCCCACCGGCCGCTGCATGTGGACCGGCGTCAACCCCGGCAACGTGACCGCTGCCCAGTGGAAACCGTTTCTCCTTTCATCGGCCAGTGAGTTTCGCCCGCCGCCGCCCCCGAGCTGCGAATCCGCCGAGGTCCAAGCGCAAATGGCTGTCGTCCGCAATTTCTCCCGCGCGCTCAACGCCGCTAGCTTCGCCACAAATGCCAAGGCGTTTTTCTGGCAGACTCCCGACGGATTGACACCCTGGCCTTTCACCTACATGAACCGTCTGGTCCTCGAAGACAGACTGGACGCCCCAGCCGCCGCCCGTGCCTACGCCCTTCTCGGCACCGCGGTTTATGACGCTTGGATCGGCAGCCAGGACGGGAAGTTCACCTACTGGTACCTCCGTCCCGCCCAACTCGACACAACTCTGGTGCCGCTTTTCCCAGCACCGAATTTTCCCGCCTATCCTGCCAACCATTCAACCGCCTCCTCAGTAGCGGCGGAGATGATTGCCTATCTCTTCCCGCGCGACGCCGACGCGGTACGCGCTCGCGCCAAGGAGGCCGGCGACTCTCGAATTTGGGCTGGAATTCACTACGAAATGGACAACCAGGCTGGCTTCGCTCTCGGTCGTAGCGTCGCCCGGAAGTTCATCGCTTGGGCTGACAATGACGGCTCACAACCGTGAGTCACGGTCCTTCATAACCTTCTGGAAAACGTCCGCCACGGGCTGACCGTCCCATCCGCGCGGTAACGGAGATGGAGCGCCGCCATCGGCGCCACCCCTGGACACAAGCCCGATCTGCTCGGTAGCGGCCATCGATAACGGCGGCAATTTATACGTCGCGGGCGGAGCGAACAACGCGGTCCGGATTCCGCGGCCGGTGAAGGAGTAAGTATCATGCAAAATTACTGGATTTTCACCATCCTCTTCGCGACGCTACTCGCGCAGCCCGGCGCCACGTTAACTCCCACCGGCAACATGGCCGTTTCATGTGGTTCCCACACAGCGGCATTGCTGAGCGATGGGAAAGTCCTGATTGCAGGTGGCGAGG
>JAYTKJ010000683.1:0-5378 GCA_043730365.1 Acidobacteriota bacterium | reverse complement strand
CATCTTCGGCAAAACCGGCACCTGCACCGATCGCCTCACACCCACTCACTTGGGATGGTTCGGCTCCTACAACGAAGTCGAGGGCCGCAAGCTGGTGGTTGTGGTGCTGCTGACGGGCGGAGCGCCCATCAACGGACCTGTCGCCTCCGGCGTCGCCGGCCGCCTCTATCGCAACCTCTTCGAGCATGGTTACTACGACCGGCCCCGCTCGATCTCGTCGCTGACGCTGATTGACGACGCCTCGTCGGGCTTCGGGCAGCCCTAGGCCAGACTCGCCGCCGCCCTACGGACTAAGACCGATGCGCCGCACCAGATCCTGCCAGCGGGGGTCGGGTCGCAAGCTATCGAAAAAGGGCATCAGAAGCTCGATGATCCGCCACACTCGTTGCCGATAGGCTTCTTCCAGCCATTCGAACGTCGATGTCAGGTCGCCCAGTCCGAAATGGATGACTGCCATGTCCAACGGGGAAACGTAACTCTGCTGGCGCAACGCGTTTAGTTCGTCGAGGAGGGTGAGCGCATTCGTCCTGTCGCCGAATAACGCATGGGCACGCCCGAGTAGCGCCCGGTAGTGTGGCGCCCCCGCCAAACCAACCGCCTTCTCCAGACTCGCGATCGCTTCGGCAAGTTCGCCTTTCTGCTCCAGCGAGAGGGCCATGAACCAGAGAACGTTGACGTGATGAGGGTCGATCTCCAGAACCTTTTGGCACTGGGCGATCGATTCGTCATAGCGGCGCGCCCGGTACAGCATCAATGCTAGCCAGTTGTTAAGCTCAGGAGAGATCGGATCGAGTTCGAGTGCGAGCCCGAACTCCGAGATGGCCTCGCCGTGCCGCCCTCTTATGGACAAATAGTCGGCAAGATGTCCGTGCGTGAGTGGATCTCCGGGGCTTACTTCCACGGCTCGCCTGGCTTCGGCCTCCGCGGCCGCCCAATTCCATCCGTCGAAGACATTGACGCTTGAGAGTGCAACGTGGGCCGCTGCGACAGTCTGGTCCAACTCTAGAGCTTTGAGCGCGTTCGCCCTCACTTTCAGGAATACTTCGGCGGGGTGGCGCAACCCGGCGATTCCAACGAAAAGGTAGCAGCGAGCGAGCGCTCCGTACGCCGGAGCGTAAGTGGGGTCGAGGTCAATGGACTGGGTGAAAAAGCCGATACTCCTGTCCAACTCCCGCGGGTTCAGTTTGTCGCGAAAAAAGCTTCCCTTGAGATACGCTTCATAGGCGGGTGGATGGATTTGGCGGGCCGGCGCGACTGCAATTTGCCGGGGGTCCACTATCTTCTGAACCTGCCGGGTAATATTCTGTGCTACCTCGGCCTGCAATTGCAGGATGTCTCGCAAATCGCGTTCGTATCTTCCAGACCACAGGTGTCTGTCCTCAGGAGCGTAGATGAGTTGCGCGGTAATGCGGACCCTTTCGCCCGACCGCGCAACAGAGCCTTCCACGATCGCGTCTACACGCAGCTCCCTGGCAATTTCCGGTAAGGACCTGCGCGCTCCTTTGTACTGCATCACCGATGTCCGCGAGATCACTCGCAGCGAGCGGATCTTGGCGATCTCGCAAATCAGTTCCTCCGTCATGCCGTCGGAGAAGTATTCCTCCGCCGGATCGCCAGAGAGGTTGTCTAGCGGCAGCACCGCCAGCGAGTCAATCGGCGGAGCGCCAGGTAGCTGCGGCCGAAGAGGATCGCGCGGTGGCGCGGCATTTTCCACTGGCGCAATGAAACGATATCCACGCTGCGGCAGAGTCTCGATGTAGAGGGGCTTGCCGGCGTCGTCGCCCAGAGCGGCGCGCAGTTTGTTGATGATCTTGTTCAGGCCGCGTTCGAAGTCGACGAAAGTATCGTCCGGCCACAGTTGCTTGGTTAATTCTTCGCGAGTAACGGTCTGGCCGGGCCGGCCGAGTAACAGCATCAGCGCGCGAAACGGCTGGTCCGGAAGATTGCTCTTGAAGCCCGCCCTGCGGATCTCGCCCGATCGCGTATCCACCTCGACGTCCCCAAAGCGGACCAGGGGCGCGGGGAGGCTCATGTAACCGGTAGGGTATCACAGGGAAGAAGCGCGGAACATAGAAGGAATACCGCGGCCATTGAAGGTCGCTCGGCCGAACCGTATAGTCGACTCAGACCTAAAAGGAGGTCTCAAATGCAAAACAAATCAGTAGCGACAATCTTGAAGGCCGCCGCGCAGTTGGCCATGGCCTGCGGTGTGCTAATCGTCGGCTCCCCGGCGTGGGCCGACGACGAAGCGAGATGCACGAACAAGACGCTGCAAGGCGACTACGGCTTCCGCATCGAAGGCGTGATTCTGACTCTGCCCGGTGGGGCGATCGTCCCGCCCGGAGGGCTCCCGCTCCGCGGCGTGGCCATGAGCCATTTCGATGGCAAAGGGCAGATGACTCAAGTGGATCACATCGTGGCGAACGGTGTACCGCCCCCGGTTCCATGGGCGGCCGGCAGCGGCCCCTACACCGTCAATCCGAATTGCACGGGCACGATGACGATCAACATCCCGGGCAGCCCGTTTTCGCCTGTGACACTGCACTTCGTGGTGGTCAGAAACGGGAAGGAAATTCGCACCGTAGTGGAGACTGGCTCAGCCACCACGAGTATCGGCGTCAAGATCGACTAGAGGCCGGGAACGACAACGGTCGCCGGGACGTTCTCCGAAAAGAGTACGTCCCGGCCCCGGATTCAGCCCTCGCAAGCGCAAAGGCCGCTGGAGCGAGTCCGTCTTGCGCGTGTTCTCAAAAGATCAGCTTGGCCGCGAACTGGATCAGCCGCGGCGAATTCGCCTGCCCGCCGATAACGCCGAACGTTCCCGGGTTGTTGATGTTTGCCGCGGGGCCGCTAAAGACCACACGGTTGAACAGGTTATAGAACTCACCGCGGAACTGCAGATGCAAAGACTCGGTGAGAGACACGTTCTTGAAGAACGAAATGTCTTCGTTGAGGTAAGCCGGCGTCCGCACGTGCGGCATACGCGGCGGAGCGTTACCGAAGGTGAATGGCGCCGGTTGACTGAAGGCGGCGATATTCAAGTACCGATCGCGCGCTGGGTCAAACGAGCTCATCGGCACCGAGCTGCGCACGTCGGCCGAGATCCAGTTCGGCCGGTTTCCGCCGCCAAACAGCGGGAGTTGCGTCCCGCCGCCTACGCCGATCAGCGCCCCGGAGCGATAGGTGTTGATCCCGTTCAGCTGCCAGCCACCGATCACCTTATCTGCAATCGGGTTCATGCGCCCGCCAAACTTCTTGCCGCGCCCGAACGGAATTTCGTAGTTCCAGGACATGATGAAGATGTGGGTTTGATCGCCGCCCACCGTGGTCTTTTCCAGCTTGCGATTGAACGTGTCGATCGCGCGCGCACCACCGCCGCCGCCGGTGTCGCCGAAGATGTCGCCGCCCGGCAGGCCGATGTTCTTGGCCAGCGTGTAGGCCCCCAGGAAAGACAGTCCCGACGAATAGCGCTTCTGGAGGCGCATCTGCAGGGCGTTGTAAAAGTTGTATCCGGTGGGCTGATACATGTCGTCGATATTGGTGTACTGCGGATAGTCGCGTAGCGCTTGCGCCACCGATCCATTGAACCCCGCGTAGGGTCTACCGATGCCGGCCGCGGCCGCTTGTGGAGAGCCGATATCGGAAAGCAGCGTCTGCCCCAGGCTCAAGTAGCGCGGGTTCACCTGGTTCGGGTTTTCCAGGCCGGTCCACGTCCCGCTCGATTTGGTGCCCACATACGCCAAGTCCAACAGGATGCCAGCCGGCAACTCTCGTTGGATGTCGAAGGTCCAGCTCTGCATCAGGGCCATCCTGTTCGCGTGCCAGTTGATCAGGCTTACGCTGCCGTTGTTGTTCAGAGCCGGGTCATAGATCGGCGGCTTGCGCGGATTCACGGGGAAGCCCTGCTCAAGCGTGAAAGCCGGTGTGACGCCCTGATTGGTGGAAGTGTAGTTTGGTTGAAGCCCGAAGCCGGAACACCAGTAGTTACAGCCATTCAACCGTCCCACTGCGGTCTCAATGCGGAAGATGCCATAGCCGGTGCGGATCACGGTCTTGCGATCAAGAGCGTAGGTCATCGCAAACCGCGGCGACAGACCCACTTTGTAGCTGCCGAAAACATTGGTTGTGCCCGTGCGCCCTTCGCCGTTGCCGAGAAACACCAGCGCTCCGGGCCGTCCACCGGCGCCGGGGTTCGGCCGGGCCAAATCAAGGAACGAGATGATGCCTTCCTTCTCTTTGGCATAGAACGGCAACTCATACCGGAGGCCGAGACTGATCGTTAGTTTGCGGCTCACCTTGACGACGTCCTCAAAGTAGGTGGCAAACAGATCGTCCTTATAGTGGCGTAGCGGAGCGGGCACGGCCGAGTTGGCCGAGAACGTTTGCCCCAGCAGGAAGCTGGCGAAGGGATTGCCGTGCCGGGCAAAATCCGGCGAGTTCGGCTGCGACGTGGACAGTGCATTGAAGTTGAAAGTGCCGCCTTCATTGCGCCGATCGAGCACTGTCATCTCGCGCCGCCGCCACATGACGCCCATCTTGAGTTGATGCTTGTTGTGGATCCAGCTCAAATCCTCCGATCCACTCCAGTTCTGGAAGAACTGCGGGTCGGTTCCGTTGTTGTTTGAATTGCCCAGGCTGGCGTAGGGCGTTGGGCCCGCGAAGGTGAGAATCGGAAAACCGCGTGACTCGGCGGGAATGCCGGGGATCTGCAGTATCTTGTTGCCCTCGCGCGGATCGAGCCGCCAACGCGACCAAGTGGGGCTGGTTGGCGTGTATCCGATGCCAATCCGATTGAGGAGGGTTGGGCTGATCGTATAGGTGTAGTTGAAGCGATAGCCGCTTGCTTCGGTCGGCGTGTCGCGAAAGCCAGGATTCAACTCACCGGCAATCGGCCCGTTGATCTGCGTATTGCCGCGCACCCACCAGTAGGCCGCCGAGATGCGCTGCTTGCTGTTGATCTGGTGGTCAATCTTCAAACTCCAGTCGTCATCCACGGACGGCTGATTGGCGCGGTTGACGTAGTTGTTGAAGTAGCCGGGCGAGTCGGTCTGAGGAATCAAAGACAGCGTGCGCGTGGCAACGCCGCTGAAACGCGCGCGCGGAATCGCGTTACCGGTGAAAGGAGTCCTCACAAAGCCGCCCGCACCGTCGGCGGTAGTGCTGGCGGGGTCGTAAATTGGGAACGGATAGTCTGAGAAGTTGCCGTCGCGCTGGAGCGCGGTGGGTAGCGTGGCCAGCCCTCCGGTGGGCACGCCGCCGCGGAGGCGGAAGCCGGAGTAGGCAAAGTGGAAGAACGTCCGGTCCCGGCCGTTGTACTTCGGCAGCATCAACGGGCCACCGAGGGTCCCGCCGAACTCATTCTGCCGCAGCATGGGTTT
>JAYTKJ010000682.1:0-1528 GCA_043730365.1 Acidobacteriota bacterium | reverse complement strand
AATGTCTACCAACACTGAAAACAACAAATCGTACGACGAGTGGCTTGCTTCAGAGCGGCAGTTTGCCGATACGGCCTACCGGACTTATCAGGACGACCTTGGGATTGCGCCGCACATGTGGGCCAAGTACGCCAATCCCGTGGAGAAGTGGGATTTCCGCCAGGTGATGGCCCGGGAGATGGGCGATATTCGGGGCAAGAAGGTGCTCGATTTCGGTTGCGGCATGGGCGAAGAATCAATGTATCTGGCCAAACTCGGCGCCGAAGTCACGGCCATTGATATTTCTCCGGTTGGCATTGAGGTGGCCGAAAGACGAAGCCGCTTCAATAAACTGCCCATCAAAACTCAGGTCACCGATTGCCTCCACAGCGGGTTGCCGGCAGAGTCGTTCGACGTGGTCCATTGCCTGGGCGTCATCCACCACATCGGCCTGGAAAAAGGTTTGATCGAATTGCACCGAATGCTCAAGCGTGGCGGTCGCGTGGTGTTGGCCGAACATGTCTCCATCAGTCCGTTGATCGAAGCCCTGCGGCACCGGTTTGGCAGCGAGGCGACCAGCGAGGATGAAGGGCCCGTGCCAATCAAGGATTTGCTGGAGGTGCCGGTGAAGCTGGGCTTTCGCGTCAATACCTGCTTCCACTACGCGATTTTCTACCGCCTGCGGGCGGCCTTCCCTATCTTGGGCGGGCCCTTCTTTCAGAAGCTGGATTACGCGTTGCTCAGGGTGCTGCCTCCGCTTAAGCGGCTTTCGGCCGGCGCGGTCTTATCGCTCACCAAGGAAAGGTAGCGGCAAGCTCCGAGGGTCGGATCAGAAGTTCGAGAGCCCCATGCGTTCCATGAGTGCTTTACAACTGGACCCCAATCCTGCTCAGGCCCGTGCGGGCTGGCCGCCGGTGGTTGTCGGGAGCGCCTTTCAGACCGGCGTGTTATTGGCGCGTAACCTGGAGCGGCGCGGGGTGCGGGTCTATTTGGTGGACAGCGATCCTTCGATGCATGGCTTCCGTTCGATTTATGGAACCACGCTACGCTGTCCGAATCCGGATTCCGAACCTGCTGCCTGGCTCAAGTTCATGCTTGAGTTGGGAGACCGTGTCGGCGGGCGCCCGGTGCTCATCGCCGCTTCCGACCAATTCGTCTCGGCGTTCGGCGCGCATGAGCAGGAGCTGGCCGGCAAATTCCGCTTGGCGGCGTCGGCTTCCATGCAAGCCGCACTGGCACTCAAGGAAGGGCAGGTTCGGCTGGCCCTCCAACATGGCCTCCCCATCCCGCGCACCCGCTACGCCAACAGCGAGGCTGACGTAGACCAATTCGCTGCCGAGGCACAATTTCCTTGCCTTCTTAAGCCGCAACAGCAGCGGTTCTGGAGTAATGCTCCGGCTGGGCATCCGCTGTCGATCGCCAAGGTGTTGACGGCCGGGACTGCGGGCGAGTTGATGAGCCAATACCGGCTGGCAGCCGAGCTTTCGCCGGAAGTCGTGCTGCAGGAGATCATCGAAGGACCCGATCAAAACAAGCGCGTGCATGTGGC
>JAYTKJ010000681.1:0-3808 GCA_043730365.1 Acidobacteriota bacterium | reverse complement strand
CACCCTGCTGGCGGAAGGCGTTGCGCGGGCTGTTGCCGATCCCACCCGGCGTGGGCGCCGTGAAGTTGGCGGCATCCATGGCGGCGCGCCCACCGTTGGTACCGAGGAAACTGGCGCGATCGAATTTCGCGGGCAGCCCGGAAGGCACGTTGGGCAGATCGAAGTTGACGCCGTCGGCATTGTAGTCGCCACTCAGCGGACGGAAGCCCGTCACCACGCCATTGGCGTCGCGAACCGGATTGAAGCCGGCAGTGTTGACGATCCAATACGGCGTGCCGCTTTGCATGATCGCCGTGGAGCCAATCTCCCAACCGCCGAGCACGCGGCTGGCGAGAACGTTGCCTGGCAGCGGCGTACCGAGGCGGTACACACCGGAAGCCGAGACGCGCTGGCGGACGTCAAAGGCTGAGTTGGCGCGATAGGCTCGCAGCTTGGTGGGATCGGGCACGTTGCCGGAGCCCGTGGATCGCGAGCCGCCCTGATAGTAGTCGGTGGTCGAGCCCAACGTGTAGGAACCCTGGAGAACACCGCGGCTGCTGAGGCTCTTGCGCGCGCTGACGATCATGGAGTGGTACTTGATCGTGTTCGAATTCAGGATGTAGGTCATCGCCCCGAAGCTGGGATTGATGCGGTCAAACCGGCCATCAAGTAGGTCACCCGCGAAGCGATTGAAATCCGTACCGACGATGCCGTTCACTGAGTAGGAGCCGCTATAGTTGAGGCCGACGACCGTGCGTCCGGGGAGTTCGCGCTCAACGCCGATCAGATAGTTCAGGGTCCTCGGCGCCTTCAAGTTGGGATCAATGCCGCCTACAGCCGTCTGAATACCGGCCAGTCCACCACGCGCGTCCAGTCCCACTGCCGGGACCACCGGTAGCGGAAAGCCATATGGATACGTGTCCGAATTGCCGAGCGCGAAAATCGGCTTGATGGGCAATAACTGCCCAACGTTGGGGAACAGGAAATTCGGCGGATTGATATTGACGCGGTCGATAGACTCGCCGAGCGTGATCCAGTCGTAGTAAAGCCCCACGCCGCCCCGGATGCTCCACTTCCGACTGCTCCCGGGCGACCAGGCAAAGCCGAAGCGCGGACTCCAGTTGTTGTTGAGACGCCCGGGAAATTGCGCATCTTGCGGGCGAATCGAGGCGCCGCGAAACTGGTCCACATAGTTAGAGCCTGGGCCGACGATGAGGTTCGAATAGAGGAATTGCTGGATGCCGCTCGGATTGCCGAAGTCGTCATAGCGGAGGCTCAGCGTGAGCGTCAAATTGGGGCGCACCTTCCACTCGTCCTGCATGAAGAGGCCAAGCGTATTCACTTTGGCGCCAAAGCGGTAGCGCTTCTGCAAGCCCGTCAGCGGATCGCGCGCCGCGCCCGAACCGGAGAAGGGCTGATCGCGCACCAGGTCCAGCAGATGATTGAAATTGAACGTGGGGCGGCTGTTACCTTGCGGGAAATCCGCCCAGTCATTACCCCAAAAGTAGTTGCCGCCGAACTTGAGCGAGTGCGATCCCTTCACCCACGTCAGCACGTCGCGCCAGTTCCAATTGTTCTGCACAAAGAGTCCACCACCCACGCCCAGGCCCACCGACCCGGCCACGTTGATGCTCGGGATACGCAGCTTGGCATCGAAGCCGTTGAACCCGTTAACTCGATTGCCGGACACGGCCAGTTCATTGAGCAACGTTGGCCTGAACGTGTGCGTGTAGTTGGTTTGGAACGCGTTGACGAACCGGTCGCTGTTGTTGTCAAAGAAGGGCCGCTGCACCAGATTGTTGTTGTCAGACTCGGTGCGGATGAAGCTGCCGAAGATGCGGTCGCGTCCTTCACGGAAATACTGGTCCCCGCGCACGCTGTACTGCAGGCCGTTGCGCCGGGGAGCCCGGTTCCAGGTGCCTTGCGCCAGCATCGGCAGCGTGCAAGGAATATTGGCGGCGGCGGGCGTACCGCAGTCGCTACCAATGATCTGTTGCGCCGTACGGAAACCTGGATTGGTGATCGCCACGGCGGTGGCTGGAAAGTCGGTAAGAACCTTGGTCCCCAGACTACCCGGGAAATTCGCCTTGGCCCAGTCCAAAAAGAGAGGGCTCTCGATCGTCTCCACGCTGGCCGTAGCATCGGTTTGGCGAAGGAGCTCCACGGCGGCAAAGAAGAAAGTGCGGTTCTTGCGGATAGGTCCGCCGAAGGCGCCGCTGACATTGTTGCGGCGGAACGGAGCGTAGCTGGCGACAAAGGGCAGGCTGGTTCGAGCGCGCATATCCTGATTCGTAAACCAGTAATTAGCCGCGCCATGGAATTGATTCGTGCCCGCCTTGGTGGTGATTGAGACGACAATGGAACTGCCCAGCCCTTGTTCGGCCTTGAAGGTGTTGGTCTCGACGGTCAGTTCTTCGACTGCCTCCGGATTCACCCCCAGGTTGGCTGTGCCGTTGGTGATGTTGGAGGTGATGCTCAAGCCGTCCACGTTATACGTGTTACCGCGCGGGCTGGCGCCGTTGGCGCTCATATTGGCGAAATACTCAGGGTTAAAATTGTCGGAGGCTCCATTCAGACCGGTAACGCCGGGGGCCAGCGAGAGGATCGCGAAGATGCTGTTGTTCAGCAGCGGCAGGTCGCGAATCTTCTTCTGATCCATCGTGAGTTGCTGGCGAGATTCGGCGGTGTCCAGCACGGCGGCCTCAGCCGTGACGTTCACGCTTTCGCCGGCAGTCTGGACCTCGAGCGTCAGATTCAGATCGCGCGTCTGGCCAGTGGAAAGCGCCAGGGCGACAGTGGGCGCTTTAAATCCGGGCGCTTCCACTTTTACTTCGTAGCTGCCGGGCGCCAGCGAACTGAAGCGGTAGAAGCCATCGTTGTTGCTGACCGTGTCCGTGGCGATGCCGGTGCGCGGATTGGTGAGCTTGACCTTCGCGTTCGGCACGGCGGCCGCCGACGGATCGACGATCGTTCCTTGCACGGCGGCGGAAAACTGGGCCACGAGGGGTATCGCGAGGCTGCAGAAAAGAGAAGCGAATCGTTTCAGCATAATTCTATACAGTTTACTATGAGTCCCGATATCGCGGCTCGGGTGTGAGCCGTGAGACACTGTGAGTGGCAATGAAATTGGCAGCTTTCTTCCTCGCGGCCGGAGCGGCCTGGGCCCAAGCCTCACCTGGAGTGACTCCGGGCTGGGAGTTGAAAAAACAACTTGATGGCTTGGTAGCCCAGACACGGCGGCTGACGCCTTTGCTGGAGCAGGTAAAGCCTCAGGATTGGGGCGCCGACGGATATCGCGAGCAGCATAAATCAGCTCAGGCCGAGGTGGAATATTTGGCGCGTTCGGCTGCGGCGCTGGCGGCCGAACCGGAGAAAATGACGCTCGCGCTTGAAGCCTTCCTTCGGCTGGAGGGGCTGGAGCGAATGCTTGACTCTTTAAGTGAAGGCGTGCGGCGCTATCAGAATCCAGCGCTGGCCGAACTGATTCAGGGCACGATCTCAGAAAATCTGGTGCATCGCGCCCGGTTGCGCAACTACCTCAGTGAACTGGTGGCCACCAAGCAGGACGAACTGCGGATTGCCAACGAAGAAGCCCAGAGTTGCCGAGTGGCGACTATGTCCCGTAGCGCCGCCACGAAAAAACCAGCCGCCGCCAAGCCGGCCGCAGCCGCCGCTCCGGCGAATACCACTAATCCCGCCATCGCCAACCCGAAAAAACCGTGACTACTCCTCCGCCCACTCCATCTCCCGCCGCAGCCGCCACGCCGTTGGCCTTCCGCTTCACCTGCAGCATCTGCGGGGACCCATCCGCCGAAATCTGCCATGCCTG
>JAYTKJ010000680.1:0-1576 GCA_043730365.1 Acidobacteriota bacterium | reverse complement strand
TCTATGGCAAGTTCCCCAAGGAAACAGTGCTCGCTGGACGTTAATGTCCTGCTCGATCTCGCCGAGGGGAAGCCTTTCGCCCGTGATTTCTTCGGCGTGGTAAGGGACTGCTTCTGCCTGCTGTTTCTCTCCCCGACGGCCTTCATCGAATTGGAATTCCTCGCCGAAGGTCACGAACCTGGAACGCCCTTCGCCAAAGCCGCCATCCCATTGCTGCCCAAGTGAGGCGTCAATTTGTTCAACCTCAAGCCCGTGCAACATGGTTGACTGTCCGTGCCGTTCGAGGATAAACAGCGCGTTGAACCAGAACCGCGTCTCCCTCTCCGCATCGGATGGGGAGAGGGATCAAGGGTGAGGTGTCGATTCGTTCTCGATAGTGCGTCAGGTTTTCATCGAACGCCGCGCGCGCGGACACGCCGGCCTTCTTTAGCTCGATGACCACCAGCGGCAGGCCGTTGACGAAGCCGCTCAAATCCGGCCGGCAGGGGTTCAGCGTCTGATTGAAAACTGCGAGCGGTTCTGTGTTCTGGGAAAAGGCCGGATGGCGAGGCGCGCTAGGGAACATACCCGTAGCGGTCTGGGACCGACGAGCAACGAAGCCAGACGGTCTTTTGCGCGAAAACCCTCCGGGCGGCGGTTCTTTTGTCTTGGGCCGGCGTTGGCTCGACCGTCACAGCGCGCTGCGGGGATGCTCTGGCCTCGCAGCCTTGTCCTCAGCCAAAATCCCGCGCCACAGAACCCCTTCGAGACTTGGCTAGGGCGTGCGGAAGGAACACCAGCCACTCCACGCGCTGCTGGAATTGTCGTCCCTTGCCCGAACTCGCCAGAAAATCTGCCGGCCTCCTTTGAACGGATCGTTGGACGGAATCGTGTGCCGGGTCGTCGTCGCGTTCACTGTGGCGCTTCTGCGTTCAATGATGTGCGCCTCATCGGCCACGTCCGCCGCAAAATGCACATCGTAGAAGTCCGCGCCTCCGGCGGCGCTCCACACCACGGTCGGAAGCAGTGTTCCTACGGCGCTCCCACAACCTGGTGACTGCGGTTGCGGAACCTCCCAGGCTGGTGTCACAAACTCGCACCAACCGCTCCACGGTCCGGCACCCGCCTCGTTCTCCGCCCGAACCCGCCAGAATACGTGCCGCTGTGGTTTGAATGGGTCAATGCCGGGTGTCGCATACTGACTGGCGGCTGCCGTCGCCGTGCGACGATCTACAACGTGGGCCTCATCCGGCACATCCGCTGCAAACTGGAGGCGGTAAACTGCCGCATCTTCAACTGGACCCCAAGCCACCACAGGCAGTCGCGTCGCCCAGATTGATCCGCAGACTGGAGCCAAAGGTGAAGGAGCCGCCTGAGGTGCTACGACGGGAGTGCGGAAGGAACACCAGCCACTCCACGCGCTGCTGGAATTGTCGTCTCTTGCCCGAACTCGCCAGAAAATCTGCCGGCCTCCTTTGAACGGATCGTTGGACGGAATCGTGTGCCGAGTCGCCGGTGCGATCACTGTGGCGCTGCGGCGCTCAATGATGTGCGCCTCATCGGCCACGTCCGCAGCAAACTGCACATCGTAAAAGTC
>JAYTKJ010000679.1:0-1576 GCA_043730365.1 Acidobacteriota bacterium | reverse complement strand
AGAATCACCGGTGCGGGATCCTCCAGCCTTTTCCGCATTGCAACGTAGAGATCGTAATTTCCAAACCCTCCATCGCGGTTGGATGCAAAGTAGAGAGTCGTGCCATCGCAGGAAAGTACCGGCTGGGTATTGTCAGAGGTGCCGTCGTTAACGAATACCCTTCCAAGCCGCCGTTTCCTATAGCCCAAGCGGCGACCGTCGGGCCGACGCCGGTTCCGAAAAGCGTAACGCGGTCACCCGAGGCCCGGGGCGGCGGGCCGGGACGCGGCGCCAAGAACGCCATCGGTGTGAACGGAGGCGCCGGTAGCACGCCCGTCTTTGACGGCGCCAGCCGGGAAGAAACCGGAACCGACACGGTCCGCGGCGGGGGGACGGCGAACATTGCCAACACGTTCAATTGCGTTGGCGACTCGAAATACGCAACAGAGCTTATAGCTCCCGCTTTGACCGCGACTTCGTCTAACCCGCGCGCAAGGCGGCCGGCCACGAAACCCGCGCCTGTCCGGATTCGTGTTACCGGGGCGGGCGCGGTTCCCGTGATTGCGCGCCATCCGCCGATCGCGAGGCCGGGCGTGAACGGCGCCGGAAATCACGAGAGGGACAACCTCGCCTCCCTCGTAAACCACGTAGTTTCGTCCGCCGGGGAATAGCTTTCCAGACCGTGCGGTACCCGAGTTCGGTTCGGCTGCGACGCGGGCCACACCGGTGCTTTGTCCGCCAGCCCGCGGAATCGCTCGCAGCCAGGCAACGTCAGCCGCCTGCCGCCAATTGCATCCGGGACCGGCCGGGGTGCGCACTTCCTGCGTCGTAAGCGCATCATTTCCACAGTTTGCACATCGGCCGTTTGCACATCCCGCCTTCGTCTCTGCGAGAATAGCTATTGAGTGGCGCTGAACTTCGAGTGGGACGCCCGCAAGTCCGTAAGTAATTTGGCGAAGCACGGTGTATCCTTCGAGGAGGCCACTTCCGTGTTTGCCGATCCTTTTGGCCGCATAACGAGTGACCCCCGTCATTCGGTGGACGAAGAGCGCTGCGTGCTGTTGGGAGTTTCACTGCGAAGGAGATTGCTGGCCGTCATGTACGTGGAACGCGGCGACATGATTCGGTTGATCGGCGCACGGCCGGCGACGCGTCAAGAACGGAGAGATTATGAAGAACCAACGCAGTAAAGCAGCGGCGGCCAAAGTTGATGGCGAAGAGATTCTTCCGGAGTACGACTTCAGTCGTGCGATGCCCAATAAGTTCGCGGCCCGCTTCGCGGCCGGCGGCAACGTTGTGGTGCTTGAGCCTGACGTAGCCGCCATGTTTCCGAGCGCTACGGAAGTCAATGAAGCCCTGCGGGCCCTCGCCGAAATCATTCAAAAAAATCGGGCAGCCCATCGACCGCGCCGGACTAATCCGCGTCGAACGGCCTGACGAATCGGCGCCGGTTTCCACAATTTCCTTATCGCGCTCCCGATGATTGGCGAGGGGCCGCTTCAAGATCATGCGTGTCCAACTCCGCACCCCGGAGTTATTTCATCAGAGGCCCCGCACGCAAACACGGGCGCCGTTAGGACTCTCGGGGGATGAACAG
>JAYTKJ010000678.1:0-1886 GCA_043730365.1 Acidobacteriota bacterium | reverse complement strand
GCGCCGCCCACGGTTAGCGGCTGCGGCTCTCCGCCGGCCGCTTCTATCCGCCATAGGCTGAACAAACCGTGCCGATTGGAAGAGAACACCAAAGAGCGGCCATCGGGGGTCCAGGCTACGCCGCCGATGGAGCGCAGTTCCCGGGTCAATTGGCGGCTGACGCCGGTCCTGACATCCATCACGAACAGATCATGTGAGATGAAGCCCGGGCCTCGCGTGTAGGCAAGCCTGGTTCCGTCCGGCGAATAGATCGGATTGGAGATGTAGCCCTTGCCCTCAATGAGTGTCTTGACGGCGTGCGTCTCCACGTCCACCGTAAACATCGCGGGTGGGCCATCGGCGGCCAACCGGTCACAAATGACCAGAGATCGCCCGTCCCCAGACCAGGCCAGATTGCCGCCACCATTCATGTTCGGCACGCGAAAGGACGGTGCGATCTTGCGTTCTTCGCCGCCCAGAGCGGGAATGATGTAATAGCCGTTTTCGCCATTGACGCCGCCCTGTCCGGTGCGGAGAAAGGCGATGCGTTGGCCGTCAGGGGCCCAGGTGGGATTCGTTTCCGTGAGCTGGCTCGACGTGAGGCGCAGCGGAGGCCCGCCGCTGGCCATCTTGACGTAGACATCCACGTTGTTGCCCTGCTCGTTGGTCCAGGCAAACACGACACGGTCTCCCGTGGGCGAGAGTGAGGGCGCATCTTTGTCTCCGGCGTTGCTCACCAGCGGCGACAGCGTAGGTGGCGACGGCACGGTGACGGGCCGAAACGCCAGGACCAGCCCCAGCAGCGCGACCACGCCCGCCGCGCCGTACAGAAACCAGGGGCGCGTGGCCGGACTGGCGCCGGCACTGGCCGAGGGACGGATCCCAGAGCGCAGCGTCTTGGCCAGTTCCTCCAGTGAGGCAAACCGGTTGAAGCGGTCTTTCTCGAGAGTGCGCTCGATGGTGGCTGAAAGCGCGGTGTCGGCCAGCGTCAAGTGGGCGGGCTTTTCGCGCAGGATTGCCGCGTAGATCTCCACCACCGACGGCGCGCGAAAAGGGACGCGGCCCGACGCCATCTCGTAGAGCACCGAACCAAGTGAAAACTGATCGGCGCGCGGGTCAAGCTCTTCGCCCCGCACCTGCTCCGGCGACATGTAGAACGGCGTGCCTACCGGGGATTCGCCGCGGTGCAACTCTCCGCTGATGGTACTTTCGTCACTGGCGGGTTTGGCCGTGGAGACTGCGGCCTGCAGGCGGCGGGCGATGCCGAAGTCCATCACCTTGGCGCCACCGTCGGCGGAGACAAAGAGGTTGGACGGCTTGATGTCGCAGTGCAGGATACCGCGTTCGTGCGCGGACGCGAGGGCCTCGGCAATCTCGGCCCCGAGGCGGCGGATGTCTGATGCGGGCAATGGGCCCCGGCGGAGTAGGTCTCGCAAGGTCTCGCCACGCAACCGCTCCATGGTGAAGTAGGGCCGGTTTTCCCATTCGCCCACGTCATAGAGGCGGCAGATATGGGGATGCTCCAGCGCGGAGACCGCCCGGGCTTCGCTTAGAAAGCGCGCGCGGAGGCCCGGATCGGTGGTGTAGCGGCCTGCGAGCATTTTCAACGCTACTTGACGGCCAAGCCGCTGATCTCGCGCCAGATATACTTCGCCCATGCCACCTTCACCGAGCCGGCCGAGGATGTCGTAGTGGTCCAGGCGCGAGGGTAGTGCGGGCGCAGACACCGATGGCTGCGCGCCCAGCGGCTCAGGGTTTGAGTCAACCTCGGGCATTACTCAACCTTCAGCCCACCATTGTAAACCGTCTCACTGCTGTCCAAATTAGTGGCTAACTGAGCGGTTGAGCATGAAGAGTGTCCGGCGGTGAGGGGTTGAGCTCCTGGTAGGGTGGGATTGGGTTCCGGC
>JAYTKJ010000677.1:0-1751 GCA_043730365.1 Acidobacteriota bacterium | reverse complement strand
CGTCTCGGTGCCAGTCGCACCGCGCAGATCACGATCCTGGATAACGATCAGGGCCTCTCCTTCACCGCGTCCAACTTCATGGCCTACGTGCCCGCCGGGGTTGCCGCCCTGACCGTGGCGCGCGGCAGCGATGGCCCGGATACTTTGTCTGTTCACTTCGCCACGGAAGAGGGGACGGCCCGGGCCGGGTTGGACTTCATGGCCCAAGCCGGGGAACTGGTTTTTGCGCCGGGCCACCGTCAACAGGTGATTCGGGTGCCGCTGCTCCGTCCTTGTGACGGCGCGACCAACCGGGTGTTCACCATGCGTCTTTCCCATCCCGGCGCTGGTGCGTCCCTCGGCGGGCTGAGTGTCGCCTCCGTCACCGTGCAGCCGGCGGCCCAACCCGGTGCGCGGGATTCTTCTTTCATCTCTCCTCCCGGCAATTTTTCGCTGCCCATGTCGGTGCAGGATGATGGGAAAATTCTGGTTCTCGCCTCCAGCGGGATGACGGACGGCGGGCTGCCGTTCCTGACGGGACCAGACATGATTTGGCGGCTCGAACCAAACGGCTCGCCGGATCCGGCTTTTCAGATGGCGCCCATTGAGGAATTAAGCCATCGGATTCGTATCCTCAGGTCTCTGGGTGTGCAGCGCGATGGCAAAGTCTTCTTCACGGGCCTCTCCTACTTCGCTGAGGGAGCTTATCTTTACGCCCTCAGCCGGGTGAATGCGGACGGCTCCCCCGACATGAACTATCAAACCCGGTACGCAGCTGCGTGGTGGGATCCTGAAACGGAAGTGTTGCTGCCGCTGCCCGATGGAAAACTTCTCGTTGGAGCAAGTGGCCGAGGCCTGTATGACGGCTCCGAACTGGTGACGAATGGAATCATGCGTGTGCTCTCCGATGGTGGTGCTGATCCTGCGTTCGATGCCGGTTCCGGAATCGAACCTGTCCGTTCGGGCCGGGTGCAGACGCTCGCCTTGCAGCCAGATGGCAGGATCCTGGTGGGCGGTGACTTTATCGGCTTCAGTGGATCAGAGCGGACGGGGCTCGCCCGGCTCCACACCGACGGCAGTTTGGACACGAGTTTCAATCTCAACTTGGACGAGGAAAGCGTGGTCAATGCCGTCGTGATCGCGCCGGATGGGACCGGGGATTTTTTCATCGCGGGCCGCTTCGATCACGTCGGTGGTGTCGTGCGGACCAACCTTGCTCGACTGCACGCTGACGGCGCGTTGGACTTGTCCTTCGATCCAGGCGGCCTGCTGGCCCCGCATCGCGTCACCGCGCTGCTGGCGCAGCCTTACGGCAAGATCATCGTTGGGGGCGTGGATGCGCGCGGGACTGTGCCGGACAACTTCGGTGTGGCCCGGCTGAATGCCGATGGCACGCCCGACGCCGGCTTCCAAACCTTGCCCTGCTTTTCCGTGACCCAACTGGGCGCACAGCCCGACGGCGGCATCATCGTGGCCGGCTACGATCTATGTGAGTATTCCCAGCGCGCACTCATCCGGCTCCACGGTGAAGGACTGGTCAAGTTTACCTCCATCGAACGGATGGCGGCGGGGCAGGTTCGTTTGGGGTTGGACAGCCCGACGGCGCGGGCGGTGGAGGTCCAGTCCAGCAATAATTTTCTTTCCTGGACCACGCTGGCCCGCCTGCAACTGATGGGCTGCCCGGTGACTTTCATCGACACCAACGTTTCCCCCGCCAGCCATCGGTTTTATCGCGCACTCCCGCAGGAGACTGGGGCCACGCCGCCCTGATT
>JAYTKJ010000676.1:0-2511 GCA_043730365.1 Acidobacteriota bacterium | reverse complement strand
GTTGGGCGAATCCGATTCGTGCATCGGACACGCGCCTTCCCCGCAGCATGCCATGCGAGCTTCCGGAGTGGCGGCCCACCCGCCACAAACAGCCACATGGCCGGAGAGGAGTGCCAGAATGAGCGTCACCGCCGAACACTGCTGGCTGAAGATCACGACTTTTCTAGGATGCTCGACTGCCGCCACCGTGTCAAACTCCAACCCTCTCGGCCGGGCCGTCCCGTCGCTCCGTTTCACAGTGCCTCAGGCGAGCGTCTCGGGGTGGCGCCATCCCGTCGCACGACTGCCTGCAATTGCGCGATCCATTTCGCCTGCACGCTCAGCTGCTGATACACGTCTTCGAAATGCCTCACCACCAGGTCCAGCACGTCGTCTTTGTCGAGCGACCCCTTGAGACCTTGAAGCCCTTTCAGGCCTCGCTTCCCGGTCAGGCCCTCAACCCCTTGCTGCCCTGTCTTCCCAGCCAGGCCCCTCCGGCCTTTCTCGCCCGTCTTTCCGCTGACTCCGGGGCGGCCGATTACCCCGGCCGATCCACGAGGGCCTCGCGCTCCACGCGGACCGGTCGCGCCTGTCTTACCCGGCTGTCCCATTTGTCGGCACCTGTCCTGGGATAATTCCCAATCTTTGATTGAATTGGCGACCGAACGGTGCAGTCCTGCGCGGCACTGACGGCCTTCAGGGCTCCGCCTCCGCATTGTCCAGACGCGCGATAGTACTCCACCACAGTTGGTGGCGCTGTCTCAAACAGGACAGAGCGTCCGGCACAGCAGCCTGGCCGGGCCATGAGTGGCGGGATGCGCGTCACTGTCGAACAGGCCGTGCGGAGTTTTAGTGTCCACGTGCCAGGTTTAAACCCACCGCCTTTTTAGGCGGTAAGCTTCAGCCTCCCATTCGGGCCGAAAGGAGGCTGTCGTTGACTGAGTATCACCATAGCGCGCACGCGGTGTGGGACATCAAGTATCACCTGGTATGGATCACGAAGTATCGATATCGGATTCTGCGCGGCGACATCGCGGAGCGGGCGCGCGAGCTGATACGGCAGATCTGTGCGGCGCGGGAGGTGCAGATCATTCGTGGCGCGGTCTCGCCGGATCACATCCACATTCTGGTAGTGGCGCCGCCGCAGTTGGCGCCCGCGAAGCTGGTGCAATTCATCAAGGGTCGGTCCTCGCGCTTGCTGCAGCAAGAGTTTCCGGCGTTGCGGAAGAAATACTGGGGTCAGCACCTGTGGGCCCGAGGATATTTCTGCGCGACGGTCGGCGCGGTCGATGAACAGACGGTGATGACGTATATCGAGAATCAGAAGTGGGACCAGGATGATCAAGGGTTCAAGATTACCGCGCCGGGCGAGCCTTGAGCCGGCTATGAGCCGGGTGCCTTCAGGCGGCTTTAGCCGCAAGCCGACTTTCAGTCGGTAAGGAATCTACCGCCTTTAGGCGGTAGTGGGTCAATGGACACGCGATAGCCTCGGCGCAACGAGCCAAGGAGGGCCGCGATGTCCACTCGATTGAGTGCTGGAAGGGTTCGGCGGATCTACCACTTCATCAAAGCCAATCAGCGTTTGCACAACGTTGAGACGATGTGCCGGCTACTGGAAGTGGCCCGGAGCGGCTACTACGCGTGGTTGCAAGAGCCCGTCTCCCCTCGGGCTCAAGAGGATGCGCGGCTCCTGGGTCTGATCCGGGCATCGTTCGCCGCCAGCCACGACATCTACGGGGCACCGCGGGTCTTCCTCGATCTTCGCGAGGCCGGTGAGACCTGCAGCAAGCATCGCGTGGCTCGCCTCATGCGCGTGAACAAGATTCGAGCCCGGCATGGCTATCGCACGCGATCGTACACGGCGACGAAGCCGTCGGCGCTGATCCCGAACATCTTGCAGCGCCAGTTCACGGTGACCAAACCCAATCGGGCCTGGGTCACGGATATTACGTACATTCGGACCTGGCAGGGCTGGCTATACCTCGCGGTGGTCATGGATTTGTTTTCGCGGAAGATTGTCGGGTGGGCCACGAAGCCCACCATCGGCCGAGCACTCATCCTCGACGCAGTCATGATGGCCGTACGGCAACGGCGTCCCCGTGGCACGGTCATTCATTCGGACCAGGGCTCGCAGTACGGCAGCGATGACTGGCGGCGCTTCTGTCAAAACAATCGCCTTGAGCCCAGCATGAGCCGACGCGGCAACTGCTGGGACAATGCCGTCGCCGAGTCCTTCTTCGGTAGTTTGAAGAAGGAACGGATCAAGAAGCATATCTACAAGAACCGAGAGCTGGCGTCGGCCGATGTCGCGGCCTATATCGATTCGTTCTACAATCCCACCCGCCGTCATGGGCACGTGGGCGGCGTCAGTCCCGAGGCGTTTGAAGCGACGGCGCGATCACGCCGGCGTCGTGTCCACTAAATCCTGGGAACTCCAGAACGCTCCTGACACGGCTGCAAAGAGGAAGGACGACTGGCCCCTCTTTCTGCATCAGGCGCAGCGGCCAGTTAATCGAGTCGGTCGCGGCAAGT
>JAYTKJ010000675.1:0-1776 GCA_043730365.1 Acidobacteriota bacterium | reverse complement strand
GCGCGAGTGCGGGCTGCTATCAAGGCAGAAACCAGGGAAAACTCCTTTTCTAGCGCTACATACTCACGCCGGTAGTCGGAATCCTTCATCCATTTCTTGTTCAAGTCGTCAACGCGAATCCTGCTCACTTGTTTACCTCCCGTGCTCGCTCCGGTGCTAAGTCAAGTTCCCGTCGCGGCGTCTTCTGGGCTTTCTTGATGAACACCCGAATCCGGGAGAGCATTCAACTCGTAACTCGACGACCCACATCATCCACCATTGTATTGCATTTTTGCAATATCGCTCCATTGCACGCATCGCATTCGCGCCATACTGAGAGGCATGGAAATCGACGCGAACCTCGTCATTCGCTCTATCGACGAACTATCCGCCCTCTACGACGAGCCGATCGAGCGCGCCGTGCGCAAGCAGCTCGACCGCCTCGACGAGCACTGCCGTGCCTTCATCGCCGCTTCTCCGTTGATGATGATCGGCACCCAAAGCGCGGGCGCGCCCGTCGTGGTGGCCGATAATTCCCCGCGCGGTGACCGGCCGGGCTTCGTCAAAGTGGCCGATGACCGCACGCTCCTCATTCCAGACCGGCGCGGCAACAACCGGCTGGACTCGCTGAAGAACATCGTCCAGAACCCGGCCGTCGGCCTCGTCTTCCTGGTGCCCGGCGTGACGGAGACGTTCCGCGTGAACGGCGAGGCGGTAATCAGCCGGGACCCAGCGCTGCTTGAGCAGTTTGCCGTGGACGGAAAGCTCCCGCGCAGCGTCCTTGTGGTGACGGTGAAAGAAGCCTACGTTCACTGCAGCAAGGCGCTGGTGCGAGCCGATGTCTGGAACCCCGCCAAGCACGCCGCTCCCGGAACCGTGCCCAGCTTCGGCACCATGATGGCCGCCCATACTCGTGGCTTTGTGGATGGCCCGGCGCTTGATGAAGATCTCAAGACCCGCATTCCTGCAACACTCTATTGATTGGGCTCACCATTCGGATAGCCGCGTTGGCCCCTCAAAGCTATCCGAATGGTGAGCCCATCGCGCCACCGTTCGCGCTAAACGCTGGCAACTCCAACCTTATCAAGCGGACTCCGGGAACGTCTGCCTGGTCACAAACGTGCCTCTAAATGGGCCTCAAGGAGGAGGAGCGAAACATGCTGTTCCTGATCACCTATCGCAATTCGTTGGCAACCACCCAGCGCGTGAGTTTTGAGCGGTTCAAGGAGAGCGATGCACTGCCCCCGGCGGGCTTGACCATGGTGGCACGCTGGCATATGCTGGATGGCGCCGGCGGTGTGACCGTGTGCGAAACCAGTGACCCCGTGCCGCTGGCTAGGTGGGCCAGCGAGTGGGCCGATGTCCTTACGACGGCTTAAGTAGAGATTTCCCAAGGAGAGAGAGTTCATGACCAATCGAAGAATGATGCTGATCGCAGCCCTGGCCAGCCTGGCTGCGCCCCTATACCCTCAGACCATGCCGCAGCCCATACTGGTGTCGGTGGCCCGTGTGAACGTCAAGCCAGACCGGGTTCAGGAGTGGCTGGAGATTGAGAAGCAGTACTCGGAGGCCTACAAGAAGGGCGGCGGAACCTTCCGTTATGTTTACCGCAACAACGCCGGCAACCCGTATGAGTATATGGTGACCACCGGTATCACCAACAGCCATTACGCGAGCCTGGACGAAAAGTCTCCTATGGCCAAGGGGATGGCGGAGGGCGAGTTGGCTCGGCTATCGGCTCGCCGCAACCAGTGCGTCGACAGCGTGCGGACCACGTACGAGAGAACGATACCGGAG
>JAYTKJ010000674.1:0-12228 GCA_043730365.1 Acidobacteriota bacterium | reverse complement strand
GCGCCGGCTCAACCTCCTACCTCACGACACTCTCGGCCGCTGGAATTACACTCTCCATCCCAAACAGATTGTGAACTAATTGTTGGGTGCCCGCTTAGGAGTAAACTGTGGGCGAGGGGGCGGCGCGGCGGCGGCGGCCATCAGGAAGATGCGGCGTTTGATCATTGCAGTCGCCTGCCATTCTACAGCTTCGCCAGGAGCGCGGCTACAATGGTGATTCCTCTTTATGAAACGCCGATACTTCCTCGGAGCCGCCTCTGCCGCATCCGCCCAGCGCGTGATCGGCGCCAATGACCGGATTCGCGCCGGGCTCATAGGGGCCGGCGGACGCGGGCGTTTTCTCACCGGCGAGTTCAAAGAGATCGGCGCCGAGATGGCAGCGGTGTGCGATGTCTACGAAGCGAATCTCGCCGCCGGGATCAAAGCGGCATCCAGCGGCGCCAAGCCGTTCGATCACTACAAGAAACTGCTGGAAGACAAATCGCTCGACGCCGTCGTGGTCGCGACGCCCGATCACTGGCATGCGGCCATGGTCATCGATGCCGTGGAGGCGGGCAAAGACGTCTACGTCGAAAAGCCCATGGCGCACAAAATTGATGAGGGCTTCCAGATTATCGAAGCCGTGCGGCGGACCAAGCGCGTTGTGCAAGTAGGCACGCAGCGCCGCAGCTTCGATCTGTTTCTCGAAGCCAAGAAGGTGATGGATTCCGGCGTTGTCGGCGAAGTGCAACTTGTCAATTCCTGGTGGTACAACCGCACCTCCCGCCCGTCACCGCCGAAGATCGACGGCAAACTCGATTGGAAGCAGTGGCTGGGCACCGCTCCCGCGCGCGAGATGGACCCGATGCGTTTCCGCAACTGGTATTGGTTCTGGGACTACTCCGGCGGCCTGCTGGTGGGCCAGGCGGCACATGTGATGGACGCCATCATGTGGTTCATGAAGTCCAGCTATCCGATCGCCGTGACGTGCTCCGCCAACAAGACACAGATCAGCGAGTGGGAAGTGCCGGAGACGTGCGTGCTGACGGCCGAGTTTCCCGAGAACTACATCGCCGTGTTCACCCTCGGCTACAAGTCCATGCGCTATTCGGCCGTGAATGACCAGATGAAACAGTTTCATGGGGACAAGGCGCGATATGACGTGGGCCGGGAGTCTTACGCGCTCTATCCAGAGTCCAGCACGACTGACGTCATGAAGCCCGTGCAAGAGGTGCGGCGTCCCGGCGCCTTCAACTCGGCCGCGCGCCAGCATATTCGAAATTTTCTCGAGTGCATCAAGAGCCGCCATGAACCGAACGCGCCCGTGGAAGCCGGGCAGGCTACCAGTATCGTGCTCTGCATGGCCATGGATTCCCTGCGCCAGGGCAAGCGCCTGCGTTGGAACAACACGGCGCACCGCGTCGAGACATAAGGATCGAAACATATGAACAACCCAATCGGCCAACCCGCTAAGATCCAGCTCACCCACACGGCGGACTATCGCGATAGTTACGCCAATAGTGTCCAAGTGCGCGTCAACCTCTGGGACTTCTTCCTGATGTTCGGCACCATTCAACAAACCGTCCCGGACGAGGTGACGCTGCAGAATTTTCAGGGCGTGTATCTCAGCCCGCAGCAGGCCAAGGCGCTGGCGAATCTGTTGCAGCAGAACATCGCGCAGTATGAGGCGGCGTTCGGGGAAATCCGCCTGGAACCACAGGCCGGCGCGGTCGTGGTGCCGGGCGGCGGCGGGCCGATTCACTAGCCTTTTATGCGAATCCTTCATATCCACGCGCACCCGGACGACGCCGAGATCTTCACCGGCGGCACACTGGCCCTGCTGGCCACGCAAGGGCATCACCTCACGATCGTGACCATGACTGCCGGCGATTGCGGCTCCAATCATCACAGCCCCACCGAGATCGCCGCGATCAGGCGGAAGGAGGCGGCCAGAGGCGCGGCCCTGATCGGGGCCGAATACCTTTGCGGCGAATTCGGCGATCTGTCGATCTATGACGATGACGATTCGCGACGCCGCGTGACGGCGATCCTGCGGCGTACGCAGCCTGACCTGGTCCTGACGGCTTCGCCCATTGACTATCATTGCGATCACGAAGCCACCTCGCGGCTGGTGCGAGACTCCTGCTTTGGCGCGCCGGCGCCCAACTATTCGGCACCCGGCGGCCATCCCGTCCTCAAGGCGATTCCGCATCTCTACTTCGTGGATCCAGCCGAGGGGACCGACCGTGATTCCCGCCCTGCCGTGCCGCACTTTGTGGTTGACATCACGACGGTGCTGGACAAGAAGCGTGAGATGCTGGCGGCGCACGAATCGCAGCGGCTGTGGCTCAAAGAGCACCACGGGATGGATAACTACCTGGAAACGATGGAAGACTGGTCAGCGCAGGTGGGTAAGTATGTGGGGTTCAAGTTTGGGGAAGGGTTCCGGCAATACAAGATGCATCCGTATCCGGTGACGCCGCTACTGGAGGAACTGCTGGGACCGGAGTTAGTACGGAAAGTGAAGTGAGAGGCATGGATTTTCATCGACGTAATTTTCTGAAATTGCCGTTGTCGGCCGCCGCCGCGGTGGCCGCTGCCGCGCCCGGGCGCAAAAGCGAGGCCGACCCCGATAACACTAAGATCGCGACGCTCATTAACGTTCACAAAGCGACCGACGACGATCTGCTATTCCTCAGACAGATCGGTCTGCGCTGGATCCACGCCGATTTTGGGAGTGAGGGCTCCTATGAATCCATCAAAGCCGCGCAGGAGCGGCTGGCCCGCTACGGCATCAAGATTCACTGCGGCTTCATCGATACGTACCGCTCCACCCGGCTCCAACTCGGACAGCCGGGACGCGATCAGGATATCGAGAAGTTTCAGGCCTTCCTCCGCGACCTCGGCCGCGCTGGGGTTTTTTGCTCGAAGATCGATTTCCATCCAGGCAACACGTACACCAGTAAGATGATCGAGTCCGCACGCGGCTATCGCACGCGTGAGTTCAGCGTCGACGATTTTCATGCCGGCGTGGAGAAGCCGCGCTTCGACCGCACTTACTCAGCCGAAGATATCTGGACCAACTACACTTACTTCATTAAGGCGGTGCTGCCGGTGGCCGAAAAGGCCGACGTGCGCCTGGCCCTGCACCCGGACGATCCGCCGATCCCGATGATGAACGGCGTGGCCAAGGTTTTCACCCACTATGACGGCATCAAGCACGCGGACCAGATCGCTGGCGGCAGCAAGTATTGGGGACTGACGTTCTGCGTCGGCACGTGGTCCGAGGGCGGGGAAAAGATGGGCAAGGATGTCTACGGCATGATCGAAGATTTCGGCGCTCGCGGCAAGATCTTCGCGGTCCACTTCCGCAATGTCAGTTCGCCATTGCCGCGCTTCCACGAGACGTTCCAGGACGACGGCTACCTGGACATGTACCGCGTGATGAAGGCGTTGCGCAAGGCGCGCTGCACCGCCTCGCTGATTCCGGATCATTATCCGGGTTTCACCGGTGACGCCAATCACCGCATCGCCGAAGCCTACAGCATCGCTTACATGCGTGCCCTCTTGGAGCGGGCCAATGAAGAGGCCGGGTAGGATTGGCGCCGGCATCAGGGCTTCTTCTGGTAAGATGGAAAGGCGCGTGGCCAGGTAGCTCAGTTGGTAGAGCAGCGGACTGAAAATCCGCGTGTCGGGGGTTCAACTCCCTCCCTGGCCACCATTCTTCCCCCGCCCACTACAATGGGATCTAAGAGAGATCCTTTGCCCATCCGCGATTCACCTGTGCGTTGGTTGTTCCTGCTTGTCATCATCGCCTCCGCCGTTGCCTCGTCCTGCAACCGTGAAGGCGCAACGGCCTCCGCCAATGTGCCCGCTGCTCAGGTGGTCCGCGCGATCCAAGCGACAACCGCCGATATCCCGCTCGAAATAGCCGCCATCGGCAACGTGGAGGCGAGTTCCACCGTGGAAGTGAAGGCGCGCGTCACCGCGCCCGTCGTACGTGTTCACTTCGCCGAGGGCGATGATGTGCGTGAGGGGCAGTTGCTCTTCGAACTCGATCCGGAGCCCTTCGAGCGGCAGATCGCCGAGATCGAAGCCAATATCGCCCGCGACGGCGCCCTCGCCAAACAGGCCGAAGCCAACATCGCACGCGATCAAGCTAACTGGAAGAACCTGGACGCGATGGCGAACCGCGGTCTGAAACTAGCCAAGGAAGGCATCTTTTCTCGCGAGCAGTCTGATCAGGCCATCGCCCAGGCGGACGCAGCGAAGGCTTCCGTGGCGGCCAGTCGCGCCGCCGTGGAGAGTGCGAAAGCAGCCGAGAAGGCCAATCGCGCGCGCCTGATGGAAGCCCGTATGATGCTGGACTACACCAAGGTCAAAGCGCCTATCGCCGGGCGCGCGGGCGTCATCGCCACCAAGCAGGGGAGCCTCGCCAAGCAGCATGACAACACGCTGGTGACATTGCTGCAGACCGCTCCGGTCTTCGTCAGTTTCTCGGTGCCGGAGAATCTCCTGCCCGACGTGCGGAAGTATCACCGCCAGAAGCCCCTCTCAATCGCCGCGCTCGCCGCCGACGGCCGAGTGACCACCGGTCTCCTGCAGTTCATCGACAGCTCCGTTGATACGACGACGGGCGCCATTAAGATGAAGGCCGCGTTCGCCAACTCGGACCGGCTCCTCTGGCCCGGCCAGTTCGTCAACGTCAAGGCCAGGCTGAATCTGGAGCGAGGCCGCGTGCTGGTTGCGGCTCAGGCGGTGCAGACGGGCCCGCGCGGCAAATACGTTTGGGCCTTTGATCCCGCAAAGTCGACCGTCGCTATGCGCGATGTGGCAGTGTTGCGCCTCTACACACCGGCCGGGCAAACGGTCGAGCAGGCTGTCATTGGGTCCGGTCTGCAAGCCGGCGACAGGGTCATCTCCGAGGGACAGAAGCGTCTGACTCCCAACGCGGCCGTCCGCCTTTTGCCACCAGGGCCGGCCACCGCCAACTAACGCCGATGTCGATCACGGACCTGTTCATACGCCGCGTCGTCACCACCACTTTGCTGATGGCGGGCCTGCTCGGCTTCGGGCTCCTCAGCTACTTCACGCTGCCCGTCAGTGACCTGCCGCCCGTCGAGTATCCGACGATTCAGGTGACCGCCAATCTGCCCGGCGCGAATCCCGACATCATGGCGTCCTCGGTGGCCACTCCGCTTGAAAAGGCGTTCTCCAACATCGCCGGCGTGGCGAATATGTCGTCGGCGAATACCAATGCGCAGACCGTCATCACCCTGGAATTTGACTTCAGCCGCACCATCGACGCGGCGGCGCAGGATGTGCAGTCCGCCATCTCGCGCGCCGGAGGAGAGTTGCCGCGGAACATGCTCGCACCGCCGTGGTTCCGCAAGGTAAATCCCGCATCGCGCCCCGTGGTCTTTCTCGCGTTGACCTCGGACACCATGACGCTAGCCGCCCTCAACGAGTATGGCGAGAACCTCATCTCCCGCCGCATCTCCATGATCAACGGCGTGGCGCAGGTGATGATCTTCGGAGGGCAGAAGTATGCCGTCCGCGTGGAGGCCGACCCGGACCGGCTGGCCGCCCGCCAAGTGGGACTGGAAGAGATCCGCAGTGCCTTCGCCCAGCAAAATGTCAACTTGCCGGCGGGCTCCATGCATGGCGTCTCAAAGGCGTACACCGTGCAGTCAAATAGCCAGCTCAACGCGGCAGAACAATTCCGCCCCATGGTTGTGGCCTACCGCAATGGCAATCCGGTGCGCCTGGAAGATGTCGCCAATGTGCGCGACAGCGTCATCTCTGAGAGAAACGTCTTCTGGGTGAACGGCAAGCCGGGCATGATTGTCGCCGTGCAGAAGCAGCCGGGCGCCAACACCGTCGAGGTCGTGGACGAGGTCAAGCGCCAGTTACCCAGCTTGCAGCAAAACATGCCGGCCGGGATTTCACTCCAAGTGCAGTTCGATGCATCCAGGAACATCCGCGAGTCAATCGAGGACGTGAAGTTCACGCTTCTGCTTACGATCGCGCTGGTGATTTTGGTGATCTTCATCTTCCTGCGCAACGTGTCGGCCACCATCATCGCCAGCCTGGCGGTACCGCTCTCACTGCTGGGCACGTTCGCGGTGATGAAAGTGCTGGACTTCACGATCGACACGCTATCGATGATGGCGATGACTCTCTCGGTCGGCTTCGTAGTTGACGACGCGATAGTCATGCTCGAGAACATCGTGCGTCACCTCGAGATGGGCAAGCCGCGCCTGCAGGCCGCCCTGGATGGCGCGCGCGAAGTGAGTTTCACGATTCTCTCCATGACCATCTCGCTGGTGGCCGTCTTCATCCCCGTGCTTTTCCTCGAAGGAATCATCGGGCGTCTATTGCGTGAGTTCTCCATCACCATCGCCGTGGCGGTGCTCATTTCCGGGCTGATCTCGCTTTCGCTCACGCCGATGCTCTGCAGCCGCTTCCTCCACCACCAGCAGACACACGGGCGCATGTTCAACCTGGTCGAGCGATTCTTCACCGGCATGAACCACCTCTATCGCCGCACCTTGCGCACCACCCTGCGCTTTCGGCTGGGGACGCTCCTGGCTACGCTGGCGCTGACGGTGGTGTCCGGTTGGTTGTTTACCGTCATGCCCAAGAGCTTCGTGCCCACTGTCGATACTGGCATGGTTTTCGGTGGCACGGAAGCGGCGCAGGACACCTCTTTCGACGAAATGGTCCGCTTGCAAACGCAGGCGTTGCAGATTGTGCAGCGGAACCCGTGGGTGCGGAGGTTCGGCACTGGCGCTCAGAATCAGAACGCCGGCTTCCTCTTCATTGAGTTCAAGCCTGACAAGAAGCGGCCGCACGTCACGGCGATCGTCGCGCAATTGCAGAAAGAGTTCGCGCAGATTCCGGGCTTCTCAGTTTTTCTGCAACCCCCGCCCATGCTCAGTCTCGGGCAGAGCGAGTCGCGATACCAGTATTCGGTGGCACTGCAGGACGCCGAAACTTCCGTGCTCTACCAGTGGGCTCCAAAGCTGGAGGCGAAACTGCGTTCGATGCCAGGCATCGCCGAAGTGTACAGCGATCTCCAGTTGAACAACCCGCGCGTCAATGTGGACATCGATCGTGACCGTGCCCTGGCGCTCGGCGTCACACCTGAGCAGATCGCCAACACGCTCTACGACGCCTTCGGCAACCGCCGCGTCTCCACCATCAGCGCACCGGCCAACGAATACGACGTCATCATGGAAGTGCTGCCCGCCTTCCGGCAGGATCCCGCCGGCCTTTCCAAACTCTACATTCGTTCCAGCAACAACAAGCTGGTGCCGCTATCGGCGGTGACCCGCGAACGCCAAGGCGTTGCGCCGCTCAGTGTGAATCACATCGGCCAGTTGCCCGCCGTGAATCTGCAGTTCAACGCCAAGCCGGGCTTCTCCCTCAGTCAGGTGACCGATCAGGTGGATGAGGCGGCTACCGAGATTGGCCTTCCCGATACCACTTCGTTCTCCTATCAAGGCACCGCTTCGGCCTTCCAGAAATCGGTCGGCGGGCTGGCGTTGCTGCTCGGCATCGCGATCCTGATCATCTATCTGGTGTTGGGTGTGCTCTACGAGAGCTTCGTCCACCCGATTACGATTCTCTCCGGCCTTCCGTCGGCCGGCTTGGGCGCGCTGATCACGCTGCTGCTGTTCAAAGACGATCTGAATCTCTTCTCGTTCGTCGGTATCATGCTACTGGTCGGCATCGTCAAGAAGAACGCCATCATGATGGTGGATTTCGCGGTGATGGCCCGGCGCGAAGGCATGCCCGCCGAGCAGGCGATCTTCGAGGGATGCATCCAGCGCTTCCGGCCAATCATGATGACCACGATGTGCGCGCTGCTTGGCACGCTGCCGATCGCGGTTGGTTACGGCGCTGGAGGCGAAGCCCGCCGTCCGCTCGGGCTGGCGGTGGTTGGCGGCCTGCTTGTCTCGCAGTTACTCACGCTATACATTACACCGGTGATCTATCTTTACCTGGAGAACTGGACGTCCCGCCGTTCAGGCCGGCCCCAGGAAAGCGCCCACGTTCCAGAACTCCAAACTACTTGATAGTCATCGAGTCGAGCGCTTCGCCGCCGCCCGCCGGCAATGGCGAGTCGCCCGCCTTGAATCCATTCAACTCAAGAATGTAGGCGACGATATTGGCGTAGCTTTCTTTAGGCAGCGATGCCGGAGCGGCGGGCGGCATGGTCTTCTGCGCGCGTTCATAGAACTTGGCGACGGTCTTGCCGAACCAGGCGTTCTTAAAGTATGTGCCAGCCAGGGGCGTGCCGAACGTACCGTTGGTCATGGTGCTGCCGTGACAAACCGCGCAACTCGCATTGTAGGCCGTCTTGCCGGCGTCAGCCTGGGCCGCGGTGAATTGCGGCGCTATTTCGGCAGAGCCTGTATGGCCGCTGGCACGCGCGGCCTCTTCGCTACTACCCGAGGGCTTGGCCTCGCTGACCGCGTTGCGCGGATCTTCCGTCACCTCACCGGCGCCTTCGCCCGTGTATGTAAAGGCCAGAATAGCGCCCGGATTCTGCATTCTGGTGGTGGTGCCGCGGCTGCGCGACTCGGCCAAACCGCCCGGGTCGGTGACGATGTAGATGGTCTTTCGGTCAGGGCTGATGGCCGTGTCGCGAAAGCGGTTCTCCGATTGGAAGTAGCGGGACATATGACCGGCGGCCGGCTGTCCGTTGGCCTTGAGAGGCAGAACATAGAGCGAGCCGCGCTTGAGCGTGGTCACCAGCAGCACTCTGTCCCAGCCGGGGATGCCTTTGCCCTTTGACTGGTAGTGCTCCACGCTGGAGGCGCCCGTCGTAGGCCAGCAGATGTAGTTGATCCCCTTGCAGGCCGGGTCTTCAAAGTTGAAGCCGGTTTCCACGGTGAACATCGTGGCGATGGGCTCGACGAAGGGCTGCTTGAAGGCCGATTCCGGCTCGCGCGGCACCGACGGATGAATTGCCAGATCGTTGAATCTCAGTTGCGCGCACGGCGTCGTGGCCTCGGCCCACCGCGCATACTCGTAGGCTTTGCCATCCTGCTTGCCGGCGACATGCGGCCAGCCATAGTTGGACCCCCGCTTCAGAATATTGACCTCGTCGTCGGTCTTCGGCCCGTGCTCGGAGGAGTACAGCGTGCCGTCAGGACCGAAGTCCAGGCCCTGCGGGTTGCGGTGCCCGTAAGTAAAAAGATGGCTTACCACGCCGGCCAGGGTCGGATTGTCCTTGGGCACCGACCCATCGAGATTCAGGCGCAATGATTTGCCGACATAGGCGACGTAGTGCTTGTCGTCGATCTCCTTTTGTGTCGGCAGCCGCTGCGCCTCAATGGCCAGGCACGCATTGCCCAGCTGATTGTTGCCGTGATCCCCGAGCGTCAAGTAGAGCTTCTGGTCCGGGCCATATTTCAGCCGCCCGGCCACGTGGTCATTGCCGGCCGGCAGCCCGGTGATGATGTCGACCGGATCTGACAACGTCCCGCTGGCCGCGCGGTAGGTAAGGCGCACGATCTTGGCGTAGAGATTGAGATAGGGGCTGTTCGGATCGGTGACGTAGGAGTGCGCCGGTTGGCTCTTGTCCACGTAGGAATAGGCGACATAGACGAAGTCATGGCCTTTACCCTTGAGTAGCGCAGGATGCAGGGCCATCCCCAGCAGTCCGTCCTGCCCGCCAGGCGCGGAGACCTCGTCCAGCGTAATGGCAACCTTGCGTTCGCCGCTGACCGGATGGACGCGCGTGACGCGCTTGCCCGTGCGCTCGGTAACCCACAGCATGTTGTCTGGGCCCCAGGTTAGCTCCCAAGGCCCAGCGAGTCCTGAAGTCACCACGGTCTTGCGGAACTGCTTGGTGCCGCGCAAGACCGAATCCGGCCCGTCCTGGGCCACGGCGAGCGCCGCAAGGGACGCCAGCAACAGGGCCAGCGTCAAAATGGAAAATTTCATGAGCAACTCCCATCAAAAATGTTAACGGTGGCCATCGGAAGTAGCAGGCTGAGCGCAGCTAACTCAAAATCCCCTTCACCACTTCTCCCGCCACATCCGTCAGCCGGAAATCGCGCCCTGCGTAGCGATAGGTCAGCTTCTCGTGGTTCAAGCCCAGCTGATTCAAAATCGTCGCGTGCAGATCATGTACCGACACGCGGTTCTCCACCGCCTTGAACCCGAATTCATCCGTCGCCCCATACGCGATGCCGCCCTGCACGCCTCCGCCGGCCATCCACATCGTGAAACCGTAGGGATTGTGGTCACGCCCATCGCCGCTTTCGGACACCGGCGTGCGTCCAAACTCTCCGCCCCACACAATCAGCGTTTCATCCAGCAAGCCGCGCCGCTTCAAATCCGTGATGAGCGCGGCCGACGCCTGGTCCATATCCGGGCAGCGGGCGCGCAGGTTCTTGCTGATAAATGTATGGTCGTCCCACGGCTGTCCGGCGCCGTAATAAACGAACACGCTGCGCACGCCGCGCTCCACGCAACGTCGCGCCAACAGGCACTGATTGGCGAAGTCGGTTGTGCCGTATTCTTCGCGAACGCGGGCGGGTTCGTTTTTGAGATCAAAGGCATCGCTCGCGGCAAACTGCATGCGGAAAGCAGTCTCCATCGCCCGAATGCGTCCCTCCAGAAACTCGTCGCCGCCGAAGCCATCGGCATGCCTGCGATTCAGTGCCTGCATGAGATCGAGCTGGCGTCGTTGCGCTTCCGAATCAAGGTCCGTATTGCGCAGGTATTGGATCATCTTTTCCGGCGAAGACTCCACCCTGGAGATTTGCGTGCCCTGATGCTCGGCCGGTAGAAATCCCGACCGCCACAACGTGCCCCCGGCGCCGCCGCTGAACACCACAAAACCAGGCAGATTCGCATTCTCGGTCCCCAGCCCATAGGAGAGCCACGCGCCCATGGAAGGCCGAACCGCCGAAATGTTCCCGGAGTGAATCAGACTGCGCGCCGGCGTGTGCGTTGGATTGAAGGTATGCACCGAACGCAGCACGCAGATATCGTCGATCACCTCGCCAAGTCGCGGCAATAGCTCACTGACTTCCACGCCGTTACGCCCGCATCGTTTGAACTGGAACGACGACGGCAGCAGTCCGCCGGTGACGCGCTCCGTGCGGAGATCCACACTGGACGGTCGTTGTCCGGCGTACTTCAGCAGCGCCGGCTTGGGATCAAACAGGTCCATTTGCGACGGTCCACCAGTCATGAACAGCACGATCAGGTGTTTAGCGCGAGGCGCGAAATGCGGGCCCGAGTGCACGGCGGGGGCGGTCTCGCCACGCAGCATATCCTGCAGACCCACCGAGCCCAGCCCGGCGCACAGCGATTGTACGAACGCTCGTCGATTCATCATGGCCAGAATATGAACTCACTCGAGCCCAGCAGCGCCTGCGCGTAGCCGGCCCAATCGGCTTTATCAAGATAGCTGAGCGCCAGGTCGATCTCCCTCGCCTCAGCCTCGCGCCCAAGAATGGTCCGGTACAAATGCTGGATCCGTTCTTTTACGTCGCCCGAGGCCTCTACGGCCTGGTCTGCGATCACGCGTGCCCGCTGCTGAACGAATTCACTGTTCATCACAAACAACTGCTGCAGCGGCGTAGTGGTCAATTCGCGATTGGGCGCGTGCTGATTGGGGTCCGGAAAATCGTACAGCTTCAGCAACGGGCTCAAGCGCGAACGGCTCACCTTGGCATAAACCGTGCGCCGGAAATTGCCCTTTTTCTCAAGCTCCATCGACGGACCGCCCGCCGCCGCATCAAGCTGTCTGGACGTGGAGAGGATCGTATCGCGCCACGCCTCAAAGTCCACCCGCCGCGGATTCATCCGCCACAGCAGCCGATTGGTGGGATCCTGCTGCTGCCCGTCCTGGCGCGGCCGGCTCGCTTGCCGATACGCGGCCGACAGCATGATCTCCCGGTGCAGCCACTTAAGAGACCATCCGTGGGCGATGAAGCGCGCCGTCAGATCGTCCAGCAATTCGCGGTGCGTCGGCAAATCGCCCTGCGTGCCGAAATCACTCGTCGTTCCCACCAGCGGCTTGCCGAAATGCCAGCCCCATACGCGGTTGACGATCACTCGCCCGGCGAGTGGCGCGGCGCGCGCGCCAAAAATCTTCTCGGCCAGTTCGAGCCTGCCGGATGAGCCCGCCGCAAACGCCGTCGGCTCGCCCGGCTCGAGCACCGTGATGAAGCGGCGAGGCACGATGTCACCCGGGCTGGCCGGATTGCCGCGCTGGAACAC
>JAYTKJ010000673.1:0-2253 GCA_043730365.1 Acidobacteriota bacterium | reverse complement strand
TGGCGTGGATGAAAATGTCTTGCCCAGCGGCAAATCGTGTTCTTGGTGTGGGTCAGTTTTGGAGAGCACAAACGGATCAATTTTGGAGCGCGCCGAAGGGCGTTTATTCACCAGTCTGTCGAGCGTGGCCGATATAACGGTGAAGAGGACGCCCTACGGGACGTCTTGTCGCTATGGGAAGAGCGTGAGCGGTACCTTGCGGAAATTCGAGCGGATCGGGATGTCTCCGAAGCCGAGGCCGCCCGCCGCGAAGGTCGTTGGCTGATGTCCCACGAGGAGAACGCGCAGTTGGCGCACGAGATCCATGAACGTGGCATGGCGCGGCTCGCAGCAGAGGCGAACAGGCCTTAAATGCGCTGTCGCGTTTTGCCAGTTGCCCGAGCGCAGCTTGATTGAACTCTGCGAGAACATAAAGGCGGATGGCATGCGGTGGTTTGCGGCCAACGCGGATAATCGTTAAGTGCGTTCTCGCCTCTTGCCGTCGGCCCGCTCCGGACGAACTAGCCGGATCTGGGAATACACTGCTCCTTAATCGCTGCGCCTCGCGTCCGATAACGCTTAACCGTTGGCGCATTGCAAATCTCGGGAGGCTAATTCCGCTGTTGCCACCGATATTTTGCGCCATAATTTGGTATTCGCTGGGCTGCACGGCGATGATTATGCCGTTCGCGGAGAGTTTTGAATTGCGCCAGGTAACTTCCCCACAGCGGCAGGACATAGTGGTTCATAGCCGTGGCATCGGATGCGGCGGAGGGTATTGTGCCAGTACGTTTGGCATTCTGCATGTGACGGGAGGCAGGCAGTATGAAGTGTTTCGTGTGGAGTATGGGGTCAACACGATCTGCTTCGAGAAGAGTGTCCGCATATTGATGCCGGACCCTGGGTTCCTGGTCGTCCGTTCTGAAGTCCAGGGCGCTTCCGGAGCGGCTCCCATTTGCGCCGCTGTGCGGCGCGAGCGACATTGCTCGGCTCTTCGTTGGGATGCCAGGCGCTTAGCTTTTGTGAGCGACAAGGCGGCTACGGACAAGCGGTGCCGGAAGTAGGCCGTATGTAGCGCCGCCGCCATAGGGCGTACAGCAATCCGATGGCGGCGCCGGCGGTGCAGCCCATGGCAACAATGATTGGGCGGTTGGGTTCGATGGGGGATTCGGGAACCGGTGCCGCGTCGAGGAGAGAGGTACCGGCCTGCGCTTTGAGTATGGCTTCCGTTAGCTCGACATTGATGCGGCGGGCGGTTTCGGGATCGGCGTGACGGACGCCGATACGGAAGGCGCTGTCACCGCTGCTGAGGCGGTTGATACTGCTCACCAAGACGTCCTTTTTCAGAAGATCGATGGCGTTCGCGCTCCCCTGGTAGAGGCCGTATTTGCCAATCAGGCCGTGCAGCCATTCGTCGGTCAGAGTACGCTGGACGGCGACCGAAAATACCTTGCCGTCTATAGACTTATCCGCTTTGACAAGGGACATGCTTAGGAATGAATCGGGGATGGCGAAGGCAATGCCACCCGCCACTATCAAACCGGCCGCGGCGAAAATGGCCGTCAGCTTCATCAACTTTGCCGGCCCTTGCGTTGCTCTCATGGCGATTGCTCCTTTTGAAATGTCCCAGACGCTGTTCCATCGCAGGCCCTGTTCGGGCAGATCTTCGATCATGGCTTCGAACTCACGGCCATATCGCTCGCGCCAGACTCGCGGATAGATTCGAGTCACCCACTCCAGTAAGACGCGGGGAGGGCGGCTCATGCGGAGGCCAGCCTGGCGCGGCCGGTGGATACGAACTGGCCGATCGAATCGAGTTGTTCAGCAAGATGTCGGCGGCCGGCGGCGGTGAGCTTGTAGGGTTGGCGACGGTCCTCTGAGGGGACCGGGCGAATCCAGCCCTTTTCTTCGAGACGCGTAATGGCGCCGTATAGGGTCCCGGGGCCGAGCGTCACGCCGGAAAAGGCGGTGATATCGACCATCATGGCGTAACCGTGTTTGTCGCCGTCGGCGAGGCTGGCAAGGATGAGAAGGGCGGGGTCAGTCATCTATTACGCTCCACGATATATCGTGGCACGTAGTAGTGGTTGTGTCAAGCGATTAAAGGTCATGGTGAAGTCGGTTGAAGGAGTTTACCGCGACGGCAAGGTTGAGTTGATGGAACCGATTCCCGAGGCCGAGGGGTCGCGCGTGATAGTGACGTGGTTTCAACCGGCTGGTTCAGTCGATCTTCGCGAACGGGGAATCAATGAGTCTCAAGCGGCTGATTTGAGG
>JAYTKJ010000672.1:0-32313 GCA_043730365.1 Acidobacteriota bacterium | reverse complement strand
GTCTTTTCTTTGCCGCTCGCGGGCCTCCGACCGTAGTTCCGGCTTCATGTACTCGATCACCAACAGCCTACCCTCAGGCTTCAGCGATTGCCTGATGCCCTGTAGGAGCGCTGAAGGGTTGTCGACCTCGTGGTAGACGTCCGCAAGCAAGACTGCGTCGAGCGCGCCGTGGGGGAGGCCGGGCGCATCGGGCTTACCCAGCAAGGGTTCGACATTCGTCAACTTCTCGGCCCGAACGCGATGGCCCAGTTTCTTGACGAGGCGTTCGTCGATCTCCTGAGCATACACTCGTCCGGATGCACCACCACGCGAGCGATTCGAACGGCGTAGTAACCGTAGCCCGTGCCGATGTCTGCCACCGCCGACCCGATCTAATGCCGAGCGCGGCGAAGATCTCGGGCAGCTTCTCCCGCGAATCACGCTCCTTCTCATCCGCCAGAATTGCCGCCGGTGGCACGTTGGCCGGCATCGGTTGGGCAAACAGCGGAGCTCTCGATAGCGCTAGGGAGGCAGCCACAATGAACGCGGCTAGATCTTCCGTTGATGGCGCTCCAGCGCCCGGTCATGTACGCCGCGCAAAAGCAACAAGGCCAGGATCGCTCCGCACGTGCACATGAACATGTCCCATTGCGTGTCCCATGGGTCGCCTTGCGTACCGAGAAACGCGGTGGCCGATTCACCGGTGGCTAACGCGACCCACCACTCGACGAACTCGTAGACCGCACTGAATGCGAGTACGATCGACACGATGATGAAGTGCAGCCAGCCGTCGCCCCCACGAATAATCTGTTTGCGAAGGAGAACCTCCCGCGCGATGATCGCGGGCGAGAAGCCTTGCATGAAGTGGCCGACACGGTCATAGTAATTGCGTGCCAGGCCGTAGTGATCGCGGATCCAACTGAAGAGCGGCATCTCCGCGTACGTGTACTTGCCGCCGATCATCAGGACGAAGCAGTGGACGCAAATGATGCCGTAAACCAAAGGCGTGAAGCGCAGGCGCGAGGGAAACAGCCAGGCGCAAATCGCCAGTGCGATCAACGCCGGCATCACCTCCAGCACCCACGTGAAGCGGTCATGCGGATTGATGCCTGACCAGACAAGCACCGCGACCCAAGCGGTCAGAAGGAGCCAGTGAATCCGCCTCATAGTTTCATCGCCTGTGGCAGGTAGCGCAGCAGGTCTGTGGCGATCACGCATTTATCGCCAAGCTCTGCCGCGGCCAAGTCGCCCGCGCGCCCATGGAGCCACACAGCTGCCACGACGGCCAGCGACAGTGAATCTGGAAATTGCGCCGCTAGGCCCGCGATGAGTCCGGTGAGAATGTCGCCAGACCCAGCCGTGGCCATGGCGGGGCCACCCGTCGGGTTGATCCACACGGCGCCATCCGGAAACGCGGTCAACGTGTTGTGGCCCTTGAGCACCAGCGTCACGCCGGCCTCCTGCGCGAAGGCGCGCGCGGCCGGCAGCCGCTCATCGAGTGAAGGCAGGTGTCCACTGAGCCGCTGCATCTCACCGGGATGCGGCGTGAGAATCAGGTTGGCGCGGCGCGGGAGACGGGAGCCGGCGAGGTTGTTCAGCCCGTCGGCGTCCACCACGGTGGGCCCATTGAACTCGGCGAGCACGCGTTCAATGAACTTGCCCTTGGCCGCCGAGACGCCGAACCCCGGGCCGAGAGCCAACGCCCGCTTACCAGCAGCCAGTGCGGCGAAGCTGTGATCTTCGAGCGGCTCCGTCATCAACTCGGGCGCGACCGCGGACACAGCGGAAAGCGTCGAACCATCGCTGGCCACCGTCACCAGACCGGCGCCCGCGCGTAACGCCGCCAGACCGGTCATCGCCACGCTCCCGCTTTTCCCGGGCGATCCACCGGCCACCAAGACGTGACCGAACGTGCCCTTGTGCCCGGTAGCCGGGCGCGGCGCAAACAGCCGGGCAAAGTCTCGCGGCGAAGTCACACGCGTGTGCGCGGGCAGAATCGACTCAGGCGAACCGATCGGACCCACCACCATTTCGCCGCACGCCGACGCATTCGGCGCCAGCACCATGCCCACTTTCGGCGCAGTGAACGTTACCGTGTGATGCGCGAGCACGTGCGGCCAGTTGGTTTCGGCCGTGTCGCTGTTCATGCCGGACGGAATGTCGATCGACACCACGCGCGCGGCTGGAAAGCCGGTGTTCACCTCATGGATGAAATCAAGATAGGGCGGCCGCGGCAAACCGGTGAGCCCGGTGCCCAGCAGCGCGTCTATCACGATGGTGGCCGCGCGCATCGTAGGCGCAATCTGCCTATGAATGGCGGTGAAGCCGCAGGCCTCGAGGCTCCGGAGATTATCCGGCGGCGTGTCGGCCAGCACCACATCGAGCGAGGCTGGCGCAAAGCGGGTGAACAACTGCCGCGCCACCACGATCCCGTCGCCCCCGTTGTTGCCCTTGCCGCACAGAATGACGATGCGCTGCCTCTCAAGCGGGGCAAAGCGCGCGGACAGCAACTCCACGACGCGGTGCCCGGCGTTCTCCATCAACACCACGTCCGGAATCCCGAGCGAGATTGTGCGGCGGTCCACTTCGCGCATTTCCGCTGCGGTGAGTACGCGCATGTCAGATCTCTCCCGCCACCACCCGCTCCAGGTTCCGCACGGCATCAAAACCGCCCATCACGATGAGGGTGTCGTGCGGATCCACCACGGCCTCGGCCGGGGGATTGAACTGCATCTCGCCGTTGGAGCGCCGGATCGCCAGCACAATCACGCCCAGGTCCCTCCGCAGTTGGAGATCCTTGAGCGACTTACCGGCCATGGGGCTCGCCGGACCGATCTCCACCTGATCCATGCCCACGTTGAGGCCGATCGCCGAGGCCGTGCCCGTCACATCGAGAAATTCAAACACGTGCGGGCGCAAGATGGATTGGGCGAGGCGATAGCCGGTCATCGAGTAAGGCATGAAGACCGCATCGGCGCCAGCGCGGCGCATCTTGATTTCCGCGGTCTCCTCGGCCACCCGTGACGCCACCTTCAGCTTCGGGTTGAGCGCCTTGGCCGAGAGGATGAGAAACAGATTGTCGGCGTCGGTGGACAGCGAAGCGATCAGCCCGCGGGCGCGCTGCACTCCGGCTTCTTTCAGTAAGTCGTCATTGGTGGAGTCCGCCAGCACCGCGAGCATCCCGGCGCGCATGGCGCGGTCCACGCGTTCACGGCTCTTGTCCATCACCAGAAACGGCACGTTGGTACGTTGCAGCTCCAGCGCGGCGGCCCGGCCCACGCGGCCATAGCCGCACACCAGGAAGTGGTCTTTAAGCGATTCGATCATTTTCTTGGTTCGCCTCCGTCCGAGCAGGTCGCTAAACTCTGTCTCCAGCACCGTCTGCGTGATGGCGCTCATCGAGTAGACCATAATACTGGCCCCAAACAGGATGAGAAACATGTTGAAGACGCGGCCGGCCGTGGTGAGCGGATGCACCTCGAAGTAACCGACGGCGGCGATGGTGATCACTGCCATGTACAGGGCATCAAACGGCGGATAGCCCGAGATAAAGATGAAGCCGAGCGTGCCCAATGTCACGGTGCCCGCCACCAGCATGGCGATAATCTTCAGCCGGCGCAGGAATGGATGCTCGCTCATGCTACGGGTTTCCGGCGGGCAATCACCATCGACATGTCGTCCTGCAGTTCCCCACCGCCGGTGAACTGCACCACCGCATCCACCACCGCCTGAAAAATCGCCGGGGCCTCACGCGTAGAATTTTTCACAAGTACATCGATGAGCCGCTGCTCGCCGAACATCTCTCCAAACTCGTTCTCCGGTTCCGTTACGCCATCGGTGTAGCCGAAAAGCATGTCGCCGGGCTCGAGCCGCACGCGGCTCTCATCGTAGCGAGCATGTGCGAAAGCGCCCACCACCATACCGTTCACGTCGAGCAAAGTAGCCTGTCCGTTGCGCACCAGCATGGGCGGCAGGTGCCCGGCATTGGTGTAGGTCAGCTCACTGGTCACGTCATCATATATTGCCAGGAAAAACGTGGCGAATTTTTCCGGCGCCGTGCTGGCATGGAGTTGTTGATTGATGTGCGAGACCAGGCTGGCCGTGCAAGCGGCGCGCGTGGGCTCTGAGCGCAGGCCCTGAACCTGCATGCGAATGCAGGCTTGGAGCGAAGCCATCAGGAGCGCGGCCGAGACGCCCTTGCCCGCTACGTCAGCCAGCACGAGCACGGTCTTGGACCCGGGTAGCGATTGGTAGTCGTAGTAATCGCCGGACACCATGCGCGCGGCGTGGCAAACGGCCAGTAGCTCCAGCGTCTCCAGTGGAGGCACGCTGCGCGGGAAAAGTTGATCCTGCACCTGTCGCGCAATGGCCAGCTCAGCTTCGAAGCGCTCCTTTTCCTTGGAGACCTCAAGGAGACGCTCGATATTGCCGGTCATCTGATTGAAAGATGTGGTCACCTCGGCAATCTGATCGTCGCCCTTCACCGCGATCCGATGGGCAAAATCGCCACGCATCACGCGCAGCGTGCCTTCGTAGAGCCCGTTGAAGGCGCTGGTAATGGCCCGGGTGACGCTCACGCCGATGTAGACGGAGACCACTTGGGCCAGCAGGAGCAAGATGCCGGCCAGCATCATGTCGTTGCGCAGATCGGCTTGGCCGGAGGCGGTGTCGAACAACGTGCGCAGCAGGGCCGAGAGGCGTGAGCGCACGCCGAGGAGAGCTGCATGGGTGCGGGACGGGTCGTCAAAGTCAGCTACGGGAATCTGCGACGCCCAGCGCAACTCAATGTCGAAGCGGTTCCGCGCCGGCGGCAATTCGACCGCCACCGAGTCCGCCGGCGGATCGTGCAGTTTCAGAGCGCTCGCCGAAGCCAAGCCGATAATGGAAACCGGCCCCAGCCCGGGCGCCAACGACGCCAGCACGGAGCGGTTAAGGGGCGCGAGCAAGGCCACCCGGGTCTGCTGGTGAGCGGCGCGGGCCCGCACATAGAGCAGGCCGTTTCGCGCCACGATGCCGGACGGCCCCATGTCCCCTGACCCTTGGAGCAACTGCACGCGGAGACCGGGGAAGCGATCCTCAAAGAGCGTCGCGATTTGATCGAGCACCGCCGCGCGCCGCGTCTCGGGAGCTTGCGCCAGCGACTTCGCCGTCTCTTCCAAGCCGTGCACCCGCCGCTGGAGTTCGGTGTTGACCAGGTATACGGCAATCTGCCCGCCCAAATCCAACACTACCCAGCGGGCCGCCAACACAATCACTGCCACCGGAATCACCGCGATGAAAAGGTAGGCGACAATGAGCCGGTCCCGCAAGTGCCAGATGAGGCGGCGCAATAGCACGCGGCCCCAGCGAACCAGCACGATGCCACCAACGACGATCGCGGCGAGTGCGCTGATCAGGCCGCCGAGCAGATTGCCCGCCGTCCAGGCCCAGAAGCAAAGCGCCACCAGGACACCGAGACTGAGTTCGATCCGGAACTTACTCCACATGCACGCCGCAAACTACCCGCGGGTATTGGAAATAGCCGGCGTCTCTTCTTCGCCGGGGGCGGCAGCCTTGGCGGGCTGAAGATAGTACTTAGTCAAGCCGTCACGCAACAACTTGAGAGCCGTCTGCGGGTCGTCGGCAAACTGGAACAGATCCATATCTTCGGGGCTGATCATGCCATATTTGACCAGCGCGTCAAAGTTAAGGACCTCCTTCCAGAATTGCGTTCCGTAGATGATGATGACCATCCGCTTCTCGAGCTTACGGGTTTGCATTAAAGTGAGCAACTCGCCCAGTTCGTCCAACGTCCCGAAGCCGCCGGGAAACACCACCAGGGCCTTGGCCAGATAGGCGAACCAGAACTTCCGCATAAAAAAGTAGTGAAATTCAAAACAGAGCTCTGGAGTAATGTACGGATTGGGATGCTGTTCAAAGGGCAGGCCGATGTTTAGGCCCACGCTCTTTCCGCCCGCGTCATGGGCACCGCGATTGGCCGCCTCCATGATGCCCGGTCCTCCACCGGTGGTCACCACAAAGCGCCTCTTGGTCTTCTCCAGACTCATTGACCATCGCGTGACAAGCTTGGCCAGTTCGCGCGCCTCATGGTAGTACCTGCTCATGGGACCTTCTTCCTTGATTCGCGCCGATCCGAAGAACACCACCGTGTCATGAACACGCTCATTCCGGAAGTGCTGCAACGGCTGGAGGTACTCGGACAGGATGCGAACGCTCCGTCCTGTTTTACTATCGAGAAAGCGGGAATTCTTGTAGGCAACCGGGTTGCAACTCGGCCCCCAGTCAAACGGGCTCTTCGCGGAATCGTTGGTTTGATCTGCCATAGGCTTGTCTCATATTCTCGCGCGATGCCGCGCGATCCGCTATAGTGGCAAAGAAAAGGCGAATGCAACCGTACTCCTCCACCGACCTGCAGGCCCAACTGGAACTCCTGCGCCGCCGCATGGCGAATGCCGCGCAGCGGGCGGACGAGCGGATTGCCGAGCAGCGCGCGCAAGCCGCTCTGGAGCCTCCTTTGGACCAATTTGTGACGGGCAAAGAGGTGGAGACTCCGCACGGCCGGCATTTCGAGTCTGAGCGCCTCTGGCCGCATTGGCAGCGGCACGGTTCCATGGAGATCTCGCGTCTTCAGGAGCTGCCAGGCGATCTGTTCCGTGAGATTTCGCAGGAGACGATTGCCGACGCGCCGCCGGAGAGCTGGGCGTTTTTGGATACAGAGACCACGGGTTTGGCCGGTGGCTCCGGCACCTGCGCCTTTCTGGTGGGCGTGGGCCGGATCCGCGCTGACGGCTTTCACGTCCGGCAGTTTTTCCTGCGCGACTATCCTGAGGAGCCCAGCGCACTGGCAGCCCTCACCGAGTCACTGGCCGATGCGCAAGTGCTGGTTACCTACAACGGCAAGAGTTTCGACGTGCCGTTGCTTGAGACCCGCTATCGTCTGGTGCGCGCGCGCCCGCCGTTTGAGCGCCTGGCGCACCTCGACCTCCTGCACGGCGCGCGCAGATTGTGGCGGTTTCGATTTGAGAGCTGCCGTTTGGTGGAGCTGGAGAATCGCATCCTCGGCCATGAGCGCGAGGGCGACGTGCCGGGCGCGATGATTCCGGAAATCTACTTCGACTACGTGCGCACGGGGCGTGCCGCTCGCCTGGCTCCCGTGTTTCTCCACAACGCCCTGGACATTGTGTCGCTGGCGTGTCTCACCGGGATCGTTCCCTGGGCATTCCGCGAGGCGGGGCATACCGAGTTGCGGCATGGGTCCGAGTACATGGCGCTGGGCCGTTGGATCGAGCAGGCTGGGCAATTGGAACGGGCGCGGGACCTATACCGCGAAGCGATCCGGCGTCCGCTGCGCGATGACCTGCTCTATCGAACGATGTGGGATCTGGCCCAACTGGAAAAGAAGCTGGGCGCGTTTGATGCAGCGCTCGCTCTGTTCTCCGACCTGGCCGCGATCAAGAATGAGCATCGCGTGGAAGCGCTTGAGGCGCTTGCCAAACATTATGAGCATCGCGAGAAGAACTTCGCGATGGCGCTGGAGTTTACGGAGACAGCGTTGACGCTGGAGCTTGGCGCGGAGCTGACCAAGCGGCGGGAACGCCTGTCGAAAAAGAAAGGGCAAACGCGGCTAAAGCTGGTATGAGCGGCCCGGGCGCACGGTTCCTGATTCTAGGCTGCGGATACACTGGCGCACGCGTGGCAGCTCGGCTGGTGGCGCGTGGCGAGCGCGTAGTCGCTGAGTCGCGCGATCCGGAGAGGCTGCGGCGAGACCTGCCAGGAGTAGAGGTGCTGCGCTTTGGCGAGGCCCTGCCGATCGCGCCCGGCACGCGCGTCCTCCACTCGCTGCCGGTGCCGTTTGCGAGGCAAATTGTGGGCGCGGCGCGGCTGGTGTATCTGTCGACGACCGGCGTCTACGGCGATCAGCCGGAGGTTAATGAGACCACACCGGTAGCGCCCCGGAACGCGCGCGAGCAGGTGCGAGTGGACGAAGAGCGCGACGTGGCGGCGGCCTGCGAGAATCACCTGATTCTTAGACCAGCGGCGATTTATGGACCCGGGCGGGGCGTGCATATGTCGTTGCGCGAAGGCAAGCACCGGTATTGGGGCGAGGGCTTGAACTATATCAGCCGAATCCACGTGGACGATCTGGCGGCGCTTTCCGAAGCCGCGCTGTACTCCGATCTAACAGGCGCCTTTCCTGTGGCCGACGATGAGCCGGCCCGCGCCATCGACATCACACGCTTCTGCGCCGGGCTGCTGGCGATGCCGGTTCCGCCTCCGGAATTGGGGTTCCCAGGCGAAGATACGCGGCGCTCTAATCGCAGAGTGGACGGCCGCGCGATCCGGCGGGCCTTGCAAGTGGAGCTGAAATTTCCGGGTTACCGGCTGGGGATTCCAGCATCTTTAGCAGTCGGGAGTTAGATGAACTTGTAGACGCCCGGCACCGGCAGCCCGGTGGGCGGCATGTGTTCCTTGTAGCCGAAACTCTTCGGTGACCGGTCAAGTTGCGAATTCATGATCATGTCCCAAGTGATTTCGTGGCCGGAGTACGCCGACTCGCGAGCCATGATACATGTCATCGTGCTCTCGGCCACGGCCATGGCGTGGTTCACATAGGGTCCGTTGCCTCCAACCGAGTTGATCATCGCGGTATGTTCGGCCACGTAATCGCGCTGCTCGCCTTTGGAGCCGAGGTCATGACAGTTGGAGCGGCCCTTGGTGCCGATCACCATCTCGCTGACGTTGCGGTACATCTTAGGGTCCGGGAACTGGCGGCAGTAGCTGGAGAGCCGCACGCCGTTGGCAAAGACAAAGTCAGCGGCGATGTGATCGTAGATGCTGCCGTAGATTTCTGTCCGAGGGCGCCAAGCCGCGCCGCCGTAAGCCACCACGCTGATCGGATGCGTACCCATCAGCCAGCAGATCACGTCGATGTTGTGGAGGTGCTGTTCGACGATCTGGTCACCACAAAGCCAGACATCGGAATACCAGTTGCGGTGATTCCATTCCATCTCGCCCCACTGAGACTTTCGTTCTTTCTGCTGGATGACGGGAGCCCCGACCCAGTAAGCGTAAGCCGCCGTGATGTCGCCGATCACCCCGCTTTTGATTTTTTCGATCGTCTCGACATACTCGCGATTGAAGCGCCGCTGCGCGCCCGAAACCACCGTCAATTTCAGCTCTTCGGACTTCTTGGCGGCCGCCATGAACCGCCGCACGCCCACCGGGTCCGTACCGAATGGCTTTTCGCAGAAGATGTGTTTCTTGGCGTCCACGGCTGCTTCAAAGTGCATGGGACGATAACCGGGCGGCGTCGCCAACATCACAATGTCGATATCGCTGGCCAGGAGCTTCTTGTACGCCTCGAAGCCGACGAACCGATGCTGCGGCGAGACGTTTACGCGTGAGGCGATCTGCTCGTTGCGCTTGTCTTCCTTCAGCCACTTCAAGTTCTTTTCGAGTTGATCCTCGAAGATATCGGCCATCGCCACCACTTCCACGTTCTCGGCGCCGGTCAGCAGATCGTTCACCGCCTGCCGGCCCCGGCCTCCAACGCCAATCAACCCTGCGCGCAGCTTAGCGGCGCCCGATTGTTGCCCCTGTGCCAGATCCGGGCGGATGAGTTGGAAAGCGGCCGAAGACGAGATGAAGGCGCGGCGAGTAACGTCTGACATGCTCCACATTGTACATTGCAAGGATGACCCCGGAAGAGTTTCGCCAGCACGGGCACGAGGTGGTGGAATGGATTGCCACCTACCTGGAAACCATCCGCGAGCGGCGCGTGTTGCCCTCCGTGATGCCTGGCGAACTAACGGCGGCGCTGCCCACGCGAGCGCCGGAGGAAGCCGAGCCGATGGAGCGGATCCTGACCGATTTCCGTGAGCAGATCGTGCCTGCCAATACCAACTGGAACCACCCGGCCTTCCACGCCTACTTCGCCAACTCCGGAACGCCGCCCGCGATTCTTGCCGAAGCACTGTGCGCGGCGCTCAACGTGAATGGCATGCTGTGGAAGAGTTCGCCAGCCTGCACCGAGCTCGAGCAAGTGACGCTACGTTGGCTGGCGCAATGGATGGGCCTGCCGGATTCCTGGTTCGGGATGATTCACGACACCGCCTCCACGGCGGGCGTGCATGTACTGGCGTGCGCGCGGCAACGGGCCGATCCGGACTCGCGCGGCAGCGGCAATCGCGGTCATGACTTTACAGTCTATTGCTCCGAGTTCGCCCACTCGTTCGTGGACAAAGCGGCGATGACGGTGGGCTTTGGGTTGAACGCCGTGCGGCGCGTGCCGGTAGATGCAGCCTTCCGGATGCAGCCGCAGGCGTTGGCTGAGATGATCGCCGGCGATCGCGCGGCAGGCCGGCTGCCGGTGTGCGTGGTGGCGACGGTGGGCACCACGGGTGTGGCCAGCGTGGATCCCGTGCCTGCGGTGGCCGGCATTGCTTCGCGCGAGAAACTGTGGCTTCACGTTGACGCAGCCTACGGCGGCGCGGCGGCGGTCTCAGAGAGATATCGCCATCATCTGGCGGGCTCGGAGCGGGCCGATTCCTTCGTCGTAAACCCGCACAAATGGCTGCTGACGCCCTCGGACCTGTGCGCCTTTTACACGCGCGATCCGGAAACCCTGCGGGCGGCTTTCAGCCTGGTGCCCGAGTACCTGCGCACTGCCGGGCATCCGGCTGCGGTGAATCTGATGGACTACAGCTTTCAGCTGGGCCGGCGCTTCCGGGCGCTGAAACTTTGGTTTGTGATGCGCTCTTACGGACGCAAGCAGATGGCGGCGATCATTGAGTCACACTGCGCGATGGCCGCTGATTTTGCGCAGCGATTGCTCGCCGACGGGCGATTCGAGATTATCGCGCCGATTGACTTTTCGCTGGTTTGCTTTCGTTATCGCGGTTCTGACGAGGAGAACCGCACGCTGCTTGAGGCGATCAACGCTTCCGGGCGCGCGTTCCTCTCGCACACCGTCATTGAGGGACGATACGTGTTGCGGATGGCGATTGGCAATTGGCAGACCGGGCCGGATGACATGGTGAAGCTATTTCAACTCATCTCGGGGCTCGCGCCTGGCCGGCCTTGAAGCCTCAGCTTGCAACCGGCGCCAGAGCTCTTGAACGCAACTCCGCATCGAGCCGAAGAATCTCGCGCCGCAACTTTTCCATGTGCTCCTCGAGGAGCGGATAGTCCTGCGTGGTGGCGTGTAGCGCTAGCTCTCGGGCACAGTGTGCTGTCTGGTGAGCGTCCACACTTTCGGCGGCTGTGGCGAGTTTGTGCGCTTGCGCTTGCAATGAGACCACGTCCAGGCGCGTGGCGGCCTCGCGTAGTAGTTGCAGCCGCTCAGGCGCGAGTTGCACGAAAAGCCGCGCCATTCCGGCTTCCAGCTCGCCCTGATCGGGTGTTACCGGCGCCGCTCGGACGGGCTCCACCACTGCCGCCACCGGTTGCCGGGTGGACTTGGCGGATGGAGCAAGGGGAAGAGCAGCAGGCATCATTGGACTGAGCAGGTGACGCCGCACGCACTCGACCACGGCGAGCGGCGCCACCGGCTTCGAGAGATAGTCATTCATGCCTGCTTGCAGACAACGCTCCCGATCCCCCTGCATGGCGTGGGCCGTCAAGGCGATGATCGGAATGTGCTGCCACTGCGGGTTCTCGCGCATCAGCCGCGCCGTGGTCAAGCCATCGATTTCCGGCATCTGCACGTCCATCAAAACGATGTCGGCCGGAGCGCGATTCATGGCCGCCAGCGCCTCACGCCCGTTGCCGGCGAGTTCGACCCGGAAGCCATGCCGGGTCAAGATCGACGCGATTACCTTTTGATTGACCAGATTGTCCTCGACCACCAATATCCGGACGCCGCCGGTTTTCGCCACCACCGAAGCGGCTGGAATAGCCGCCGGTGGCGTGTTGCGCTCGGGCTCAGCCGTTTCAACCGGCAGTTCCACCAGGAACGTGCTGCCCTCGCCCACTCTGCTCTGAACGTGAATGGCGCCGCCGTGCATTTGTACCAGCCGGCGCGTAATGGCCAGCCCGAGCCCCGTGCCTCCGTACTTGCGGCTGATGCTGCCGTCGGCCTGGGTGAAGTCTTCGAAGATGTCGTTGAGCTGGCTGGGGGCAATCCCCAAACCCGTATCGTGCACGGTCAGGCTTAACCAAGGCCGGCCCGCTTCGTCTTCCCTCATGGCCAACCCCACATCCACCCTTCCCTGGTCTGTGAACTTGACGGCGTTGCTGAGAAGGTTGGTAAGGATCTGGCGGAAACGCAGCGGATCTCCCATGATGCGGGACGGCACCGCAGGATCGGCAAAGAACCGCAGCTGAATGTTCTTCTCGACGGCCTTGGCATGCAGCGCACGCGAACAGTCTTCTGAAAGCAGCCGCACGTCGAAGGCGATCCGCTCCAGCAGCATCTTGCCGGCCTCGATCTTGGACAGATCCAGCAAGTCATTCAAGAGCGCCAGCAGCGTATTGGCGCAGCTCTTGGAGATTTCCAGGTGCTCACGCTGTCCGTCGGGAAGCGGGTCATCCAGCACGATGTCGAGCATGCCGAGAATCCCGTTCATCGGCGTCCGCAGCTCGTGTGAAATGTTGGCGAGAAACTCGCTCTTGGCCCGGTTGGCCGACAAGGCGCGCTGCGTGGCTTCCTCCAGCGCCTCGGTGCGCTGCCGGATGCGCTCTTCCAGCATCTGCCGGTGCTCCAGCACTTCGTCCTGCGAGGCCCGGAGCTTCTCAATCATCTGATTCAACTGATGCCCCAGATACTCGATCTCGTCGCCGGTTTCACTGATCTGGATCGGATCGAGCCGACCGCTTTCGACGGCCCGGATCCCTTCCTGCAGCCGGACCAGCGGCGCGGCCAGCAGGCGATTGGTGAAGCGGGACAACGCGTAGGCCATCGCCGGCACCATGACGGCCAGTAGCGCAATCTGGAGGAGATTGATTTGTCCCCGGTGTGCGTCCCATGCGATGAATACCATCGCCACCCAGGACAACAGGATGGCGGTGAATTTGGAGTACTTGGAGCCGAGAGACGAGCGCGGCTTGGAGGTTAGGGACGGTTGGGCGTGCTCGCCCTCGTTGCCAATTCCTTGCCCGGTCTGCCTCACATAAGTATTTTCGGGGCAATTCACTCGCTTCGTTATCAGCCGTTCACCTTAGTTTCTAGCCCCAATACTGAGTAGTCCTAGGGTAGATATTTGTTGCTATCCTGACAAAGCTCACCGCACTCGCCCGATTCGAATGAACGCCACCCCTGCCCGACTCGCCACCGAACTGTGCGGCCTGCGGCTGGCGACGCCCGTCATCGCAGCCTCAGGCACGTTCGCCTACGGCATCGAAATGGATGGCCTCGTGGATTGGCCTTGGGTGGGAGCCATGGTGACAAAGGGCCTCTCGCGAGAGCCTATGGATGGCAACGCGCCGCCGAGGGTGTGGGAAGCCACGTCGGGCATGATCAACTCGATCGGCCTGCAGAACATCGGCGTACGGGCATTTGTCGCGGACAAGCTTCCCGGGCTGGCGCGGTTCCAGGTTCCGGTGATCGCCAATGTCTTCGGCTACGCCATCGAGGACTACCAGGAAGTGATCCGCACGCTGGAAGACGCCGGCGGCGTGGCGGCCTACGAGTTGAACGTATCCTGCCCCAACACCAAACACGGTGGCATCTTCTTCTCCGCCGACCCGGCCCTACTGGCCGACCTGCTCTCAAAGGTGCTGCCGCTCATTCGCAGCGGACGCCCGGCCATCGTCAAGCTGTCGCCTAACGTGGCGCGCATTGAGCCGGTGGCCAAGGCGGCCGAGGAAGCCGGTGCGCAGGCCATTTCGCTGGTGAATACAATCGTCTCGCTTGCCCTCGATGCGCGCACGCGCAGGCCGAGGCTAGGCGCAGGGCTTGGCGGCTTGAGCGGGCCGGCCATTAAGCCGATCGCGCTCCGCATGGTCTACGAAGCGGCGCGCGCCGTGCGGATTCCCGTGATCGGGCTCGGCGGGATTGCGTCGGGCGAGGACGCCGCCGAATTCCTGATCGCCGGGGCGAGCGCCGTGGAAGTGGGGACCGCCAGCTTCTGGGATCCATCTTCGGTGAGCCGCATTGCTCGCCAGCTGGACGGCTTCCTCGCCGAAGAGCACGTGGCGCATGCACGAGATCTGGTAGGAACATTACAAATGGGAGAAGCAGCGAAAAAATGACGAAGCAGACGGTTCACACAGACAAGGCGCCCAAGGCGATCGGCCCCTATTCGCAGGCCATCATCCATAATGGCATCGCGTATCTGAGCGGGCAGATTCCGCTCGATCCGGCCAGCGGGCAGGTGATCGAAGGCGGCATCGCCGAGCAGACCGAGCGCGTTATGCGGAACCTGGAGGCTGTGCTCGCCGCGTCGGGTTCGAGCTTCCGGCAGGTGCTCAAGACCACGGTATTTCTGGCCGACATGGCCGAGTTCCCGAAGATGAACGAGGTCTATGCGATGTACTTCCCAGAGAATCCGCCGGCGCGCGCGACGGTGCAGGCGGCGGGATTGCCGCGCGGGGTGCGGGTGGAGATTGAGTGCGTTGCCGCGGTGACGGGGTGACCAAGGCCGAACTGCTGGAAGTGATCTCCAACGGTGAGAACTCGCGAGTTGAGTTCAAACGCGACACGTTGGAGATCCGCTCCCTCGCCAAGGAATTGGTCGCGCTAGCCAACTTCCAAGGCGGACAAGTGCTACTCGGCGTCGACGACGATGGCAGTATCGCGGGCATCACGCGTCCCGACCTCGAGGAGTGGGTCATGAATGCCTGCCGCGATAAGATTCGCCCAGAGCTCATCCCGCACTTTGAGATCGTTCGGAATAGTGAGATGGGGAAAGACATCGCGATCGTCGGCGTGCAAAGGGGGTTCGATGTCCATAGCCTGTGGCATGACAGACACCGGACTTACTACATTCGCGTTGGAACCCAAAGCCGGGAGGCCAGCCCTGAGGCGCTGGCTCGACTCTTTCAGCAGCGGGGGGCGCTCCGCTCCGAGCTCCAGCCCGTTTCCGGATCCTCGTGGAAGGATCTGGACTGGCGGCGGCTCAGTGAGTATTTCAAGGAGATTCGCCGGCAGGACTGTCCAGAGCCCAGTGACGACGTAGCGTGGATTCGCCTTTTGGTCAACACTGAGTTTCTCGTTCCGGGAGACGGCGCCACGCCAGCTACCGTCTCAGGACTACTTCTCTTTGGACGAAACCCTAATCGGTTTCTGCCCCACGTCGGTATCGAAGCCGCCGTGTATCCGGGCACCGAGAAGAACTACGAAGCGATCGAGCGCCTCTTCATTCGAGGGCCGCTGGTGCGCCTTGGGGCAGCACCTGAGGTTGTCGAGAACGGAATTTGGGAAGCCTCCCTACACTTCCTCCAACGTCACGTATCGCGCGAAGGGCTGAGCGAACAAGGCATCAGGGTCAGGAGTTGGGACTACCCGCTGGAGGTGTTGCGGGAGGCCGTAGTCAACGCGCTGGTGCACCGCGACTATCGCTTGTCGGCCACGACGATCGAGTTGTCCGTTTACTCGGACCGCCTCGAGTTGATCTCGCCCGGCCGCCTGCCCAACGGGATTACGCCGGATCACATGAGAGTGGGTTGCCGAACCGCGAGGAATCAGCTCATCAAAGACACGATGCGCGACTACGGCTACATGGAGCATATGGGCATGGGGATTCCGCGCAAGATCATCCGTGGCATGAGAGCCCACAACGGCACTGAGCCCGAGTTGATTGCCGATTCCGACGGAGAGCGGTTCACGCTCCGCCTGTGGAAGCAGCGGCGGTGACGGGGTAAACTTTCTGATTGATGAAGCTTTTCCTGCTCGCCGCTTCCGCCTCAATCGCGTTGGCGCAGTCTCCCGATGGCCGGGCCGCCTTTCAAAGCCGCTGCTCGGGGTGTCACGGCACCGACGGTAACGGCGGCGAACACGCGCCGTCCATCCTGCCAACCCTGGCCACCCGGAACGATGAAGAACTCGGGCTGATCATTCGTGACGGCGTACCGCTCAAAGGCATGCCGGCCTTCAAGCAACTGCCGGAGACCGAGACGCGAGCGCTGGTGGGCTTCATGCGCACGCTTCAACAAGGGCGACGCCGCCGCGGGATGGCGCCGGTCCGCTTGAAGGTGCGCCTGACGGATGGCTCCGAGATCGAAGGCTTGGCGATTGGCCGCACGGGCCGGGAACTGCAGTTGCGCACAGATGACCAGCGCATTCATCTACTACGCAGGTCCACCGGTGAGCAGTACCGCCGCGTTACCAGCCAAGTGGATTGGCCCAGCATACACGGCCAGTTCAGCGGGAACCGGTATGCGGCGCTGAAGCACATCGACCCCGCCAACGTCGGCCGGATGACGGTGAAGTGGGTCTTTGCCGTTCCCAATTCCGGACGCCTGCAGGGGACGCCGCAGGTGCATGAAGGCGTTATGTACGTGACCAACACGAACACGGTGATCGCGCTCGACGCCGGCTCCGGCGCGCGGTTGTGGGAGTATTCGCGGCCGGCCACGACGGGGCTGATCGGCAATGCCAGATCGCCGGGCAACAATCGCAGCGTCTCGGTGGCGGGCGACAAGGTGTTCATGCAGACCGATCATGCGCACCTGATCGCGCTGAACCGGCACACGGGCCAAGTGCTGTGGGATACCGAGATGGCGGACTACAAAGCCAACTACAATGCCACCGGATCGCTGCTCGCGGTGGAGAATCTGGTGGTGGCCGGCACAGCCGGAGGCGAAGAGGGTGTGCGCGGGTTCCTGGCGGCCTATGATCAGCAGACCGGCAAAGAAGTGTGGCGATTCTGGACGATACCGGCGCGCGGCGAGAAGGGCTCCGAAACCTGGGACGGCCCGGATATCGATCATGGCGGCGGACCAACATGGCTCACCGGAAGCTATGATCCGGCTACCAAAACCGTCTATTGGCCGACAGGCAATGCGGGTCCGGATTTCAATGGAGACAATCGCAAGGGCGACAACTTATACACGTGCTCGATCCTGGCGCTGGACGCCGCGACGGGTAAGTTGAAATGGCATTTCCAACCTACTCCACACGATGAGTGGGATTGGGACGCTGTGGCGCCGTTGGTGCTCGTCGACGCTGCCTGGCGCGGCCAGCCTCGCAAGCTGCTGTTGCAGGCGAATCGGAATGGCTTTCTCTACGTGCTGGACCGGATCGATGGCAAGATGTTGATGGCCACTCCCATGGTGAAGAAACTCACGTGGGCCAAGGAGATCGCGCCAGATGGACGGCCGGTGATGAATCCCAATCAGGTTCCTACTCCGGAGGGCGCGTTGATTTGCCCGGCGGTGGAGGGCGCCGCCAACTTCTTTTCCACCTCCTACAATCCTGCTACGCAGTTGTTCTATGTGAATACGCTGGAGCGATGTGCAGTCTACACCAAGCGTTCCGGAGCCACATGGCAGGCGGGCCGCGGATACCAGGGAGGCGGAGGACGGCGCGATCCAAACGACAAGCCGCAGAAAATCCTGCGCGCTTTCAACATCGAGACGGGCCAAGCCGCGTGGGAGATTCCGCAGGACGGAGCGGGCGAGACGTGGACTGGTACCTTGTCTACCGCCGGGGGCCTCGTGTTTTTCGGCGATGACGGCGGCGCGTTGGCGGCGGCGGATGCGTCCACGGGCCAACGGCTCTGGAGCTATCCGTTCACCGAGTCACTGCATACTTCGCCGATGACATACTTGTTCGACAACAAGCAGTATGTGGCGATGATCGTCGGCAGCGTCGTGTACGCTTTTGGCACAGAGTAACCAGCGCTATTTGCGGAACGTGCAGGCAGCGTCGTCGCGATGCACGTAGTATGACTTGTAGTTCTTCGCCTTCGGATTCATGCAGCCGGACAGATTAAGTAACTCGACGCGCCGGAACTCCACCGGCTGGCTTTCTGACTGCAACGCGATATAGCCGTCGGCCAGAAGGGTTCCGTCTTTCTTGATCGCCGGGTCGAATCCGGCCGCCACGCCGCCGCCAATCATGGGTCGCTCATACTCCAGCACCAACTGCCCATCCACCCGATGCCGGACATGTTCCGAACCCAGCACTTCCAGCTCAATGGCCACCCACCCTTCGTCCCCCTTGTAGACTTTCGAAGTTGAATTCGTGCAATGGGGCTTCACCATTTGGCCGTTCTGAAAGATCTCGGTGCCCGGCGTACACACATTCATCGTCGTGCGGCCCCCGGCGAGGAACTGCGCTTCCACCGAAATGGGCCAATTCTGTTCCTTCAGGATTGTCTCCGGCGCCTGCGAGTGAAACATCACGCCGCTGTTGAGCTTGGCGTAGTTGGGGCCGTCCTTCATCTGCCCGTCGTAGAACCGGTATTCCATCCGGAGGCGGAAGTGCGATAGCTTCTTGCGATAGAAAAGGTGTCCAAAGCGCGTGCCGAATTCGGGATAGCGATCATAGGATACGCGGATCACGCCGTGCTCGACGCGGAAGGTGTCCCCGAAGTTATCGCCTACTTCGTGATGGGCCAGCTTTACTATCCATCCATCGAGATTCTTGCCGTTGAAGATCGGCTCCCACTGTTCACGATCGGTCTTGCGAGGCGCGGCTTGCACCAGCAGGGCCGCCAGGAGCAGGCAAGTCATCCTGGCGGATTGAGTGAAGGGATTTCGTGGCAACCACAAAAGGCTACCACGCTGGCCCACGTGGTACCTTGACCAGAATGCCGCTGCACGCGCTGACGATCTTTCTGAGCGCATTCCTGTTGTTCCAGGTGCAGCCGCTGATCGCCAAAACCATTCTGCCGTGGTTCGGGGGCACGGCGTCGGTCTGGACCACCTGCATGCTGTTCTTTCAGTTCACGCTGGTGGGTGGATATCTGTACGCGCACTTCGTGATTGCGAAGTTGAAAGCGAAGCAACAGGCGTGGGTGCATGGTGGATTGCTCGCGCTCGCTGTGTTGCTGCTGCCGATCATCCCGAACGTGGCCTGGAAGCCCGCGGGGTCTGAGAATCCCACGATGCGGATTCTGCTGCTACTAGGCGCCACCGTGGGTTTGCCCTATCTGCTGTGCTCCACCACCGGGCCGCTGGTGCAAGCGTGGTATGCGCGCGCGCATCGAGGTGCGTTGCCATATCGCCTCTTCGCGCTCTCCAATTTCGGCTCGCTACTGGCGTTGTTGAGCTACCCGCTTGTGGTAGAGCCGTATCTGCCGGCGCGTCTTCAAGCGTGGATGTGGTCAGGCGGCTTCTGCCTGTTTGCGGCACTCTGCGCTTACACGGGATTCCAGGCGGCGGGCGTCGAGGCGGACGATGCGCCCACCCCCGCCATTGCCGACGAATCCGGCGAACCCGCGCCGGGCTTGGCGCTTCATTTGTTCTGGGCGGCGCTCGCAGCGGGCCCTTCCATGGCCATGCTGGCCATCACCAATCACCTGACCCAGGACGTGGCTTCGATTCCATTTCTGTGGATCATTCCGTTGTCGCTGTACCTGCTGAGCTTCATCCTGACGTTTGATTCAAGGGGTTGGTACAAGCGCGAACTATTCCTAGTGGTGGCCGCACCGGCGTTGGGTGGACTCGCCTACCGTCAATGGAACGAGGCGGGAGACCTCAAGGTGCCGTGGGACATCGCCGCCTTCTCGGCCGGGCTCTTCATTCTCTGTATGACCTGCCACGGTGAGTTGGCCGCCCGCAAGCCTTCGCCGCGCTATCTTACTTCCTTCTATCTGATGCTGTCGCTTGGCGGCGCGGTGGGCGGTCTGTTTGTGGGCCTGGTGGCGCCGTATGTCTTTCGATCTTACTTTGAGCTGCCGGTGGCGCTGGGCTTCTGCGCAATCGTGATCTGTCTGGCCGCGATTGACGAGCCGGGCCAAAGCATGGCGGCCAACCTGCGCAGCGTGGCGGGAATATCGCTGATGGCCGGCGTGGCCGGTCTATGCATCTTTCTGGGGCGGACGATGAATGACTCGGTGAAGGGCTACCGCGTTGTCCAACGCAATTTCTACGGCGGCCTAAGGGTGCGCGAGGCGGACGCGGGCGCCTGGGAAGGGTATCGATCCTTGCTGCATGGCTCGATCAATCACGGCGAACAGTGGACTCACCCTCAAAGGCGGCGCGAGTTACTGAGTTACTACTGCCCGGAAAGTGGTGTCGGCCTGGCTATGAAGCTGCGGAAGCCGGGCATTCCTCACAAAGTGGGCGTGCTGGGTTTGGGCGCAGGCACGATGGCGGCGTTCGGTCGTGCCGGCGATGAGTACCGCTTCTACGAAATCAATCCCGCCGTGCCGATTCTGGCACGAAGCGAATTCACGTTTCTACCAGACAGTCCGGCGCATATTGAGATCGTGATGGGCGATGGGCGGTTGTCGCTTGACCGGGAACCCGGGCAGGCGTTCGATGTACTCATGATGGACGCGTTTTCCGGGGATTCGATTCCCGTTCATCTGATTACGCGCGAGGCCTTCGATCTCTACTATCGGCACATCAAGCCAGGTGGTGTGATTGCCATCCATGTCTCGAACAAGTACCTTGATCTGGAACCGGTGCTGGCGCGGGCCGCCCAGGCGCTGCACAAGCCTGCCTGGACGGTGGAAACCGACGACACCGGAGATTGCTTCGGCACTACCTACGTGCTTTTTGCCAATGATGCGGCGATCTTTAGGAGTCCGGAGTTCAACGGCCAAGGCCGGAAGGCCCGCATTCGCCCTCGCGTCGACATGTGGACGGACGACTATTCAAATTTGCTGCGCATTCTCAAGTGACTGCGGTCAATGGCTTGGGCAAGATCGATCGAACGGACCGCCGTGCCTATGGCCGCGCCATGCATTTCTTCGGGTAACAGGTAATCAGACGGCCGGCACGTAAAGACGATCACCTGAATGTTGCCGGTCACTTCCCGGATCAGATCGCGCAGCCAAGCCATCCGGTGAATATCGGTTTGCGTCAACTGATCGTCCAGCATCACCGCGCTGTGTAAGTGCTCGGCCAGAGTCAGACGGAAGATGGTGGATAGTTGCTCCCGGGTGCCCACCGACAACGCCCGCAAGTCTCGCGGCGCCCCCGCGGCTGAAATACTCGGAGTGTCGAGGTTAGGCCCCAGGTTCATCTCGCCGTACTTGCCTTGTGTCAATTCGCCAAAGCGTTTGGCGATGGGGCTGCCCAGCGCGCGGCCCAAATGCACACCCTCTTCCCGCTCGGCCTCCAGCAACGTATTGCGCAGCAACTCCAAAGCCGCGTAATCGTTCTGGATCTGCTGTTCGCGCTCCTTCTCCGCTTGCAGGGCTTCCTGAGCATCGGCGGCGTGTTGTTTGGCGACATCCCCGCCCACATGTTGCAGCGCGCCTCGCTTGGAGTGAATGTCGTCCTCGATCCGTTCCAATTCCGCGCGAGCCTCGTCCACCTGGAGCCGGGGGACCGCCAGATCCTCATCCTTGATCGCGAACACGGGCGGTGGTACTCGCTTCAGCTCGGCTTGGACCTGCACCACCGCTTCGCGCGCGCCTGCCTCGTCACACTTGGCGGCGGCCTCTTTGCGCAGGACCAGTTGCCCGTCAATACTCGCGGCTACATTCTCGGCTTTACGCAGATCCTCCTGCGTTCTCTCATGCGCGGTTTCAGCTTCGATGCGCCGCGCCTTGGCTTTGTCCAGGAGTTTTTGCGCCTCGAGCACGGATTCTTCGTCGCTCGACGAAAGGGCGGTCAGTTGAGCCTGCGACCTCTTCATCTGGAGATCGATCGACTCGCCATCCAAGCGGCATTGGCGGAACGCAGTTTCCCAATCGCCAGCGATAGCCGGCCTGGCCTCGTCCCATTCGGCCCGAGCTGACCCAAGCGAATCTTGATTCGCCTGCCGCGCGGCGACGGCGCGAGCAAGATCTTCGCTGAGCTTCCGTTCACTATCCGCGTGCTTGGTCACGTCCGCTTGCAGCGCGGCTAGCCGCTTGGAGGCCTCGGCGGCGTTAGAAATACGCTGGCTGCGAGCCAGCTTCTCGAGCGCCGCCTCGTCCAATCCGCCCACAAGCCCAACGGCCGCAGCCAGCTCGGCCTGCCGTTGTTGGTGCAGCGCGGCCCAATCCGGCTGGTCCGTAGCACGCTGCTCAAGCTGCGCCGCCTCCGTCAACATTTCCTTGTTGCGGCGGCCCCGCTCGGCGCTCTCTTCCATCTTTCTGGCCAGTCCAGCTACGTTCACCGCGCCGGCCCGCAGGAGAACCGGCTCTACTTCAGCGGCCCAGCGCGCCTGCAATCCCGCCGCCGTCCTTCTGGCTTCAGTCGAGCCGCCTGAAACGACGATCTCGGCAATGTTCTCAAGAGCGAGGGCAATTTCTCGATGAGCGGCTGTTTCAAGTAGCGAGCCGTCCAGGTCATGCGCCACCCACGCTCCGTCGTCGCCGGAGACTGAGACGCGCAGCTTACCCCGGGCGCGAACCGAAACTTCGAGGCCTACACGGAGGCTGGCCCTGGCGACTTCCACCTCGCGGTCCAACCGCTCCAAAGCCTGAAGCTGCGCGGGAGTAAGTAAGTCGACGCCGAGACCGGCGGCTTCGAGAGCCGCTGCCCGCTTCTCGCGCGCCTCCGCCCGCCAAGTCTCCACCTGCGCCAACCCAGCCGCCGCTTCCGCCAACTTACTCCGCGCGTCCACACAACGGAGCCAATGTCCGATCGCCCGCATTTCCCGCTCATCCCGCCGGGCTTCTTCGACGGCCTTCAGCGCCTCTTCATGCCGAATCTGCGAGGTGCTCACGGCGGCCTGGAGTTTAGCAGCTTCAGCGTCAAGCTCACTTACTCGCAGAGCGGCTCGACGGACCCTCTCCACCAAAGCTAGACTCGCGTCAAGTTGAACCTGCCGCGTCCGAAGTTCGGCGCAGTTTTTTTCGATCGTCTCCCGCTGCAGCAGGCGCTCACGCACGCGATCTTCACTTTGCAGCCGGAGTAACTCATCCTTGGCAAGTTGTGCGCGGCCGGTAGCCTCTTCAAGCGCTTTGCGCGCCGCAAGCTCCTGTCTGGTGAGTCGTTCCACTTCCAGACGGCCCTTACGCTGCTGAGTCTCCGCCTCGGCGAGCAACCGCAGCGTCTCAGTCACTTCGGCCAGGGCTTGCTGATGGAGCTCAAGGCGCCCCAAAATCTCGCCGCGCTGTTGCCCATGCCGGTGAGCAGCCTCGATATGCTGGAGAATGCCTTCGGCCTTGGCAACGCTTTCCTTCCCCTGCAATTGCTTCTCGCGCAAGACGCGCATCTCGGTCTCGATCGATGCCGTCCGCTGCAATTGCTCGTTGCATTGGCGCAGATCCTCTTCCTTGCGCTGGATCGCGTCGCGATTTCGCATCCAGGGAGAATCCTTGCCGCCCTTCTTGCGGCCCGTCGAAGTGAAGGCTTCGTCGACGCGCGCCTGAACCTTGTCGAGCACTCGTTTGTAGAGCGGATCTTCGGCGACGGCCTGCAGCGCTTCGATTAACCTCTTCTTACCCGATTCGTCTGAATCGTCCGACAACGCCTGTTCGAAGATTGCGGCCACGCGGTCCTGCTCGGCCAGCAGCGCCGTCGACAAGAACGTCATCGGCATTCCCTTGGGCCGCCCCTTACCGCCGCCTGGCGGCGCCAAGCCCCATTGCAGGATTTCGCTCAACTGGCCGTCCACTTCGCGGCCTTTCGTTACGTTGTGAAAATCCACACCATCACGTGACTCATCCAGGAAGGCGTGGCCACCGCTGCCGAACGTCTTGCGCACTCGCCAGATTCGTTGCGGCTCGCTTTCAAAAACCAGCTTCACCGCCGGATCGCCGTCACCTTGCCAACTGACGAACTCCTCATGCTCTCGCGACGTGGATTGCAGCAACAGCGCCGCCCGGATGGCCGCCGCCAGGCTCGATTTGCCCAGATCGTTCGGCCCATAAAGGACATTGAGTCCGGCGCCGAACTCAATCTCGGCTTTCCGGATGCCTCGGAAATTCTCTACCGATAGAGAAATGAGCCTCACTGCCTGGCCTCACGCACGATGCGGTAGAGATGGGTGAGCGCCCGCTGTGCCGCTTCTCCGCCCGGCTCGCTTCCCTGCGCCTGCAGACGGCTCACTACGGACTTAAGGACCTCGGGGAGTTCCTCACCGAAGCCCCCCAAGTCCCGGGTGTTCAACTTCAGATTCTGGCGATGAATCTGCAGCACGCCGGCTTTGCCATGTGCGGCCTCGTCTCCGGCCAGCTCTCTCAGAATCACCTCCACGCGAGCGTGCTCGGCGAGGGTGACCTCCATGTCGAGCGTCAGTCTCAACACGCAATCGCGGAGGTTCTGCCGGCGTAATTCCTCGAGTTCGGCCACGCTCTGGCAGCGTTCGTCGCGCCACCGCCACTTACTGACTGACTCTTTCTGGATGAGTGGCGGCCGACCGTGCCTGAAGAAGCAGATGATCGCCACCGACCCCGTATCCGTTTCCCCAAAATTGGTCGCCTCCGGCGCGCCCGGATAGACGGCCGGGTAGAGTTTGGGAGGAAGCTCGCGGAAGGCGTGCGTGTCGCCGAGTGCCAAATAATCCAGCCCGCGCTTCTCCGCTGCCTCCGAGTCAATCGGAAAATTGGTTTGATGCCCGGCGACATCGAAAGTCTGGCCGTGAACGAGGCCGATCCGGATTCGGGCGTCCCCGGATTGCCGCACCGGCAGACGCATGGCCAGATCGTCGGAACCCGCTTGGCTCCGGCAGGGCGCGGCGTAGAGTATCGCGTCGGCGGAAAGCTCCATCGCATAATCGTCGCGGTCAATCACATGCACCCACGCAGGCAACGCCTTGCGAAAAGGATGATCGGCGGTCCACACCGAATTGGCCTCCAGGGGATCGTGATTGCCGGGCAGCAGGAAGACGCGGCGCTGGGGCCAGTTCCGCCGCTTGAACAACTCCAACAGTCCCCGCCACCACTTCTCCTCCGGCGCTGGCTCATCAAACAGATCGCCCGCGCACAACACGGCGTTGACGGAGAAACTCTCGGCGAGGCCGAAGATCCGTTCCACCGCCTCCAGCCGCGCGCGGGTCAGCTTCTTTTGATCTTCTTCGTCGAACGAACGAAACCGGCAGCCCAGGTGCCAGTCGGCCGTGTGCAGGATCTTCAAAGCCACTTCTTCGGTTGCCTCCCCTGGCTTCATTCGAGAATAAACTCCACATCCAGAATGCGCACGATATCCGGCGGACGATACCGCCGCTGATGCGCCCTTTCGCGCCACTTTTCAAAGGCCGGGTCTTCGCGGTTTTCCAGCCGCGCCATCTCCGCCTCCCGCGTCTCGATTTCCCCTTGCACACGCCGGATGCGGAGTTCGGCCTGATCGCGCGCCTCTGAGCCCATGGCGGCGTCTCGCTTGTCCTGGGCGGCTTGCAACTCGGCGGCGTTGACGCTGAGGCGGCGGCGCAGCACGAGCAACTGATCTTCCACATAGCGATCGATTTGTTCCAGATGCTGCTGGAAGGAAGGCTGTTCCTGACTGGCCACCTCGGCCTGATCGATGAAGATCTCCTGCTCCATCGCGTCGGCGAGTAAGTGCTCCAGATCGGGTGGTGATGGCTCCACTTGCGGCACGGCGCGCGGGGTTTGCTCAAGCAGCCATTTCACGCATTCGGCGTCCAAAGGGTCCACTTCGCCGGCAAGGACTGCGGCGGGAATCAGACGGTCGACACGCTCGAAGCCTTCGTAGCGAACGCGGTCCACAGCTAGGCGGCCTCTCGCCTTGCGTTTGCCCTTCAGTGCCGCCGGAGCGCCAGCGGCCAGCTTCCACGCCACCCGCGAACGCTGCCCGGTGGCCGCCCGCGCCTCCTCAATCGCGGCCAGCACCAACGGGTGGCCAGGATGCAGCGCGTCCGTCCCCACCGGACCTCGCGCGCCTCCAATCGTGACTGCGCCGCCATTTTGCCAGCCCTCGGGCAGCCGGCTCGAAGGCGAAACCTCAAAGCGCCCGTCCACTCGCCGATAGGGAATACCGGCAGCATCGAAGTAGCCGGTTACGATCCCATCCAACTCCTCATCCAGCCGCGCCAGTCCCTCCGGAAGCTCGATGCGTATTTTGTTGAAGACTTGCTTGACGCGCTGGTCAAACCTGGACTCAATCAAGCCCGCCGTGCGAGCCCAGACTTCCTCAAACCGGTTGCGCTCTTCCTCGATCTGCTGGCGCAGCCGACGCAGTTCGGCCCCTATCTCCTCTACTGTCCGCGCCCGCTCATAGATCCGCCGCAGCCGTGTTTCAAAGTCATTGCCCAGTGCCCCGGCCAGCGTCTCCGGAGCATCGGTGGAAGGCTCATGCAGCACGACGTCGGACGCATCCAGCACCCGGCCGAATAAGTCCAGCTTGCGGCTGAGTATCTCAAACGTCAACCTTTGCGCTTCGTTATCCGAGGCCAGGAAATTGATCACTGTGACATCGTGCTGCTGGCCATAGCGATGACAGCGGCCGATGCGCTGCTCAATACGCTGAGGGTTCCAGGGCAGATCGTAGTTAATGACCGTGTCGCAGAACTGAAGGTTCAGCCCTTTGGCCCCGGCCTCGGTGGAAATGAAGATTCGCGAGCGCGTCTTGAACTCATGCAGCAAGGCGAGTCTGACCTCTACATCGCGGCTGGGCCGGCGATCGGCTGGCAGTGACTTGCCCACCTCCTCCTGCCAACGGTGCAAAGCCTCGACCGCGCGGGGCGAATCGTTCACGCCGCGGAACAGCGTGACATCACCAGGAGCCAGCACCCCCTTGGCAGTGAGTAACTCCGCCAGATAGGCCTGCGTAACTAGCGATTCGGTGAAGATCACGGCGCGGCGGCGGGCAGGTTCACGCTCGGCAATCACGCGCATGACTTCCGCCAGTTTCTCAGCCTTGCTATCCCGAGGCAACGTATCGGCGCGCCTGATGAAATCGCGCACGCGGCGCAGTTCAGACTCAATCAGCGCCGGCGCCGGAGGATCACCCTCGTCAGGCTCAGTGTCATCCCCCGCTGCATCGGCCAATTCATCGTCGATGTCGCGCAGGAACTCAATCTCTGGTTCCAGCGCACCACCGCCCAGGATCGCTTCCAGCCGCTTGGCTACTTTACGCAAACTGGCCGAGAGCGCCGGAACGGACGAAGCCATGAGCCGATGGAAACCAATCAACAGCAGCCGGCGTTGATTGCCTCGAAACGCGATGAGGTGCGGTTCGAGCAGGTACGCTGTAACATCGTCGTACAGCGATTTCTCCGGCGGAGTCATCGAGTATTCGAAGATCTGCGCGCGCCGCGCCACGAAGGGCCGTTCCAGAAAATCCTGCGCCTGCCGCCGCAGCGTCCGCTGAACCACAGTGCCCAACCGGCGTCTCAGCTCATCGTCCTGGCCCTCAACAAGGAGGCGATCGTCTCCGTCGCAAAAGACATTGCGAAAAGTGGGCAGGTTCCCAAGCAGCGTCCCCGTGGGTTCAACATACTGCACGAGGCCCCATAGCTCGGTGAGATTGTTCTGGATGGGAGTGGCGGTCAGCAACAGTACCGGAGTCTGGCGAAGAAACGCTCGAATCCTCCCGGCGGTTTGGGCATCCGGCGAGTCTTCGCGATAGTCGCCATTCTTGTCAAAGCGCCGGTAGATGTTGGCGAACACCTCATGCGCTTCATCGATCACGCACAGGTCAAAGGGTTCGCCACTTTCCAATATCGCCGCCCCGCGAGCGCTGCCCGCCGTCTCGCGGCCCATGAGGAAAACGCCCGGGCCGGTCAGAGGCTTGCCGTCACGGCCTCCCTCCACGGCTTGAATTTCAAAGAGCCGAAACAGTTCGTCCTGCCACTGGCCCAGCAGCGGTTTCGGGACAATGAGCAGGATCCGGTCAGCTGAGCCCTCGGCGCGTAACTGGGCGATGACCAAGCCGGCCTCGATCGTCTTGCCCAGGCCGACCTCGTCGGCCAGAATGCAGCCGCCCTCAGGAATCCGCTTCAGCGCGAAGATCACCGCGTCAATCTGGTGGGGATTGGGATCGATGCGGCCCTGGCGTTGCGACGCAGCGAAGCGAGCTTGATCGTCTGCCCGGCGCAAACGCACAAACTCTTCGGCGCGCAGCCTCCGCTGGATGGGGTGGGGGGCCATTTGGTCTCTCTCTAGCGTACGGCACGCACGCGGCCTTCCTGCCGCGCCTCAATACGCCCCGTGCGAGTGGCATGGCCGTAGAGCGCTAGCGTGAGCGGGATGCCGGTGGCTTCATACTCAAGCTTGTTGAAGCGGCCACCGAGCAGCGCGCTCTCTCGCTCCACCACCTGGCCCTCCACGACGACGCGATAGACACGGTTCATCTGCAACGTGCTGCTGACGATCTTCTCTCCATCTCGCGCGTGCACGTCGAAGGCATACGAACCTCCAGAGATTTGCAGCAGCCGGCTGGCTCCAGGTGAGTCCATGCGCAATGGCTGGTCCTTCTTGGGGTGCGGAACGTTGTCGTCCAGGATGGCCCGAATTTCGCGGCCGGTCAGGCGCAACGTGACCAGGGATTGATCGAATGGCCGGCTGCATTGGATCAGATCCACCACATCCACCGGACCCGCCGGAATCGGCAACCCGCGGTAGGCCCATCCGCCCCATAGCGCCAAGTCTGCGCCGGTGGCGGCACGCATCGCGTCGGTGATCCAGTTGGCGAGCGGCTTCTCGTCTCCCGTCATGTCAAGCTCACGCGTCGACGTGGCCACAGTGTGCGCACGCCAAGCGGTCAGGTTGCGTGGCTTGGACGGCGTAAGGCGCGCGGCGCCTGCAGCGATGCGGAGCTCCTGGCCCTCCGGGATGATCGCCTTCCACACGCCGCGACCATTGACCATCACCTCCACAGGCGCGCCAGCGTCAAAGACCGCGTGGTCCGGATGAAAGGCGAACGCGGCGACATTGACGGTGTCGAAGACGGCCCGCTCGCGTGAGTCGGCCCGCGCCTCGATCGAAGCGATGCGGCCGGGCACTTCGATACGTTCCACGCGCGTCCACCATGCTTCGCCGTGCATCGGCGTATCGAGCTCAAAGAAGTAGGATCGCGGGTGCAAGTCGCGCTTGTGTTGACCGAGCCATGCCAGGACACGGTCAAAGTCCTTGACCGGCCCGCCGTGCCCTTCGCCCGGAATCGCTTCGGAAATCACTGGCACGCCGAACTGGCGCATGCGCTCCACGCCCACCGCTACGCCCCGATGATAGTAGCCGGCGTCAGCGGCCCCGCCGATCCATAGAAAAGGAACCGTGACGGCGTTGCGCGCCAGCCACGGGAAGCTATAAGCGGCGGCCAACGGCGCGGCGGCGGCGAACAGATCCGGGTGATGCAGCGCCAGATAGGCCGCGCCGGTTCCGCCCATCGAGTGGCCGGTAAGATAGATGCGCGCCGGGTCGATCTTGTAGCGCGCGCGCACCGCTTCCAGAACCTCAAAGACGTCATTCTCGCCGATGCCGCGATACTCGCTGATCCCGCGGCCGAGCGGCGAGGCGACGATCATCTCGTGCTTTTCGGCGGCCCGCTTGAGCGCGCCCTGTTTGTACGCCGGGTCGTCAAACAACGTGGCCTCGGTGCCCCCGGTGCCATGCATGGCGATCACCAGCGGCATGGGCGGCGCCTCGCCACCGCGATACGCAGAGGGCACGTACAGCCGGTAGGGCTGTTCGGATGCATCGACAGCGGAGCGGTAGAACAGGCGCAGATCCTGGCCCGAAACGGCGGACTGCGCAAACAAGAGCAAAGCAAGAGCGGGCAAGCGACTATTCTCCTCCATCAAGCAAGGTCGGATACGTGACGACAGCTTCAGAGACACGGGCCAGCGGCGAGAGTTGGTGATATCGGAAGCCACCGCTGGCGTGCAGATGGATGACGTCGATTCCGCGCGCCAGCACTGCGTCGGCCAGATACTGGCGGTGGCATTGGAGCGGATCGGCTTCGGCGCACATGGCGGCAGTCACGCCGGCTGCCGAGTATTCCAGCAATTGGTCCAACGCCTCGCGAAACCGCAGAGTAGCCATATACTCCGAGTAGGTTGTTTCACGCTTGCCGCCCAACCCAGGAAAATGGCGATAGGCGATGCCGCGCGCGTCGAGAGCCGCGCCAAGCGCATCACGCGAGAAATGCGGATGACGCCGGGAGTAGGGCACGCTGCGCACGTCGGCCAGCTTCGCCACATGATGCATCGCCAGCAGATCGAGAAATGCCTCGATAGAATGAGTCGAGTGACCGACAGTGAGTAACACGGCAGCCCTCCTGATTGTAGCTGGCGTCCTCTTGCTCGCCACCTCGGCAGCCGCAGTCTTGTTGGCTGAGCGTAACGTGCGCGTGCGGGGCCGGCGCAGGGTTCGGGCCGACCGAAGCCTGGCGTTCGAAACGGGAGCGGGTGTCGAGTCCGTCGAAGTCGCGGCGCAAGACGGCGTGACGTTGCGCGGCTGGCTCTTGCGCCCGGAGCAATGGAGCGGCGAAGCAGCGATGGTGCTGCACGGATTTGTGGACAGCCGCGTGGCGATGCTGGAACATGCCCGGCTATTGCTGCGGCTCGGCTATGCCGTGCTGACGCCGGACAGCCGTGGGCATGGCGAAAGCGGCGGGTCCACGGTGAGCTTCGGCGTGCGCGAGGCCGGCGATGTCAGCGCCTGGGGCGACTGGCTGTGCGAGCGGCTGGGCATCGACACTTTCGTTGGGCTGGGCCAATCCATGGGCGCGGCGGTGCTGATCAACGCCCTGCCGGGCGAGCGGCGGCTTGAAAAAGTGGTGGCCGAGTCTTCCTTCACTACGTTTCGCGAAGCGGCGTATGATCGAATGGCCGGCCGGTTCGGCGTCCCCAACTGGGTGGCGCATTGGGGATTTCGCCCTGTCGGCGAACTCGCGTTCCTCTATGTCCGTTGGCGATATGGTTTCAATCTGCATGCCGCCCGTCCAGTGAATGCGCTACTCAAGGCCACCCAGCCGGTGATGCTGATTCACGGCGCCATCGACGAGGCGATTCTGGCGACGCACTCGCGGCGCCTGCAGGCCGTTCATGGCGGCAACTATTGGGAAGTGGCCGGCGCTGGCCACACCGAGCCGATCCGCGTGGCTCCGGGCGAGTATGAGCGGCGCGTGATGGCGTGGCTGGCAACCACTGCGACTACTGCACGGCGAGCCGAAAATCCAGAGTAAGTACGATGGCCTGATCGGTGACGCCGATCCCGGAAATGCCGAAATCGTGAAGGTGTAGCTCGTAGGCGGTACCAGGCCTGGTTTCTTCAAGCAACCGCCGCGCGCCGGTATCGAGCTGATAGAAGAAATCGCGCTCCAGGCTCTCTGCCAGCTTGTGCCGCACGTTCCGGACGTAGAGCGAATCCCGGCCCTCGGTGACCACGCTAACGTCTTTCAATCTCAGCTTGCCGTTCAGGTAGTGCGGTGTAGCCAGCACGTTAACCGTAAAATCGTCGCCCAGTCCGAGGCATTGCCCGAAGATATCCACGGCGCTGCGGCCGGTGAAGCGGGCGTGGATACTCAACTTGCCGTTCCAGCCGCCAAGCTTGGGTTTGCTGAGATAGGCGAAAGAACACTTGTCGGCTTTGGAGCCCTTGACGTACTTGCGCCCGTCCTGGGCGAACATCTGCTCGGCGAGCGTACGTTCCAGAACCGGGAAATGTATTTCAATCTGGACGGCGCCGCGCGCGACGCCGGGAAAAACCGGCGCCACGCACAACACCATCGCGAAGAGTGGAAAGCGGATCAACCTCTTCAGGTTAGAACCGCAGACCCGCCGTGCGCCACTCGGCCTGGAAGTATCCCGCCGCAGTGCGCTCACCGTGGCGAATAATCGAGTTGGCGAGCCACCCGGCGCTGAACGACTCGGCCTTGCCGCCGAGGTCGGTTATGACAATCAGCCGCTCGACGGTTCGAGTGAACGGGCCGAGAACGTTGTTGCGGTCATCGAGAGTGACGGCCAGAGGGGCCGGCGCGATAGCACGCGCCCATTCCAGGACTCGATTGGCAGTGTCAGCTGTGGCGAACGAAATCGGATTCAGCCACGGCCAGGCAGTGATACCGAACGGCCCGGTCCATCGGGCACGCTCGAACGTATAGCCGGTATCGGCGCCGTCTTCGCGATAAGTCTTGCCCGTTTCCGGGTCAAAGTAAATGCCGCTGTAGTTGGAAAGACCGGCCAAGTCTTCAGGTCTCATTTTGGAAAGACCTCCTTTGCAAAGTTGCGCGCGGACACAAGACGCCACGCGCACTAAGCCCAAGGTCTGCTGAAGGCCGAGAACAGTGGCATCGCGATTCGGCCTAAACTCTAGAAAACGACCGAGAAGAAAAATTTCCCCGACTTGTCAATGCATAAGTTCTCATCGCCCGCTTCCGGCGCGGAGGCCGGGGCGAGGAGGAAGGCTGACCCGGAAGCGGCGTGAGAACGGGCGTTGAACTGAA
>JAYTKJ010000671.1:0-17664 GCA_043730365.1 Acidobacteriota bacterium | reverse complement strand
GACCTCAGCCGCCTCCTTGCCAAGCCAATCTTACTTCATGCCTCGCTGATTTTCATCGCTTTCAATGTTCGTCCGAACATCAGGGCTTGCTGGCGCGCGCGGCTCGGTAACGGACACGGGTGGCGCGTGACGCACTCGGGTAGCGCACGCGTTGCGAGAGCGGTTACTTTGTTTCGGTGGCAGCGGCGATGGCGAACAAGTGCTTGTCTCCACGAATCAGAATTAGGTTACCGGAGAGCGCCGGCGTGGTGAGTAGCTTCTCGCCCAGCGAGCTCTTGCCGAGCAACTCGTATTGCGCCCCCGCTTTGATCGCGTAGACGTCGCCATCTTCGCTCGATACATAGATGCGACCGGCGGCGGCGACCGGGGCGGACGTGAATGATCCGCCGCTGCCTACGCGCTGCTGATAGACACGCGTGCCGGTTTTGGCGTCATAAACGGTCAGGACCCCGTTGTTGCCTACCGTGTAGAGATGATCGCCGTAGAGAAGGGGCGAAGGAAGATAGACTCCGCCCGTTGAATTGCTCCAAGCAATCGAATCACTTGCTGTCTTCCCCTCGGCAAGGTTCAGATTGCCCATCGAGCCCTGACGGATCGCGTAGACCGGCCGAACCGGCGGATAGCCCGCGGTCACGAAAATCAAACCGTGGCCAAACACGGGCGTCGTGCAAACTACTTCGGAATTGGGGCTCAAGGTCCAAAGCTCTTTGCCGGTATCGGCATCATAGCCGCGGATGGCTTTACTGCCGTTGGTCACTAACTCGGTGCGCTCTTTGCCGGGCACCAATGTGGGTGTTCCCCAAGTGGGCAGTTCATCGCGCACGGTCCGCCAGAGTTCTTTGCCGTCGGTGAGACTGAAAGCGGCCACGAAGGAATCGCGCTGACGGTCACATTGCACGATCACCGAATTTTTGTGGATGACCGGCGAGCTGGCCGCGCCCCACTCGTAGTCCGGATCGAAGAACCAGCCGGCGTTCTGCAGGCCGAGATCTTTCTTCCACAGGAGCTTGCCGTCGCTGGAATAAGCGAACAGTCCTTCGGAGCCGAAGTAGGCGACGACCACCTTACCGTTCGTCGCGGGCGTGCAAGAGGCTTGGGACGACTTGGGATGGCGCTTGGTTTTGGGAACGCCCTGCCAGGCGGTTTGCTCCCACAGCGGCTTGCCGGATTTCTTATCAAAGGCGAGGACCTTCCAGACGTGCGGCGTCACGTCCGGGGCGGGCTCGACATCGCCGTAGAGGCCGATGCGCAAGCCGGCGCTCGCGTCGCTGGAAATCGCGGTCGTGACAAACACTCGATCACCGGAGACGATGGGCGAGGAGACGGCCAAACCGGCGACGGGCGCTCTCCAGACGACGTCTGACGCTTTCCATTGGACGGGTGGAGTGGCGGTGTCGTCCACGCCGGAGCCGGAAGGCCCGCGAAACTGCGGCCAGTCCGCGGCGGCGGCGAACGCCACCAGCATGAGGGTACCCACTGCGGTTCTCACGGCGTCACCACTTTCTTGAAGTTGATCACCTGCCCGCCTTGGCGAAGGACAAAGGCGCCGGGAGCGTTGAATTCCACTTCGAGGCGACCGGGCGCGAACTCAAACAGGGTAGCGCTCTTTGCTTTTGGTGCGAACTCCGGCTGCCCGGTGGCCTGCAGATAGAGTTTCCCCTCCTTGACCGACGCCTTGATTTCCAGCGGAAAACCTTCGGCACGATATGAGCCGCCGTACGATTCCAGGGTCTTGGCATCGACTGCGAAGCCCGGGGCCGGGGGTTGAGCGCCGGCCTTGCGCAGCAACTCGGCAATCTCGGCGTGACTGGAGGCCAACTCGAAGTTCCTGTCCAAGGCGGCCTGGGACGGCTTGCCCGCGGCGAGTACGGCTCCAACTAGTTCGGTGTTGCGCAGACCGGTGACGGTGTCGAGGTTGCCGTCCACGTCTAAGCTACGGGCCAACAGCAGTTTGACGACGTTGAGATGCTTCCGGCTGGCTGCGAATCCGACGGCCGTGGATTTGTAGAAGGTGTCGGTTACGTCCACCTTGGCGCCCTTTTCGAGCAGGTATTGCACAACGTCGACATGACCGTTCATCGACGCCAGAAAAAGTGGCGTTTGTCCGTAGCGGGTCTTGGCTTCGAGGAGATCGGCCTGGTTGCCGAGCACCGTTTTGACACTCGCCAAATCGCCTTTGCGCGCCGCATCGAGGAGATCCTGAGCGGCCTCCCAGGCCGATGCATGCAGGCTGAGGAGCAACAGCAGATAGACGGCTTTCACGCCACACCTCTTTCTGTTTTGCGGTTACCCACGGGGAATCGTGAGGCTTTTCGCGTCCCGGAACAACCGATCCAAGTCGTAGTAGGCGCGCGCGGTTTCGGTGAAGACGTTCACCACGAGGTCTCCAAAGTCAATGAGGATCCATTCAGCGGAGGTGTAGCCTTCCATGCCAAAAGGGGGGTCACCTCTGAGCTTCATCACGCGCTCGATTTCGTCGGAGATCGCCTGCACCTGCCGTTGATTGCCGGCTGTGCAGATGACGAGAAAATCGGTGAAAGTAGATTCACCGCCGCGCAAATCGAGCGCCCGAACCGCAGTCGCTTTCTTGTCCTCGGCCGCGCGCACACAGGCTAGCCACGCATCGCTCGGGGGCTCGGGTACCGCAGCCTTCTTCGCGCGGACAGGGCGTGGCGCGGCAGGTTTCTTGACGGCGGATTTCCTGGTGGCGGTGGTGCTGGGCTTCTTGACCGGGGGGATAGGCGACTCCTACCGGTATCGTACTACAATCGAGGAAGGGCAGTGATCTTAGTTCGCAATATTGTTGTGATGATCGGTGTGTCCGCTCTCGCCTTTGGGGCGCGAGGGGATGACGCGTCTCCAGAGGTGTCGCGCGCCAAGCAAGAGGTGGAGCGGGTGCAACGGATGGTCGTCGCCGGGGCGTTACCGCGTAAGGCCTTGGAGGACGCATATGCGGGTTTGGTGGAAGCCAAGGATCGCGAGATTATTCAGCAGACGCTGTATTCGAAGGATGGATTGCAGTCTCTCACCGAGGAGCAGGCCCGCCTGATGATGGGGGCGGCCGAGCGGCAGGTGAAGCGGTCTCAAGAGCGAGTTGCAGCGGCCAAGAAGCGGGTGGACGAGGGCGTGGCTCCCTTAACGAGCCTTACTCCCTATCTTGAAGAATTTGATCGAAACCGCATTGTCTACGGGCAGGCGGTCAGTCACGCGCGGCTACTGCACGAGTTGAAAGAGATGATCAAGGCTGAACGCGAGTTGCAGTCGAAGCTGGAAACCTTGAGCCGCCCGGGCGCCTCGCGCGGTTATGGCAACGAGCGGTATGACGGCAATGGGTCATTCACGCCGCTCCATCTGCGTGCGATCGAGATTGGGTATGCCAAGCGGTTCCGCAAGATCATGCCGATTAGCGCCAAGGGCGACACCGAGATGCATCGCACCATGGGCTACGATCACCGTGGGCGTGTGGATGTGGCCGTGCTGCCTGACTCGGAAGAAGGCGCTTGGCTGCGGCGGCAGTTGGAGATGATGCGCATTCCCTACATCGCGTTTCGTACTTTTGTGCCGGGCCAGGCGACCGGCGCACACGTGCATATCGGTCCACCCAGTGAAACATTTCGCTGAGCGAGTACACTGATGAGTCTGGAGACTCCTTTGGACCAAGCTCAACTTCCCTCGAAACTCAGTATCCTGATTCCCCGCGTCGACATCCATCAGCGTGTCCAGGAGTTGGGCCGACAAATCCGGGCCGACTATGGCGACCGGCCACTTTATCTGATCGCGATCCTCAAAGGCGCGTGTATTTTCTTGAGCGATCTGGTGCGGGCGATACCCGGTGATGTGCGGTTTGATTTTATGGGAATCTCGAGCTATGGCAAAGGAAAAACCTCGTCAGGCGAGGTGAAAGTCACCAAAGATCTTGACATGTCGCTCGAGAGCGTGGATGTGCTCATTGTGGAAGATATTGTCGATACCGGCGTAACGTTGACGTACCTGGCCCACGTGCTGCAGCAGCGGCGGCCGCGGTCTATTCAGATTGTCGCGTTGCTCGACAAGCCATCGAGGCGCATGAGACCGGTGCAGGTCAAATATGTGGGCTTCACGATTCCCGACCAGTTCGTGGTGGGATTCGGATTGGACTACGCCGAAGCCTACCGCAACTTGCCTGACATCTGCACTGTTGATGAGCCCTCCTGAGGGTCTGCATTGCTCTTTTGGGCTTGGAGCGAATCTCGGATCATCTTGCCGAGCCCTATTCCGCCTCCTTGCGCCAGCACTTTAGAGATCTGCTCTTCTGCCATCTCGATCAGCGACGCCGCCGACGTATCCTCGCCCGTGCCGAGCCAGCCTTGCGAATCCGCCCGGGCCGACTTCAGCATTTGACCAATCATAAGGGCCTCAAAGTCGGAGGCCGTCTGAGCGGCATCCGCGGGTTTCTTGGAAGGTACCGCGGAATCAAGAATCCCTGTGGTGGGTGCGTCAATTTTCATGTCAGATCACCTCGAGGTCGACGGCTAACGCGCCGGCAGCTTGTAAGTTCTGGAGAATCGCAATGACGTCGCGCGTCGTTGAGCCGATGGCCAACAACGCTTTGACCAGGTCCTCAACTGTAGCTCCTGCCTGCAAGCTGACGTTCCGCGCTTTTTCTTCCTTGACTCCTACGCCTACTTTCGGAACAACCGTAGTCTGTCCGCCCGATAGCGGCGCGGGCTGGGAAACATCGTAGGACGTTTCAATTTCGACGGTCAGGTTGCCGTGGAGGATCGAGACCGGGGCGATCCGGATCTCCTTGCCAAGGGATACGGTACCGGTCCTTTCGTTGATCACGATCCGCCAGGGGCGGTCCAGATCGATCCGCAGGTTTTCCAGTTGAGCGATGAATTCTACAGAACGGCCTTGGAATCCGGCGGGGATATCGACCGCGATGAGGCCGGAATTGAGCGCTGCGGCGATAGGTGCTCCGGCGGCCCCGAATTTCTGGTTTACGACGGCAGCCACACGGGTTGCATTGGTGAAATCAGCCCGGTGAAGTTGGAGCCTGACATGTCCATCGCCGAGCGAGGAAGGAGGAGCCTGCTCGACGAGGCCACCCTGAGGGACTCGCCCGACTGTTGGATGATTGACCGTTTGGCTGTTACCCCCACGGCCGGCTACAAAGCCGCCGGTAACAACCGGGCCCTGCGCCACCGAAAAGACTTGACCCGATGAAGCCTTGAGGGGCGTCATGAGCAGAATGCCGCCTTGCAGATTGGTGCAATCTCCCATGGCGGCGACGTTGATGTCCAGGCGGGTGCCAGGCTGGGCGAAGGGTGGTAGCGTGGCCGTGACCATGACCGCCGCTGTGTTTTTCGCCTGCAAAGCTGTGGCCGATACTGTGACGCCCATTCGCAGCAACATGTTGCTCAGCATTTGGGCAGGGAAGACGGTTTGCCGCTTGTCACCGGTTCCGTTGAGTCCAACTACCAGACCGTAGCCGATCAGCTGGTTGTCGCGAACGCCTTCCAGACTCACCAGCTCCTTGAGTCTGGAAGTGGAGGGTGGTGGCTCAGCCGCCGCTGTGAGCAGAGTGGTGAACATCACCAATGGAAGGCAAAGTTTGATCGACATAGGATATTTAGAAAGGGAGAATGCCCAGTAGGAGGCGATATAGGAAATTTGGCCGCCGGATCGCATCGCCGACGATGCCCTTGCCTTGTACCTTGACCTCGAGGTAGGCAAGCCGGTCACTGGAAACCCGGTTGCCCGAGCTGAGGTCGGTCCATCGGCCTACGCCGCGCACGGTCACCGTTTGTCGCTCAGCATTGACGACCACATCTTTGGCGGCTTCGACGATGAAATTGCCGTTTGGGAGCACGTGGGTGATGCGTCCGGTAACCGTTGCGTTCAGGGTCATCTCCCGGCTCGTTTCTCCCTGGCCGTCCAGTTTTTGCTCGCCTTGCAACTGTGCAAGATTCGGCAGAATGCGTCCACGGGTAGGTCCGGCTAGTGCTGGAATCGATGCCTTGGCGGCCGATGTGCGTTTGGAATTGGCGGTGCCTTTGGCTAGCGCAGTGGCGCGATCGGCGACGACAATCGTAACCAAGTCGTTGACGTTCATTCCCCGGAAGTCACCAGCGAGGTCTCCGAGGATCGAGCCGGCTGCGTAGAGTGAGCCGCTGCTGTAGGGGGCGCCAGGGGATGCTGCCGCCGTCTGGCGAATGAAGGCGTCCAGAGGGCTCTCTACAGTGGCAGCACACAAACTGGAGAAGGGTATCAGGAACCATCCGAATGAGAGGCGCATCAATTATCCTTGGTCAGCACGTCCAACGAGGCTCGTGCTTGTCCTTCCACTTTGGCTTTGAAACGTTGGCCGGAAACAGGGTTCTTGAGTAGGATCTGATCTCCGGTGTATCCGCCGGTCTCGGCCCGCGACTCGAATGAGAGCCGCGCGGCTCCGGCTCGTACCCGCACCTGCACAGTCTGTCCGGGATCCACATCGCGACACCGGATCAGCATCCTGGGAGTTAGAGGCGTGCCGGCAGCGATGGCATGTCGTGGCATCAGTCCGGTGATAGCCTCCGGGGCAGCCAGCCGCGGCCCGACTGCAAATTCGAGATCGGCCAGCCGCACTTGAGACGCTTCCATCCTGACTCCAGCGCGCAAGTCTTGCGCGGCAACTAAACCCTTTGGCTTTTCAAGCGCTCTGACTCTCGCCCAAACGGGCACCCGCCGTCCCGGGGCATACTGGACGCTGCCGTGCAGCAGCTTGGTTCCATCGCGTCTGTCCGGACGCAGGCTTATGTCCTTAAAGACTACATCTCCGAGTGGCATTGGGAACAGAGTGAATTCCAAGATTTCGAACGAAGCGCCGGGGCCGGCCGATCGGCGGATCGCGCGGTCAATCTCCTCTAGAGTGAGCGGTCGACTTACGTAGGCAAAGCAGACCGACTCAGGCCACGATTTTGCCAGTGAAGTCGGTAGCCCGAGGCGGCGAGCTAGGCGGTGCAATTCGGCGGCGGGGAATCGACGCTCAGCGCCGGCCAGCGGGGCAGGGGCTAGAGTCCGTTCGCCGGCCGCACCGAACTCAGCAATGATCGGCGCCAGGTCCGCAGCCCGGATTCGATCACCGTGGATCGGCAGACATTCGGCTGAGAGGGAAGCCACGATGACGAAGATGGGAGGCAACGAGTTCACGTCATGCACCTATCGTGTCAGCTGGTTGACCTGTTGATACATCTCATCGGATGCGCGTACGACCCGGGAGTTGGCCTCGTAGGCTCGCTGACTTAGAATGAGATTGACAAACTCCTCGACGACACTCACGTTGGAGGCTTCCACATACCCCTGCTGCACCCCTCCCAGTCCTTCCTGCCCCCCGGGATTCCCAACCACTGGGTCACCCGAGGCGTCGGTCGGCATATAGAGGTTCTTACCAATACTGTTAAGTCCGGCCGGATTGACAAAGTTGGCGAGTTGAATTTGTCCGGCGAGTTGGGCGGCCGCTTGACCATGCAAGGAGTAGCTTACAGTTCCATCCTGTGCGACCGAGATCGATTGTGCCTCAGCAGGCAGAGTAATTTGCGGCTCGAGGGCCTCTCCGTCGGACGTAACCACGTTGCCATCCCGGTCCAGATGAAAGTTACCCGATCGAGTGTAGGCGATTTCACCGGTCGCCCGGCGGACCTGGAAGAACCCGCGGCCTTCGATGACCATATCCAGGGGATTGCCGGTCAGCTGGAAACTGCCTTGAGTAAAGATGATTTCGTTCGAGCTTGGCCGGGTACCCAAGCCTATTTGAAGGCCCGTCGGAACGACCGTTTGCGCTCCGGCCGCCGCTCCGGGTTGCACCATGCTTTGGTAGAGCAAATCCTGAAACTGGGTCCGGCGCTGCTTGAAGCCCACAGTATTGGCGTTGGCCAGGTTGTGGGCGATGTTGTCGACGTTGGTCTGTTGGGCGGTCATACCGCTGGCCGCGCTGAACAATGCTCGGATCATTATTGTTTCCTTTCTGGTTAACCGGAGACGTTTCAGCCGCCGACGCGTGCCACTTCGTCCGCCCGGTGGTTCATCTCGGCATGGATTTGGACCGCTTTGGTCAAGCTCTCAAATTGACGTAAAACGTTCACCAAACGGACCGCGCCTTCGGCTGGCGAGTGGCCGGAGTTCTCGAGCCGGCCCTGGTGCACCGAAGCCCCGGCGGCTGCGGCAAACTGGGCGGCGCCGGCCATTCTGAAGTAGGTGCCGGCTTGTTTGGAAAGCGCTGCTTGGTCTGGCACGGTGGCGATGCCGAGACGGGCTGCGAGAATGCCATTTTGCCGTATCTCACCTGTTTGTGAAATCTCCACTGCACTGGCCGAACTAAGCCGAATCGGATTACGCTGATTGTCCAAGACGGCAAAACCGTCCTGCGTCTCCAAAGCGCCGTCCTTTGACAACTTGAAGTTGCCGTTTCGAGTAAGCAACTCGCCACGATCGCTACGGACAGCAAAAAACCCAGGTCCGTTTAGTGCAAGATCGAAAGGCTCACTGGTCTGGCTGAACGCACCTTGCTTGAAGTCTGTCCAGTGTCGCTCGATGAGGGGAGCCGTGGGCGATGGCACTGTGGACTCGTCATTGGGCCAAAGAGTCTCGGGCGCCCCGTAGAGAGTGTACATCTCGCGGTCTGGCTTGAAGCCGGGACTAGATTGGTTGGCCAGGTTATTGGCGAGCATCTCAAGCGACTCGAGTCTGGCCCGCATTCCACTGGCGGCAGAAATCATGAAGGCATCCATTACAGGAATCTACAGGCAGCTGAAGGGCCAACGTGCCCGCGGCCACTAACATTTGACTTGTCGAATAATTCGTCAATAGGATTGCGATTTGATGAGCCAAAGTTTCGCCGATGGCAAGATTTCGTCGGGCGCCAAAGCTTGCGGCGAGCAAGAATTCTCTTTTCTCTCAAGCTTTCTCGCCTTCGATAAACTTGGCTGTCCGCGTGCTGGTGAAACCAGCGTGTTGGACTTGCTCACGAACAACTCGACGGCGGGCGCTCGGATGAAACCGTCGCAACCCGGCGCATCTGCTTTGAGCCAAGGCCACCAGGCTACGCCCAGTTCGGCTGCCAGCTCGGGTAACTCGCGGCGGGAGCAACCCGCCCTGCCCGAGACGACTCTACTATTTGCCGAGCTTCTCTCTGCCGGAACCATGGAAACGGTCGGTCCCGGGCGGATTGAAAGCCCCGATGCTAAAGGTCAGGCTAAGGAGCCTTCGCGCAAGAGTCCGAGTAAGAGCGTTAATCCGGAGTCCCCCGTGAGCCCGGCGACCGCCCTCCTGGCTCTTTCAAACGCCATCTCACCAATCCAGTTTAACCCTTCCCAGCTCAGTAGCGCGGGCGCGGTGGGCGAAGATGTTCCACAACGGAACGCCGAAATGGAAGCGGAGATTTCAAACCGGGATCTCGGGCTAGGCAGCGATGGTTTGCTGGCTTTGCACACTCAGTGGGGCGAGACGACCGGGGCAGTCATATATCAACCAGATGGGGAAAATCGTGGCGCCCAGTTACCCGACGACGGTGAAGCACACGACGACCAGGCCCTACAAGCGTTGTCCCCCGAACTCCCAACTCCCTCGGCGCCTTCGGTAGACTCACAGGCGGGCGACAAGGAGTTGTCCGCCACGCCGGATCAGCATCGCGATCTCCACTTGCCGGTGCCGGAGCCGGCGGATCCGCAGTCCTACCCGGTCTTGCCCGGCGATCTTGAGCCCAAGTCAACGAAGAATGGTGCTTTCACCGGGCCACTCAAGAGCGGGGTTGCGAGCACCGGTGTTTCCGGGCAGGCTCGGCTGGACCATGAGCCCGTGGGGGGGCCAGGCCGCGGCAGACCCATCAATCCAGATGCGGAAACTGCGGGGGTGCCACGCCCGGGTGGCGCGCCAGGAAAAGCATCGCCAATCGCAATGCCCAACGAGTCCGGCGGTCCGGCCGAGGCCGTATTTAGCCTGTTGATGGCCAGAGCCGACGGCGAGCCGCGCCCCGATCATTCTGATGTCGAAACCCGACGGGAATCATCTACTGATGCTGCCAACTTGGAGCCGATCGGGACACCAGAATCATCAGAGGAGAACTTCACCGAGTTGCTCCATTCTCATCGGAAAGGACCTCAACCGCCGGTTGGCAACCAGAATCCGCCCGAGCCATTTCGCCAACCGGGAGAGTCCGCCTTGCCGAGCCCGGCTTTTCGGGCACCTGAATTCTCAATCGCCGCCGAGGGCGCAAAGACGCCCGAACCCACCGAACAGGTATGGTCACTTCTGGACGCAGGCAGAGTACCACCAGAGACGGACTCGGCAGTTTCGGCGCAAACTCTTTCGAGCCTTGACCTGACTTCGATTGGCCCTGAGCGGATTTCGGTTCGCGTCGTAGAATCGCGAGGCGGCCTGGAAGTGCGGGTGGCAACGCCAGATACCGTGGCCAAAGAACGTCTGCTCACCGGCCTGGAGGAATTGGCGGGCCGAGTTCGTGAGTTGTCACTCGGTACCCTGGTCCCGGGCTTGGAACCCTCTGATACCGGGCAGGGCTACCGTGGCGAAGAACGCCAACACCCAGCGTTTGATCACGAAGACCGGCGCCCTCGCGTCAAGAAGGCCGGCACCGCGTTCGCTTTGCCGGTCGATTTGTTGGGCGAACCGGTTTCGAGCCCACTGATGAGGCCAGTTTGAGAACCTAGACCGTTGCACTAGTAAGGAGAAGCAATCATGTCAAGTATTTCCGCTCTAACCACACCACTTTCCCAAGCGGGCACTGCCAGCGTCCAGCCGCCTGCCGCCAAGGCCCCCGAGGATCCACTAACCAGCAAAGATACCTTCCTTAAACTGCTGGTGGCACAATTGCAACATCAGAATCCGATGGATCCTTCGGACCCGATGCAATATGTATCACAATTGACCCAGTTCAGTTCGCTTGAGCAGGCTCTGGGAACTCGGAAAGAGCTTGAAGGGATTCGGACTACGCTGGAAGATTGGGCGCATCGGTCGCCCGACGGTCCAGTGACCAACGGATAGAAGCCGGGCGGACTAAATCTAATAGCAAAATGGAGGCTCATGTTTACTTCTTTTTCGACTGCTTTGTCGGCTCTTGCGGCGCACTCAACGGCCGTTGACGTCGTGGCTAACAACCTCGCGAACCTTAATACGCCCGGCTTCAAGGCCAACGTGGTGTCGTTCTACGACCTCGTCACGCAATCACTTGGAGCCGGTCTCGGTGAGACCCAAGTTGGTTTTGGCGTCGCTCGCCCCAACACGATCCGCCAGTTCACTCAAGGGGCGATACAAACCAGCAGCGGGGATCTCGATGTCGCGATCCAAGGCGACGGTTTTCTGGTAGTTCGGGACAGTTCCGGCGCTACGCAATACACCCGGGGAGGCAACCTGCAAGTGGACAAGGCCGGCAACCTGCTTACCTCAACCGGCCAGCGGGTGCTTGGGTGGACCGACAACGGGGGAACGCTGTCAACCAATGGCCCGGTGACCGCAATTTCGATCCCTGTGGGTAGCTTGCGAGCTCCGGTTTCAACCACCACATTTTCCTTTGACATCAACCTCAATGCCGCGGCTTCCTCGGCGCCCCCAAATCCGGCCACCTTTGCTACGTCGATCGAGGTTTTCGATTCGCTTGGGTCGTCTCATGTGGCCGCCGTCAACTTCACCAAGAACACGACGGCGAATGTTTGGGACTATTCGCTTACGTTTCCCGATGCCGATGTGACCTCGCCGATTGCCCCTGTAACCGGTTCGATCACCTTCAGCCCATCCGGGCAGATGATCGATCCTCCGGTCACCGGTCCATTCCCCGCCCTCAATGTAACGGGCCTTGCCAACGGCGCGGCCGATCAGACGCTGAACTGGCAACTCTACAATGGGGAGACACCGCGTTTCACGCAGTTCGCTCAACCTTCGGCCTTAGCCGCCAACCAGCAGAACGGCACCCCTACCGCGCAGCTGTTGCGCGTCGGCATCGGCACCGGTGGTGTTGTGTTAGCCCAATACTCCAACGGCACGCAAGCGCCGGTTGGTCAGCTCGCCATGGCATCAATCCGCAATCCCGAGTCGTTGCTATCGGTGGGCAACAACAGTTTCCAGCTCAGCGCTCGATCGGCTCTACCGGCGATCGGAGTGCCGGGCACCGGCGGGCGTGGCAATGTCTCGGGTGGCTCGATCGAGAACTCGACGGTTGATATCGCTCGTGAGTTCACCAATCTCATCGTGCTCCAGCGCGGGTATCAGGCCAACTCGCGCGTGATCACCACGGTTGACGAAATGAGCCAGGAGACGATCAACTTGAAGCGGTAATGCTCTATGGAACTAGCAGCGTTTGAACCGCCTGCCCAACCTGAGGAGGCTTCGTCGCCGACGCCACCTCAGTCCGAGGCCGCACTTGACCGGATTCACAATATCGCCGACGTGCTGCTACCCATCGACGCCGAGCTTGACCGGAAGATCCTCTCGGTGCGAGCGATTATGTCGCTAAGCGCCGGAACGGTGCTAAAGCTGAGCCGGTCGGCTGGAGAGAACATCGATATTCGAATCGGCGACAGCCTGGTGGGGTTCGGTGAAATCGTCATACTCGAAGACTCAACCGGCGTTAGGATTACAGATTTCTGGGGAGAGGCGTAGAAGCAATGGACGGATGGGAACCGATGGCGCGTGGGATGGCGCTCGTCATCTGCTTAGCGGTTTTGGCTTGGGTGGTCTGGATGGCTCGCGCCAAAGGGCGCGCTTCCACGGGCGGGCCGCTGAGCCGGTTGAAGGCCAGACTACTATCGGGACCGGGGATATTGCGGTGTCGGCAGAGCGTCCGCCTCACTCCCCAGCACACACTCCATGTGGTTGAATGCGGGCACCGACAGTTCATCTTGGCCTGTCACCCGGCCGGAGCAACACTGCTCTGCGGTGAAGTTGACTCGTTGGCACTTCGGGAGGAGGTCCATGTCCAATCCGGTTCTCCGGCTTAGTGCTTTGGCGTTGGCGGCTGGGTCCCTTGGGGCGGCGCCGCCTGGAGCCGCAGACCCGGCGGCTATGCTGGGCCAGCCGATGCAGATCGCGCTGCTGTTGGCCGCACTCAGTCTACTGCCGGCCGTCATCATGTCGGTAACCCCTTTCCTCCGTATTACGCTTGTGCTGCACTTTTTGAGGCAGGCTCTCGGCACTCAGACGGCACCTTCCAACCAAGTGCTACTCGGCTTGGCGCTGTTTCTGACGGCTGTGGTGACGCAGCCGCTCACCGGCCAGCTCAACGAGCAATCTTGGGCACCGTACCGCGCGGGCAGCAAGACGTTGGAGCAGGCAGCCGCCGACGGGGCCCCGCCCTTGCGGGCCTATTTGCTGAAATTTGCACGCGAGAAGGACATCGGATTGATTCTTGAGATTTCCAAGTCGCTTCCGCCGAAGACTTCGGCAGCACTCGATTTGCGGGTCCTTATGCCGGCCTACATGCTCTCGGAACTGCGCGCCGGATTCCAAATAGGCGCGGTCCTGTTTTTCCCGTTTTTGGTTATCGATCTGGTCGTGGCATCGGTGACGCTGGCGATCGGAATGGTGCAACTGCCGCCGGCGATGATTTCGGCTCCTTTCAAGATTCTTCTGTTCGTCTTGGTCGACGGCTGGAGCCTTGTTGTCGGCTCGCTGGTTCGGAGCTTTGGTTAGCAAATGAACGCCCAAACGGTCGTCGAAATTGTCAGAGAGGCGCTCATGACGGCCTTCTGGCTGGTATCGCCGATGCTGGCGGTCGCCTTCGTCGCCGGGATCGTGATCAGCCTGGTCCAAATCGTTACTTCCATCCAGGATTCTGGATTCTCCACCGTTCCGAGACTGGTGATATTCCTTGGGGCGCTCGTGTTATTGCTGCCCTGGATGTGCATGAGGATGACGGCTTACACGACCGCGCTGCTGGGAGGTCTCGAACGATATGCCCGCTGAGCTGGAAGCATGGTTAGCTCAATTCGCCGTCGCGCTGGCGCGCACAACGGCCGCCTTGACGTTTGTCCCACTGCCGGGTTTGCGTGAGGCAACGAAGGTCCCCCGAGTGATTCTGGCTCTTTGCCTGGCACTGATCCTGTCACCAGCATTGGCCCTTCATACAAACGGGCGGTTGACCACTCTGGCCGAGGCGGCTTGGCGATTGCCGCTGGAGGCAGCCCTGGGCCTTGGCGCCGGCGTGATAGTCGGTTGGATTATGGAGGTGTTCACGTTTGGGATGCAGCTCATGTCGGTGCCGGCGGGCTTTTCCTATGCATCGACCATTGATCCGGCCACCCAGGCTGACTCCGGTGTTCTCCAGGTGGCCGGACAACTGGCGGCCGGTCTACTCTTCGTTAGCCTGGGCTGGGAACGGGAAGTACTCAGAGCCTTTGCTCTCAGCTTCGAGCGCACGGCTTCGGGTACCGGCGATCTCAACCCCGAGTTGGCGATGATGGTCATCAGATGGAGCGGAGCCGCCCTGGCGCTCGCTTTCCGCCTCGCTATGCCGGTGACCGCATTTCTACTGCTTCTTGATCTAACTCTGGCACTGCTGGGGCGCACCCAACCTCAGATGCCGCTTCTGAATCTGGCGTTGCCGGTCAAAATGGGAGCTACACTGCTGCTGCTCGCCTGGCAGGCGACGGCTTTCCCGGCAATGCTCGGGCGAACCATGGAAGGGGCATTGGAACATTTGGCGCGGTTCGGTATCTCAAGGTAACCCGGCATGGCCGATGCGCAGAAAACTGAACAGCCCACCCAGAAAAAGCTCAACGAGGCGCAGCGCCAAGGCCGGTTTCCGGCTAGTCGCGACTTGCTGGCGGGGGCGCAGTTTTTTCTTTTCGTGTGGCTGTTGACCCGCCACACCAGCGAATGGATGGAAGGATTGCAGCGCGTGATGAGGCGGCTCCTGATGGCAGCCTTTGAACGGCCGTCCAGCGCCGGTGACATGCAGGCGCTGGCTGCGTCACTGGCAACTCCATTGTTGTGGCCTGCGATCAACTTGGGCGCATGGCTGGTCGTGGGAGCATTGGCCCTGCAACTGGTCTCGACTCAGTTCGGCTTGGCGCCCTCGAGGTTGAGCCCCGATTTCACCCGGCTGAATCCGCTGCCGCGGATTGCCCAGTTGCCCAAACAAAACATGTCGCAGGCGGTTCAAGCCTTACTCGCTCTGCCGATCTTTGTCTATTTAGCCGCGCAAGTGCTGGCTCGAAATGGGCCTGATTTTCAACGGCTCTCCTCTGGTGGGATTCAGGCCGGCTCGGCCCGCGTTGGCGCGGCGCTAGGCGAAGTGCTTTGGCAGGGTGCCGAACTGCTGCTGGCTCTCGGGGTGATTGACTATTACCGGCAGCGGGTGAAGTGGGATAGCGAGATGAAGATGAGCCATCAGGAGGTCAAAGACGAAAGCAAAGAGTCGGAAGGCAATCCGCAAATGAAAGCGCGCATCAGGAGGCTGATGCGCCAGCGGTCCCGGCGCCGGATGATGAAGGATGTGGAGACCGCCACGGCCGTGGTTGTCAACCCTACTCACTATGCGATTGCGCTGCGCTACGAAGCCGGTGAGATGCCGGCCCCGAAGGTGGTGGCCAAAGGGAAGAATTTTCTGGCGGCGCGGATCCGCGAACGCGCGATCCGTCATCAGGTTCCGATTGTCGAAAACCCTCCTCTCGCTCGTGCTCTCTACCAGTCGGCTGAAATAGGCCAGGAGATTCCTGCCCCGCTGTTTCGGGCGGTCGCCGAAGTTCTCGCTTACATCTACAAGGTGATGAATAACTCTCCCGCGGGCGGCCCGGCACGGCATAGACAATCGTAGTCTATTGGTACACCAAGACCTTCCCTCGGAATGGGCAGCAAGATGCAAGAGCGATCCTGACGCTCCTCGTCAGCCTAGACAGAATGGCCACTTCCACCTCTCCGCTGCCACCAATCAATTCGCCGTCGACGGGTGCTGACGCCGGAATCATCCAGGGCTTCCGTTCACTGCCTTGGCCCGAGTTGGCCGTGCCGATCGCCGTGCTCTGTATTGTGATGGCGATGATCGCGCCGCTTCCGGCCTTTTTGCTGGATGCGCTGATCGCGTTGAACATCACGCTCTCGGTACTGGTGCTGCTGGTCGGCATGTACATCACCCGCCCGGTCGAGTTTAGCGTCTACCCCACAACCCTACTACTGCTGACCCTGTTTCGTCTGGCACTCAACATCAGTTCCTCGCGGCTAATTTTGCTGCAGGGCAATCTGGGCACCACGGCGGCTGGCCATATCATCGACGCGTTCGGCAACTTCGTGGTGGGGGGCAACTACATGATCGGGGCGGTCATCTTCCTGGTCCTGATCGCTATTCAGTATGTCGTTATCAACCACGGCGCTGTGCGAATTTCGGAAGTGACGGCCCGCTTCACTCTGGACGCCTTGCCGGGTAAGCAAATGTCGATCGACTCGGACTTGAACGCAGGTTTGATTGACGAAGCCGAGGCCCGGCAGCGCCGGAAAGCCTTGGCCTCCGAGGCTGAATTCTACGGCGCCATGGATGGCGCCTCGCGCTTTACCCAAAGAGACGCCATCGCCAGTATTCTTATTACCGGCATCAACATAGTGGCTGGCTTTCTAGTGGGAGTTTTTCAACACGGCATGGAACTCCAGCGCGCTCTGACCACGTACACAGTGCTGACCATTGGTGACGGGCTGGTAACCGTCATCCCTGCTCTCATGATTTCCATCTCGGGCGGCCTGATCGTCACCCGGGCCAGTTCGGAATCCAAACTGGGACAGGAGTTTCACAAACAGGTTCTCAACAACCCTCAGCCGCTCATGCTGGCAGCGGCCGTGGTCACCTTACTGGCAATGTTCCCGGGCCTCCCGGCGCTCCCCTTTCTGGCGCTAGGCGGCGGGCTAGCCGCTATGGCACAGCGACTGCGACGGAAGGTTGCCGCTGGCGAGAGTTCGGCAGCCGCCAAGGCGCCCGAGCCTCAAAAAGAGAGCGTTGAATCGGTGCTTAAGGTAGAACCGCTGTCACTCGAAGTCGGGTTGGGGCTGGTCAAGTTGGTCGAGGGCGGCGCGCAGTCACCCTTGCTGCGCCGCATTTCCGGGATCAGGAAACAAGTGGCTGCCGAACTGGGTTTCGTGATTCCGCCGGTGCGGTTGACCGACAACCTGAACCTGGGAGCGGGCGAATATCAAGTACTGCTCAAGGGAGTTGAAATAGCGCGGTATGAGATCCGGTCCGGCAGCGAATTGGCTATATTCGCAGGTTCGGGCGTTGTGCCTGCGCTCGAAGGCGTCAAGACTGAAGAGCCTGCCTTTGGATTGCCGGCCTATTGGATTCCAGCAGGCTCCGGTGACCGTGCTCGCAATGCCGGTTTTACCGTCGTCGATCCGGTCAGTGTGCTTGGCACCCACCTGGCGGAACTTTCTCGCCGACACGGCTGGGAGTTATTTTCGCGCCAGGATGCAAAACGGCTCCTTGATCGGGTTGCCGAGGAGAATCCCAAGGTTGTCGAGGATTTGGTGCCTAAATTGCTTCCATTGGCTTCAGTGCAGAGGGTATTGCAGAACCTGCTGCGAGAGCGTGTTTCCATTCGGGACGCCGTTTCCATTTTGGAAGCTCTTGGAGAAGCAGCCCAGGTTACAAAGAATCCAGTCCTCCTGACCGAGTTCGTCCGGCAGGCCATTCGCCGCACCGTGACGCGCCCACATTTG
>JAYTKJ010000670.1:0-14989 GCA_043730365.1 Acidobacteriota bacterium | reverse complement strand
ACGGCTACAACAAGTACTACAGCTACATGGGCCGCGATCAGCAACCGGGGTCAGCGCGCAACGAGCGCGACCACCATTTCCAGAACTTCATTGATGGTGTGCGCAGCCGGCAGCGGAAAGATCTGACGGCGGAGATTGAAGAAGGCGCGATGTCCTGCGTGCTGGTGCACCTGGCCAACGTTTCTTATCGGCTAGGGCGGACGTTGCACTGGGACGAGAAGACGTGGTCTGTGAAGAACGACCCGGAAGCCAACAAGATGTTGACTCGGGTTTATCGCGCGCCGTATATTGTGCCGGCGAAGGTCTAAGGTCTAAGCGTGGCTGCGTAGAAAGCCGATGCCGTCCCAGGCAATGCGGTCTGGTGAAGCCGCCAGATCACGCCAGATGCAAGCCGCAGCCGCCAGTTCCTTGATGGCATAGCCGAAGCTCTCGATCACCAGCGCGCCCTGGTAGTTGACGTCGCGCAGGGCTGTGAAGACGGTAGGCCAATCCACTTGGCCGCTCCCGGGCGTGCCGCGATCGTTCTCGCAAGAATGGAAGTGCTTGAGGTGATGGCCCACGGTGCGAATCGCGTGGCCCTGGTCCTTCTCTTCGATGTGCGCGTGGAAGGTGTCGTAGAGCACGCCGATATTCGGATGGTTGACCTCGTTGCACAATTGCGCGGCGTCGGCGGCGGTGTTGAGGAAGTAAGACTCGAAGCGATTGAGTGGCTCCACGGCCAGCGTGACGTCGGCGCGCAGGGCGTACTCGCCGAGCTCGTGTAGCGCGGCCACTTCCCACTTCCACTCGTCGGACGTGCGGCGTCGTCCGGGCAGGAAACCCACGGGCGAGTGGAACGGTCCGGCAATGACCTTACCGCCGGTTGCCGCAGCGTTGTCGATCGCCTGCTTCATGAAATCGATGCCAGCCCGGCGCGCCGCGGCGTCCTCATGCACGAGGCTCTTGACCGGTGAGCCGAAGGCGGTGCAGTAGCTGACGCCCAGGTCAAGCTTCTCAAGCTCACGCCGAATCTCGGTGGCCGGATAGTCTGTCCAATCGAACCGGGCGATCTCGACCAGATCAAAGCCGTGCTCCTTGATTTCGGCCAGTAAGGGAATGTGCTCGCGGCCGAAGCCGGCAGTCCAGATCAACGTGTTGGCGCCAATTCGCATAGTCTCTATATTATGAGCGTTGCGGAAGCATTTGAACGGCCCGGGGTCCGTGGGTATTTGCATCGGCCCATCACGGGCGAGGCGGCACAGGCGCTGGTGATGACTCATGGCGCGGGCTCCAACGCCAAAGCGCCAATGCTGGTGACGATGGCCGAGGCGCTCTCGGCGCGCGGCTGGCTGGTGCTGCGTTGCGATCTGCCGTATCGGCAAAGAAGGCCGGGCGGGCCGCCGCGGCCGGCTGAAGCCGCGGGAGACCGGCAAGGCCTGCGGGATGCGATCGCCTTGGTGCGGCCGATGTTGAAGCCCGGCCGGCGGGTGGTGCTGGGTGGCCATTCCTATGGCGGTCGTCAGGCGTCTATGCTCCTGGCCGAGGAGCCGCAGGTGGCCGACGCGCTGCTGCTCTGCTCCTATCCATTGCATCCGCCGGGCAGGCCCGACCAACTACGCACGCAGCACCTGGGCAAGATCGCGGTGCCGGTCCTGTTTGTCCACGGCACGAAGGATCCGTTTGGAAGCCCCGAGGAGATGCGCACAGCGGCCAAGCTGGTCAAGCAGGCGCGGATTCATTTCATCGAGGGCGCCGGGCACGACCTGGACAAAGGCAAGGATCTGCGCTTTCTCGACGAGCTTTGATCACCGGACCCCAACCTGCTCGACCACAAAGCTGAACACGTCGGCCTGTAACTCGATCACCTTCTCGATCGGCTGCCCGCCCCCGTGCCCGCCTTCGAAATCGACCCGCAGTAACACGGGCAACCCCGATGCGGTCGCCGCCTGTAACCGCGCCGCCATCTTGCGCGAGTGCAACGGATCCACGCGCGGGTCATTCTCGCCGGTCGTCAACATCACCGCCGGATACCGCACCTTGTCCTTCACGTGGTGATAAGGCGAGTAGGCGTACAAAGCATCGAACTGATCCTTCTCTTTGACCGTGCCGTATTCCACTGTGTTGAAGGCGCCGTTGGGCGTGAGCTCATTGCGCAGCATGTCATGGATGCCTACCTCGGCCACCGCCGCCCGGCACAACTCAGGATGCTGCGTCAACGCCGCGCCCACCAGCAATCCGCCGTTGCTGCCACCGCGAATCGCCAACCTGCCGGGGGAAGTGTAGCCGCGCGCGATCAGGTGCTGCATCGCCGCCGCGAAGTCATCGAACACGTTCTGCTTGCGATTCATCCGGCCCCCATCGTGCCATTTCTGTCCGTACTCGGACCCGCCGCGCAGGTTGGCGATCGCGTACACGAAGCCGCGATCGAGCAGCGGGCGGATCGTCGCGCTCACGGCCGGGGAGAGGCTGACGCCGAACCCGCCATACCCGGTCAGCAGCGCCGGGTTGCGCCCGTCGAGGGGAACTCCCTTGCGCCGGATGATGTTGACTGGCACCTTGGTTCCATCCTTCGATACGGCGAACTCGCGCAACACCTCGCAGTCGTCAAAGCGGACAGGCAACTGCACGCGCAGTGCCGTAGCGCTGGTCTTGCCGGTCTTCGCATCATGCTTCCGGAACTCCGGAGCCGAGAGGTACGACTGGACACGGAAGAGCACGCCGTCGCCGAACGCAACCATGTTATCGGCGGAGCCTACTTCGAGCTGATCCGGCTTTGCGAGCGGCTTGCCATCGAGATCGAAGCTCCGCAACTCAGAAGGGCCGCCGAGTTGATAGGTCGCATACAACCGCGATTGCGTCACCGCCATCGGCGATTCGCCAAACGAGGAGATCAGCGTATCGTTGCCCTCCGGCACCACCACGCGCGCGTTCCCGATCCCCCCGGCCGGCAGCGCCAGACGCAGGATCTTGCCTTTCGGAGCGTCCTTGCGCGAGATCAGGTAGAGGGTGCCTCGCGGGCCGAATGCGGTATCCACCACGTGATCGGCATAGGTCGTCAATTGCCGCCACTCGCCACTCGCCAGCCGAAGGTGATGCTGGAACTCGCCGGAATCGCCGAGCTGCATGGTCGCCAGCGCAAATCCGGAAGCGTCGTCGACCTTGATCAGCCACTCGGCGATGCGCGACGAATCCTTGCCGAGCTCGTAGCGGTCCTTGGCGACCGGCTCGCCGAGCGTGTGATGCCACACCTGCTGGTAGAAGTCGAGGTCCATCTTCGGGCGCTCGCCTTCGTTCGGGTAGCGCGTGTAGAAGAACCCCTGGCTGTCGGCCGTCCACGCCAGGCCGCCGCCGGCCGTGCCGCCATTCACGCGCGGAATCACCGGCTCGATCGTCTTGCCGCTGGCGACATCGTAGACGTGGACGTCGCCGCTCTCCGATCCAGCGCGCGAAAGCGAAATCGCCACCCGCTTGCCGTCGGGCGAGGGCTCATACCAGTCCATGCTGATCAGCTTCTTCTCGTCGAGCGCGTTGGGATCAAGAATCGCCCTGGCCGTCTGTGGCTCGTCCGGAGACCGCATGAGGACCAGCATCGGCTGCTGATAGGTCGGATCGAACTTCACCGCAAAGACCCCGGCCGGAGATGGACGCAGCGAGAAGTAGCTGACTGAGACGCTACGGACAATCTTGCCCAGCTCCTCTCTCAACTTGGCTCGCGCCGGGATCCGCTGGAAGTGTTCCCGAGCCGCCGCGTCCTGCGCTCTCGTCCAGGTTCGGACCCGCTCGTTCTTGCCCGATTCGAGCCAACGGTACTCATCGCGGACGGTCACGCCGTGGTAATGATCCTCAACTGGCTCACGTGGGGTCGAAGGCAACTCCGCCAGAAGGAGTAACATCAGAAAACCCATAGGTCAATTACTTGGGGGCTGAGGATTTTTGGGCCGGATTATTCACTGTGCTCAGTTGCGTTTTGGCGGGCTTGACCCGAACCAGGATCGGCTCGGTAGCGGCGTAGCTGTTTTGCTGACCGGAGCGAGTCTCCACCCGGCCAGTGATGTATATGTAGCCCTCGCCGGACGGGGCATTGGGCAGGGCCAGGAGCCGGAAGCTGCGCTCGGATTCATTCTCCTGAATGAGTACGCCGTTGAGGCCGGAGTCAGTAACTCGCACGCGGTAGGGCAGGTCCTTGACGTCCACCGGCACGCGGCCCGCAAAGCCGTTCTGGCGAGTAACCTTCACCAGCACTTCGGCGGTCTGGCCCGCTTCAATCTCCACGACCTTGGTTACGGCATGCATCGTCACGTCGGGATTGGTCATGAGGGAGATCAGCTTCATACGGTCTTCGGGGTTCGCGGAGTGCGTGACCTGCTTGCCATTGATGTTGGCACGGCCGTTGACCTCAAAGCCCGCTGCCGTGGCCAGCTTCGCGCCGGGTTCGGCCGAAAGCACAATGGTGGCGTCGGTCTGACCAGCGGCGATGGTATTCCTCGTAGCTTTCAGGCCGGCGGGAAGATCGTTCAGTGTCACCTCGATCGGGCCTTCGTTACCCTCGAGGCGCAGCGCGGTCACTGTGAGTGGAATGGCGCCGCCCACGGGCACGTTAGGGTTGCGCGGATTGACGGAAAGCTTGAAGCCGGGGCGCGGCTCGCGAATCTGGAGGCGGTAGGCGAAGGTGTCGCCGCCAGCGCCGCGGACGTCACGGAGGCGGACAAGGTAATCGCCATCGGCGGGCGCGGTGAAGTCAAGAAACGAGTCCTTGCCATAGCCCGGGCCGCCATCGTCATTGCGGAAATAGAAGCGGTTGAGCGGCAGACCGTTGGGCGTGAACTGCGCGCCGGCCGGGTGGAGCTGCACTTTATAGAGGGCACGGTCAATACCGTGAGCCTCGCCCGACGTTCCGAACAACGACTTGCGCTGACCACCGAAACTGTCGACCGTCATGTCTTCGTCGGGACCGTCCGGCACTTCGTCAACGCGCAGGATTTCGTTGCCGACCATGACATAGTCGCCATTGTTCAAAGTATTCCAGGCCTGAATGCGGAGGCCGCGAGTCTGCGAATCGTGGTCGCGGAGCACGAGGAACGTTTCCCAGATAGCGCGCGCGGTGAGGCGCTCGATGGGCTGGCCCTTGGAGTCCAGGACCTCAACGAAAGAATCCAGATCCGAGCCCAGGCGGCGGGCATTTACTTCAATGGAAATGGGCTGACCTTTTTTGGCCGGGAAGCGGTAGAGGTGTTCAACCGGCAAGTTGGCCTTGGGCGCGCCGATGCGGCCGTTGATGGTGAGCGGGAGTGTGACCGGCTGGGCCGAAGCGAGGCTGGTGTTGGTCCCAAGCGCTTCCACCTCCGGGTCGTCACCGAGAGCCAGCTTGACTTCAGTAAACGAATCGCCAGCCGGAGCCTTGGGGCGGAAGACTACTGCGTCAGGATCGCTCACCGACGGCGTGCCCTTGGCCAGGAACGACGCGGCGGGGCCAAGGTTGTAACCGGTGAGTGCCACTTGTTTGTCCGCATTGCGGTGGATGCCTAGCGGGTAAGCAGAGATAGCGACCGGCAGCTTGCCCACCAGGATGCGATAAAAATTAGACCCGCGCCCGCTGGACTCATAGTCCGACACGCGTAGATAGTAAGTGCCGCCTTTTTCAAACTTATGCGAGAAGCGATTGACCGAAGTGCCGCCGTCATACCCAAACTCGCGCAGAATAGACTGATCCTCGGCCAGGATGCGCACGATGGGCTGGAGAGTGGAGCCGATGCGCATGGCCTGATTTTCAAAGACGAGTTCTTCGCCGGCCTTCACGTGAATCTTGAAATGATCGACGTCGCCGGAGCGGGAGATCGCGCCCACCAACACCGTGGGCAAGTAGGATTCAAAGGCGTTCTCGAGCGTGTCGTTCGGTTCTTTGTCGGGCGATTCGCCATAGTAGGGTTCGACGAGGAACGCTCCCTCGGGGCTGGTGCCAAGCGGCGTGAGCACGCGGAAGCGGATGGGGCCCACGGGAGTTTCCGGCGCGATATCCAGTTCTACGGTGACCTGATTGCGCGGCGGCAGCGGGCCGACGTCAACCGACGACGGGGTGCCGTTGGAGCCGAGCCGGATGTCGGGCAGATCAGGCAGCTCCTTGACGCGCAGGATTTTGCCCTTGACGCCAGGCTCCGAGAAATAGATCCCAGTGGCGCCGGCCAGGTTCAAACCCTCCAGCGTCATCTCCACCGTCATGCCGCGGGCCACGCCGAGGGGCGCGATGACGTTGAGCGTGGGCGGCGTAATGCGCGGACCTGTGGGGCTGTCGGCGGTGGCCTGCGCGAGGGCGAGACCGGCTGCGAGCGAGGCGACGGGAAGAATGCGTTTGATCATTTGAGTAACTGCCGTTCGGTATCGAAAACCGCATAGGTGCCGTCCATGCGGGCTAGGGCGAGTTGTGCGCCGTCGGGTGAGAAGGCGAGGCCGAAGGTCCAGTCAGACTGGCCGGCCATGCGTTTGAGTTCAGCGAGGTCAGATGCGCGAAGAACCTTGATGGATTTGTCAGCGCTGGAAGATACGATAGTCTGGCCGTCAGGCGACCACGCCAGCTTGATGATGGCGTCTTCATGGGCCATGAGCGATTGGACGAGTTCGCCGCCCTTTTCATCCATGCGCCAGATGCGGATCGATTTGTCGATGCCGCCCGCGGCCACGAATTTGCCGGTGGGGTCGATGGCAACGGTGTTGACGACGTCAAGCGATTCGGAGAAGGTGTAGAGGCGCTCGCCGGAGGCGACATCCCAGATCTTGACGCCGCGATCGGCCGAGCCTGAGATCAGGCGCTTGCCATCTGGGGTGAAGGCCAGCGCATAGATTGCATCAATATGATCCTTGAGCGTGCGCACTTCCTGGCCGGTAGAGGTGTCCCAGAGCTTGATGAGCTTGTCATAGGACGAGGTGGTGAGGAGCTTGCCATCGGGCGAGAAGGCGAGACCGTAGATGCAATCACTGTGGCCGTTGATCGTAAGGGCGTTAGCCTTGGCTTCGACGTTCCAGATTTTGACTTCGCCCTGTTTGGCACAGAGCCCACCGGCGGCGGCAAGCCATTTGCCGTCACTCGAAAAAGCGATGTTGCGAACTGTGTCGGCATGAGGGCCGAGCGTGGCGATGGTTTTACCGGTGGCTGAGTCGGCGAGAGTCACCTCACGATGGCGGGCGAGGGCGACGACTTTGGCTCCGGGCTGCCAGGCGAGCGCGAATACTTGCGGCTTAATGACGCCGCGAGGCTTGACGAAGGTAGGTGCTTCCGAAGTGGGTTTGGCGGCTACCGAACCCTGCGCGGGGCCCTTGGCTCCGGCGACGATCCAGGCTTTGATCAACGCGATTTCGCCATCGGCCAGTGTGGTGCCGTCCATGGGCATCTTCGGATATGACTTGCCGGTGATGTAGAGGTAGAGCGGGCTTTCGTCAGGTTTGCCGGCGACGACGCCTTTGCCATGATTGCCACCGCGCAAAAGGAGATCGAAGGAAGCAATGGAGAGCTCACCCATGCGGGCTTCGCCGGCGTGGCACCCTCCGCAGCGCTTTTCCAGGAGGGGCTGGATCTCGGTGGTGTAGTCGGCTGCCGAGGCGGCGAAGGCGAGCAGGAAGAGACCGCTCCCTATGGTCGCGGCTCGGTAAGTGGCAGTAAGCGTCATGAGCAGCCTCTTAGTGATTGAAGAGGAACTCCTTGGAGGTGAGCATGGCCCACACCATATCTTCAAGAGCCTGCCGTTTGGAATCCTTTGCCGCTTCCTGCGTGACCCCGGCGACGCGTGCCTTGGCCAGCGCTCCGAGGATGGTTTGTTTTTCTTCGGCAGCGGGATAGCGCCCATAGGCGGCTAGCGAAAGCTGATCGAGCACTCGTGGCTCGGAGAGGCCGATTCTTTGGAACAGCGCGATGTAGCCGTTCGGGTCGCTCAGCTTCTTGTTGAGTGTGTCGCCGTTGATGACGTGCAGGGCCTGGGTGATCGACGGATCCTGCGTGCGCTCCCCGGCGTCGCAGATGATGCGCTCGGGGCGGCCGAAGACGGAAAGAAATTGCGACTGGACGCGCACGTCCGGCAACTGCATGGCGCGCGTGCCGGCGGGGTATCCGGCAAAGGCGGCGGGGATGCCGGTGACCTGCGACATGGCATCGAGAATCACTTCGCCGGGCAGGCGCTTGACGATGTACTTGGAGTAGAAAATATTGTCGGATTGATTGGTGGCGTTGGCTTCAGACGAAACCTGATACGTGGACGAGACCAGGATCTGGCGGATCAGACGTTTGATGTTGAAGCCGTTCGAGACGAAGTCTTTGGCCAGCGCGTTGAAGAGCTCTTCACTCGACGCCGGATTGGTGGCGCGCACGTCATCAATCGGATGACAGAGGCCGCGACCCATGATGTTGCCCCAGACACGATTGACGATGTTCTTGGCGAAGTACTCGTTGTCCGGGCTGGTGAGCCAAGTGGCGAAGAGGCGGCGGCGATCCTCAAGCGAATCGAGCGCCATGGACTTGCCATCGAGCGGCGCAGGTTCCAAGGGGCGCAGCAGGCGCGGGTGATTGATGTCGCCCGAGGTCTTGGCGTACACCACGGTCTCACCGGCCGCGTCGCCGTTTTTCTGGCCGACGCGGGCAAAGAGATTCGCGAACTGGTAGTACTGCTTCTGCGTCCATTTTTCGAGCGGATGATTGTGGCAGCGGGCGCAAGTGAGGCGCTGGCCGAGGAAGGCCTGCGTGACGTTTTCCGAGAGATCGATGGCGTCGCGATGCAGCACGAAATAATTGAGCGCGCCGTTCTGGCGCGAAGAACCGGAGGAGGTAAAGATGTCGCGCGCAAACTGGTCCCACGGCTTGTTGACCTTGACGCTATCGCGGATCCAATTGTAGAAGGCCCACATGGCGTTGGGGCGGAGTTTGCGAGAGCTGACCAGGAGGAGGTCAGACCATTTATAAGCCCAATAGTCTGCGAACTCGTCGCGCTCGAGAAGCTTGTCGACGGTCTTGGCGCGTTTGTCCGGCGATTGATCGGCGAGGAACTCTTCCACTTCTTCGGGCGTGGGCAAGATACCAGCGGCATCAAGATAGACGCGGCGGAGGAACTGCGCATCACTGGTGCGCGGCGAGGGGATCAGCTTGAGGCTCTTCCATTTGTCGAGCATCAACTCATCAATGAAATTGGCGGGCTGGAATTTGGCGTAGTCCGCCGTGGAGACTTTGTTCGCGTACGGCACGGCGACGCGCGCGTAGAGCACCTTGTTCTGATACCAGAGCGTGATGGCGGATTCGCCGTGCCCGGTGGTTTTGAGGCGGCCCGAATCATCCACGGTGGCGACGCCTTCATTGGCTGAGGTGAACTTCACCCAGCGCGTGACGTCTTCCACGCGGCCGTCCGTATAGCGGGCGCGGACCACCAGTTGCTGCTCTACGCCGGGCTCAAGAATGCTGCGGCGCGGGAAGACTTCGAGGGCGGCGACGTCGACATCGGAATCTTTAGGCGCGGGCGTGCCGTTGGCGATCCACTCGGAGAGCACACGGTACTCAAGCGACTGGACGCCGAAGCGCTTGCCGCCGCCGTGGGGCAGGCCGAAGGTGGCTTTCTTGAGGAGCAGGGACGAGGCCGGGTCGGCGAGCGAGATGCGGCGGCCGACGGCTTGGCGGGTGAGGGTGTCGTAGTCGGCATCAGGGTCGTAACCGCGCAGGGTGAGTTTGAAGCCGTTCTTGCCGGCGAGCGCGCCATGGCAAGCGCCCTGGTTGCATCCCATCTTGGTGAGCACGGGCGTGACGTGATTGCGGAAGGACCAAGCGAAAGGCTGCGCGACGCCTTTGACGCGGATGCGCGCGGTGGCGGTGAGGCCGGTGTTGGTTTTGCCGGTGATGATGGCTTCGCCGTCGGCGACGGGACCGACAACGCCCGCGGCGTCCACTTTGGCTACGGCTGGGTTCGACGAAGTGAATTGGGTTCGTTTTGTCAGATCGCTATTGCCTTCGGGCGAAGTGAGTTCGGCAAGCAACTGCTGGCGCGATTCCGGCGTGCGGAGTTCGGACTCAGGCGGGAGGAGCGCGACGGTGGGCGGCGTCTGCGGCTGGGCGAAGGCTAGAGCCGATAAAATACTGAAAATAAAAGCGATTCTATGCATGAAAGGCACCTGGGGCCCGAGAAGCGGCCCGACTCTATCTTATGTCACCAGCGGGGTGTCGGCAACAGCGGAGGAAAATGCGAAAGTGTCGAATTGTGTCGGGTGGCCGCGATCTGGACGGCGACGTCCATCTCAAGGTTAGTTTCGATGGAGGGCGATGAAGAGGGTCGCGGCAAAGGCGGCAAGTGGTTGGAGGCAGAGGAAATATTTCGATGGGCGATCTGCGAATCGGAAATTTCACCACAACACGGACTTGTCGATTTCCTCAATGGAAGCTCGGCCCGTGAGAGCCATTGCAATTTCCAGTTCATGCCGAAGGATATTTACGACGCTGGCCACGCCTGCCGATCCGGCAACACTCAAACCATAGAGGTATGGCCTGCCGATGAGAACGGCGGAGGCTCCCAAAGCGATCGCCTTGACGATGTCGGTTCCACGGCGGACGCCTCCATCGACTAGAACGGGCACACGTCCAGACACTCGCTGCGCCACACTTGGTAGAGCCTCAATCGTGCCCGGCAACGTATCCAGCTGGCGACCGCCATGATTTGAAACGATCAGGCCGGAGGCACCTGCCTTAACCGCACGGTCGGCATCTTCGGGGTTCAGGATGCCCTTGAGAATTATGGGCGCTCGAGCAAAGGAGCGGAGCCAATCGATGTCGTCCCAGGTCAGCTTCTTTGGCCTGATCGGACGGAACGTCTCGAGAGAGTTTCCCTTCGTTTCAAGTGGCGCTGTCTGTTGATTGGGCCGCGCGCGGAACGGCAATGCGGTTCTCGCCGATTCCTCGCGGTTTCGAACGCCGTTGATAGGATTATCCACGGTGACGCATAGGACCTTGCATCCGGCGCTCTCGGCGCGCTGCACCAAGTCGCGGGTAAGACCACGATCCTCATCCGCGTACAACTGGAACCAGACGGGCCGGGAGGCGGCCTGGGCAATTTGTTCCAAGCGCAGGGAAGCGCTGGTGCTAATTACCAGCGTCGCGTCTGCCCGACCGGCACCGCGCACAGTCGCAATTTCGCCCTCCGGATGGATCAGTGCATGACCTCCGGTGGGAGCAAGCAGAATCGGGAACGGAAGTTCCTGTCCGAACAGTTTGATCCTGGTATCGATTTTCGAGACATCGACTAATACCCGGGGCCGCAAACGGATGCGCTCATAGGCTTCGCGATTCCACTTCATCGTGAGCTCGTCCGCGGCGCCGCCATTGACTCTCTCGAACACTGCCGGCGGCATCGATTTGTGCGCCAGGGACTCGAGATCGATTAGCGAGACTCCAGGCTTCAGGGCATCGGCGGCCGATGCCACCTGCTGGGTAGATTGTTGTGGTTGAGATTGGGCTTTACCGCTCAGACCGAGCCCAAGGGTGATCGTGAGCAGACTTCTTCTTGTATGGCTGCTTGGCATGTCCGGGGTTGGCCGATAGTATCACGAAAATAGCAGCGGCCTTACTTAGGTTGGTCGAGCCCCGGAGCCTTATACTCGGACGGATGCTCATCTGCTCCGTTCGAGACTGCCGCTTGCCTCTGGTGCGCGAGGGGCGGCGGCTGTTTTGTACGCGCGGGCACTCGTTTGATGTCGCGCGGAGCGGGTACGTGAATCTGCTCCAGCCGCAAGAGCGGCGGTCCAAGAATCCGGGCGACACGGTGGAGGCGCTGGAGGCGCGGCGGCGATTGCATGATCGAGGCGTGACGGCGCCGCTCCTGGAAGCGATTGCCGGAATCATCGCCGCGTCGCCGGGCGATACAGTGCTCGATGCCGGTTGCGGCGATGGCTTTTACCTGGGCACGCTGGCCGGGCAGAGCGGTTTCGATGCGCATGGCGTCGACATTTCAGTGCCGGCCGTGGATGCGGCAGCGCGACGCTACCCGGGATGCCAATGGGTGGTGGCGAATGCCGATCGGCAAGTGCCGTACGCGGACCGCTCTTTCTCGCTCATCCTCTCTATCAACGCGCGGATGAACGCGGCGGAATTCCGGCGAGTGCTGCGCGATGACGGGCGGCTGCTGGTGGCGCTACCGTCGCCGGAGGACCTGCTTGAATTGCGTGGTAAGGGCCGGGAGGATCGCGTGGAACGGACCGTGGAGGCGTTCAAGCCTGGTTTCACACTGACGGACCAGCGGCGCGCTTCCACCGTGGCCGATTTCGATGCAGCCGCGGTCCAAGACGTCCTGCACGCCATTTATAGACCGATGCGGGCACAACCTATCGAGGCAATGCGAGTCACTTTCAGCCTGGATCTGCTCTTATTTCGGACGGTGTGAAGCTGAAAAAAGAACGAGGCGCTTACCACTCCTCTACGGCAAGCACCTCGTAGACTCTTGCGGCGAGTCCAACCATTTTCACCGGGCGTGCCGAGAAGCCGCCGGTGACATGCTTAATCTTTCCATTTCGCAGTGTGGGGGGAAATAGCGTGGGCGTACTGTCGATCTAGGACTACCGGGCAAGACTGGGGTTCTAGGTACCTCACGCTTTCGGGTGAGACTTGTCGTAGACGGCCATCAGGTCTTTCAGCGAAACCTGCGTATATCGCTGCGTGGTAGAGAGCCGGGCGTGACCCAACAACTCCTGAATAGAGCGCAGATCTGCGCCATCACTAAGTAAGTGCGTGGCGTAGGCGTGGCGCAGGGCGTGCGGATGGAGTGAGTTGTCGCCGGCGAGATAGGTTGAGTAGAACTTGACGATGGCGCGTACGGAGCGATCGGTCAGCGGCTGGCCATGGTGGTTCAGAAACACGGCGCGCTCGGCGGGTATGGCGGGGGCTCGCTTGGCGACGTAAGCGCGCAAGGCTGTTTCCGCTTTACCGCCGAAGGGCACGAGCCGCTCTTTGCGTCCCTTGCCAAGCACCCGCAGCGAACGATCGGAAAAATCGAGATCGTCTACTTTGAGCCCGCACAATTCCGAGACACGCAGGCCGCAGCCGTAGAGCGTTTCAAAGATGGCCAGATCGCGCTCCAGATGCGTGCGATGCAGGTCCGCGTTGGGGATCGCGTCAATGAGATTGTTGGTCTGCTCGGCGGTCATCACCTGCGGGAGTTTCTGCGGGGCCTTGGGCGTGCGCATGAGCTTGGGGATGTTGCGTGGCACGACACCTTCGCGCACCAGGTATTTGAAGAACGAACGCAGGGCGGCGAGTTTGCGGCGCATGGAGACGGCGGCAAGCTGGTGCGAGAACAGGTCACCCAGCCATTCGCGAATCGCGGTAACGTCGATCGCCGCAATCGGGGGCGGCGCCTGGCCGGGGGGAGAGAAGTAGTCCAGGAACTGCTGGAGATCGGTGCCATAGTTACGCAGCGTGTGGGCCGACACATTCTCACGCCGACGCTCTTCGAGGTATCGGCCGATCCAGACTTCCAGTTCAGACATGGCCTATGTATTCGTCCATCGCGACGATGGCTCGGCGGCAGACTTCGGAGTGCCGGGCCTGCTTGTCGCGCTTGAAACGCGCGCGAGCTTCTTCGTCAAGCGCGGGCAGCAAGTCAAACGTGATGTTGGCTGGTTGATAGTGGGCCGGGTCCGCGCCGGAGATGTAGTGGCAAAGCGAACCGAGCGCAGTGGCTCGCGGAGGCGCCGCTGGTTGAACACCGCTTTCGGCCAGCCCCACGGCGTGACGCCCGGCCATGAGCCCGGTGGCGATCGACTCCACATAGCCCTCAATACCCGCAATCTGGCCGGCAAAGAAAATGCGCGGGTCACTCCGCAATTGCAGCGTGGGCATGAGCAGCGCCGGAGCATTGATATAGGTGTTGCGGTGGATCTGGCCGAAGCGCAGAAACTCGGCGGCGGCGAGGCCGGGGATCAGCCGCATCACGCGCGCCTGATCGCCATACTTCAGGTAGTTTTGAAAGCCAACCAGATTGTAGCTGGACGAGCGCAGGTTCTCCTGACGCAACTGCACCACCGCCCAGGGCCGCCGTCCGGTACGTGGATCGATCAGCCCCATCGGCTTCATGGGGCCAAAGCGCAAGGTCTCGCGCCCGCGGCGAGCCAGCTCCTCAACAGGCAGGCACGCTTCAAAGTACGGCACGTCCTCCGGGATATGCGGGGTGTGCTGCTGGGCTTCCAGCAGCGCGTCGAGGAACAACTCGTACTCTTCCTTGTTGAACGGGCAGTTAATATAGTCGTCGCTCCCGTCCAGCGATTTGCCGTAGCGCGACGCGCGGAAGGCGATCGACATGTCGATGGAATCTGCTTCGACAATGGGGCTGATGCTGTCGTAGAAGAAGAGCCGGTCTGAGCCAGTGGCGCGCGCAATGTCGGCGGCCAGCGCGTCGGAGGTGAGCGGTCCGCTGGCGATGATGACGATGCCTTCCTCGGGCAGCCGGGTCATCTCCTCACGCCGCACTTCGACGGCAGGCTCGGCTTCGATGGCGGCGGTGACTTCGGCGGCGAATATGTCGCGGTCCACGGTGAGGGCATGGCCGCCCGGCACGCGGGCTTTCGCGGCGGCAGTGAGCAACAGTGATTCCATGCGCCGCAGCTCCCGCTTCAACAGCCACGGCGCGGTATTTTCCGATTCACTCTTGAGCGAATTGGAGCAGACCAGTTCGGCCAGTCGATCCGTTTGATGCGCCGGCGAGGTGCGCACCGGCCGCATCTCGTACAGCACGGCACGTCCGCCGGCGCGCGCAATCTGCCAGGCCGCTTCGGTGCCGGCGAGTCCCCCGCCGATGATCGTGATTGTGGGCAAGCACTTATTTTCGCGCACCGGCGCCGCTACGCCACCAATACCAGAGCGAGGCGCCGATCCAGGTGAAGTAGACGGCGCTGAAAAGGAACAGGCCGAACGGAAGCGCTTTGACGCGAACGCCCCGGTTGTCCTGAATCACTTCGTAGACGTCCAAGGTGCTGAGCGCAGGGCGGAGCACGACATATGCCCGGG
>JAYTKJ010000669.1:0-3015 GCA_043730365.1 Acidobacteriota bacterium | reverse complement strand
TGACGCGGCCAGTTCGATCAGCCTCTTGCACCGGAACACGGCCCTCGAGCGTGAGGCGCGAATCTCCCGAGGCGACGGTGAGCGAACTCACCGTCACATGTTGACCATCGTAGGTCAGACGCGACGGAGCATCAATGCGGTATTCGCGAGCAGGATCGGAGTCCAGGCGCAAGGTGGCTGCCTCAAGCGTCGCTTGCCCGCGCGCAGAGCCAGTGGGGTTGTCGAGATTGAGCGTGGCATCGAGCTGCGCGGTGACGGATCCTTGCACGCCGCGCCCGGGCAGCGCCGTCTGCAGCGGGCTCTGATCGAGCTTCACCTTCGCTTGCGCGAGCATGGCGTCAAAAAGCGAAGCGTCCAGGTCAGCGGTGGCTTTCCAAGCGGGGATCTTGATCGCGGCAGTAAGCCGGTCATTGGTCAGTCGCCCGGTGAGAGCGACGGTGCCGGCGGCGAAACCATTCATCGACGATGCGGATGCGGTGAGATCGGCGAGCGTTTCCGATAGGCCGCCATCGCGCCGGGTGCGCACGGTACCGTTCAGAATGCCGGCCAGCGCCGCTCCGTTGGGCAAGCGAAGCGAGTCAAGCCGATAGTCCGAAATCTGGATGTCCGAATCGAGCCGCCCGTCATCGAGATCCCATGCGAGGCGGCCGTCGACCGAGCCCTGGCCTCGCTGCAGCCGGATATCCCGTGCCACCAGCGAGCCCTTCCCGTAGGTAATCGCGGCCGTCAAATTGCCCATCGGTTGATCGAACGACTGCAATCCCTCCGTGCGAACCGTAGCCGTCAGCAACGGTTGGCTGGCAGTTCCGGCGATTCGAAAATCCGCGGCAACCGAGCCCGCTTGTAAGGCGCCGGCAGGCAAGGATCGGGGCAACTCCGGCGCCGTGGCGCGCACCAGATCAAGGAGCGAGCGATGCTGGACCGTGCCTTCGAAGGACAGCGCGGCCGGAGTTTGATCCCAACGCATGGTGCCGGTGAGAGTGGCGCCGAGCGTGGGCGGCGCGGCGAGATGGAATGAACGAAGGGTGAAAGCCTCACGCGTGAGGTTGGCCTCAGCGTTCATCGCTGCGGGTGGCGAGGCGGCGAGGACAAACCGGTCAGAGCGGGCCGTGACTTTCGCCTCCGGCTTCTCCGCGGTGCCCACAATCTCGACACGCACTTCGACGGGCCCGGACACCATGCCATTCCCAAAAGGAAGTTTACTGGCATCGGTGATCTTGGCTTCCAAAGAGCCGGAGAGTTGGCCGCTAGCCTGCATCGTGAGCTCGCCTTGTGCCGCGCCACCCAGCGCTTGCACGCCAGTGACGACGGCGTGGATCACCCCTTGGTTTGCTTTCACCACGACGTGGCCGGCCACGCCGATCAGCCCTGGCAAGCGCTGCGCGTCGAGTTGTAGAGTGACCTCGCCGAAGGCCTTGGCTGGATCCCCGCCATAGGGGAGCGAGGCGGAGATGGATCCGCTGGCGACCGCGCCGATAGGTAACTTCGCGCCTGCCAATCTGGCGGTGTCCTGCACGTTGAGCCCGCGGAACCGCAGGTTGGCCACGCTGACCCCGGCGCCGGGCTTCAGCGCGATATTGGCCGTGCCTTCTATCACAGCGCGATTCCAACGCAGGTTGAGGCGCGACACCTGCGCACGGTCCGCCGCCGAACTCACAGCGATGCGGCCGGCGCCGTCAAAGGGTCCTTGACCGAAGGCGCGAAGCGATTCTACTTGGACGTCGCCCAGCACACGCGGGCTGGCGATCGGACCGTCGATGGCAAGCTTGGCACTGACGTTTCCCGAAGCCTTGTCCCGTTGGCCTGCGAGGCGTGCAAGTATCGCGGCGTCGAGGCTCGCTAGTTCGGCATCGACCCGCAATTGTGGATTGACGGGAAGACCCGCGACCTCGCCCGACAGCCTCACCACACCTGAAGGCGTCGAGACAGCGAGTTGACGGATCGCCACCTGCTGAGGCCGATAGGTAAGGTTGGCTTCCACCTTGGTGAGTTCGAGTTGTTCGCCTTGCCGCGACAAAAATCCAGGCGGAGCGGCAGACTGCGCGGCGATGTCGAAGCCATTGTCGGCCCCGGTTGACCGCAAGGTGGCATTCCAGTTTGGCAAGCGCCCGCTCCAACCGCTGGGTGCGTGGCTGACTTCGATCGAGCCGTTCTCAATCTGGATCACGCCGATGTGAACCGGGCCGCTGCCGCCCGATGCAGGTCGCGAGGACATGAGCGTCGGAAGATTGCTTCGACCGTCAGCGGCAATGCGGATCAGGATCTCCGGCCGCGACATCGTGATCGAATCGATGGCGGGCCGACGCCACGAAAGCGCGCCGACCAGCACCACGCGCATCGATCGCGCGCGCAGGAAGGGCTGATCGGCTTGATCCTTGGCGTGCAGCACGACGTCGCGCACCGAGGCGGTAAGCGCCAGCGGGTCAATTTCGAGTGACGACGCCTTCATCGCCACGCCTGCTTCGGCTAGTTGGGCCGTGAGTTGCGTGAGCGCCCACCGGCGGACGGGCGCAGTGGTCAGGAGGAAAAACGCGCCCACGAGCAGCAGGAGTAGAGCCAAAAGACTCCAAAGCCCGAGACGAAACAGCCGGCCTCCACGCTGCATGATCGGCTAGTTTTCGACGCTCCCTCTAGCGAAGGCTCCTCAACAACGATTCTACTCGCGCGGCTTCGGGGGCTTTGGGCGCCAGTTCGAGGAAGCGTTGGAACTGCTCAATCGTCTTGTCGGGCCGCTTGGAGGCGTAATGCGCCAGGCCGAGGTAATAATGACCGTACGCGTCATCCGGATTGTCGGCGACGAAGCGCGAGAGCAACTCCACGGCCTTGCTGTAGTTCTTCTTGGCCAGACTCAACGAGCCGCGGTAGAGACCAAGGTCCGCCGTGTCGGCGTCGAGTTCGGCAGCCTTGTTCAGCTCCGCCTCGGCCCGATCGAATTGCTTGCGCTCGATCGCCAGACGGCCCTGCGAAACATGGACCGAGGCAGAGTCCGGCGCAAGTTCGGCGGCCTTGTTGAGG
>JAYTKJ010000668.1:0-13586 GCA_043730365.1 Acidobacteriota bacterium | reverse complement strand
AAACCATCCACGCCCGCGCTATCGATCCACCGCAGCACCACCACCAAATCATTCTCCGGATCGCAGTAAATCATATTCGTCCCATTCCCGATATGCGCGAAGCTCGCCGCCGGCGCGCTCGGCCACAATTTCCGATCCGTATTGAGATACCAGTTCATGAATCCGTAAGTCGGCTGCACCGGCGTCGGCGTCCGCGCCATCTTGATCCACTCCCCGGAAATCAATTGCCGTCCGCCACTCCATTTGCCGTTCCGCAGCGTCAGCAGCCCGAACCGCGCCTGATCCCGCGCGCTGATCCAAATCCCGCCGCCCCAATGTGCCCCGCCTGCCACCGACTGCACCTTCACCCCGTCCAACTCCACCCACGAATTCTCATAGCCATGCCATCGCCACGTGGTCGAAGCGCCAATCGGATCCATGATCCGCTCCTTCAAGATTTGCGGCAGCGGCCGCCGCCAGACCTGCAGCGCACTGAACGCCAGCAGATTCACCCGCACGTCGTTGTATTTGTAACTCGTCCCCGGCTCATTGTGTTTGCGCGTACGATACTCGTTGATCGCCTCTTTCGCCGGCGGCCGGTCCGCCCAATCCGGCTTGCCCCACAACGTGCCTTCCCAATCGCTTGTCTGCCGCAGTAAGTGGTCCCACGTGATCTTGGCGTTGAGCGGCGTCGAATCGAACTCGCCGGTAGTAACATACTTGTTCACCGGATCGTGGACCGATTTGATCAAGCCCTGTTCCACCGCCAGGCCAACCGTGGTCGAAACAAAACTCTTGGTCGCGCTGAACGTCATATCGACGCGCCAGGGCTCTCCCCATTCGGCCACCAGGTAACCGCCCCGCAGAATCACGCCCGTCATCTCGCCGCGCGGCTTGAACGGACCCAGCGGCTCGCCATATGTCTCGCGGCCAAACGAAAAGTCATGGCTCAACCGCAAATCGCGCGGGCTCTTCGATTCATGAGCCTTGGCAAACGCGATCGCCTCGTTCAGCGCCTGCGTGTCAAAGCCGGATTCGGTAGCCGGCCGGCGCTGCCAATCGTCATGCGTGCCGGGATAATAAAGCTGAGCCTGCAGGCAAGCCGCCAGCACCAGCGGAAGGGAAATCAGGTTAGAGGATCGCACCGAAAAATGCTATCACTCCTTGCTCCCCAAATCGAACATATAGATATCGTCCAACTTCGCCCCCGGGCGAATACAGGCGATCTCCTTGATATAGCCGGTGCGAATATCATAGACCCAGCCATGCACCGTGGGCCGATGGTCCGCATGCCAAGCCTTCTGCACAATCGAAGTCTGCGCCAGGTTCTGCACCTGCTCGGCCACGTTCAATTCTACGAGCCGGTCCCACCGCGTCTGCTCGTTCTCGATCGTCTCCAGTTCGCGCCGGTTCAGCCGATAAACGTCCTTGATATGGCGCAGCCACTTGGTGATCAACCCCAGGTCCTGGTGCGACATCGCGTTCTTCACGCCGCCGCAGTTGTAGTGGCCGCAGACAATCACGTGCTTGATCTTGAGCACTTCCACGGCGTACTGCAGCACGCTCAGCATGTTGAGATCCGTGTGTACCACCAGATTGGCGACGTTGCGGTGCACGAACAACTCGCCGGGCTCGGCGCCCACTACTTCCTCGGCCGGTACGCGCGAATCCGAGCAACCGATCCACATAAAGTCTGGCTGCTGGCCCAGCGCGCTCTTTTCAAAGTAATCCGGTTTGGCCGTCAGCCGGTCCTGCACCCACGCTTTGTTCGCCAGTAGTAGTTTTTGATACGAGTCCATTTTGTTATTCAAGATTGTCAACTTCGACCGTGATGTTCTTGTACGGCGCCATTAACTTGAAATCCTCAACCGCTTCCACGATGTCGCGATCGATGTACAGTGCTTTGATCCCGTCGATGATCAAATGGGAGCCCGCCGGAATCTTGCGCAGCTTGGTCCGCAACTCACTCTTGTTCAGAAACGTTGCGTCCTTGTTAAACCGCATCAGATAGTGCTCGTCCTGATGAACCACTGTGATTCCTTCGTGATGATTCTGCTGCATTACATAGAACATTCCCAGCGCCAGACCAATTAGCACGCCCGTCAGCAGGTCCGTGAATACGATCGCCAGCACCGTCACGATAAACGGCACGAATTGGCTCCAGCCGAGGCCATACATATGCGAGTAGAGCGAAAACTTGGTCAGCTTGTAGCCCACTACGATCAGAATCGCAGCCAGACACGCCAGCGGGGTGAAGTTGAGATACGCCGGAATCGCCATTACCGCTACAAACAGCAGCACGCCGTGTAGCATCGCCGAAACTCGCGTTCGCGCGCCGGCGTAGACGTTCGCCGATGTCCGCACCACCACGCTCGTGATTGGCATGCCGCCAATCATGCCGCTGGTCAGGTTGCCCAGTCCCTGCGCCAACAGTTCGCGGTTCGGCGATGAGATGCGTTTGAACGGATCGATCCGGTCGGCCGCCTCGAGCGAAAGCAGCGACTCAATGCTGGCCACAATCGCCACCGTCAGCGCCACCGTCCACACCTTGGGATTGGCAATCGCTCCGAAGTCCGGCAGCATGAACTGCTCAAAAAAACCGCTGGCCGAACTCGCCACCGGCAGCGTCACCATATGTTCGGCCTCGCGCAACTGCCAGCCCGGCGCGAGCGTGCCGAGCAAGTTGTTAATCCCAATGCCCGCCGCCACGACCAGCAAAGAAGCCGGAATCTGCTTGGCGAACTGCCCGGCCCGCGCCGCCACCGTATCCCAGCCCAGCAGAATTGCCAAGCTGACCGCCGTAATCAGGATCGCCCCCGGGCTCGCCGAAAGTACCGCTTCTACAATATCGGTCAGCGTATTTTCGCGACCTTCAAGAAACGCCAGGTCGCCTTCGAAATCCTTGTCGCGCCCCAGCGCATGCGGAATCTGTTTGAGGATGATCACCAGTCCGATGCCGGCCAGCATCCCCTTGATCACCGAGTTCGGCACATAGTCGCCGATCACACCGAGCCGCAGCAGGCCCATCAGCATCTGCATCAGTCCGGCCAGCACCACGGCCAGCAGGAATACTTTGTAGGATCCCAGGGACTGGATCGCCAGCGCCACAATCACCGCCAGCCCCGCGGCCGGCCCGCTCACGCTGACCTCTGAGCCCGAGGCCGCCGCCACAACCACCCCGCCCACGATGCCCGCGATAATGCCGCTGAACAAGGGCGCTCCCGAAGCGAGGGCAATCCCCAGGCACAAAGGCAGCGCCACCAGGAACACCACCAGACCAGCCGGTCCGTCATAGCGCAGCAGGTTCTGGAAACTGGATTGAAGATCGTCGATTGGCTTTGTCGTCATCGTACTCGGATCATTCGATCATACCAGCCGTTTATTCGCTAGGAGCCCGCGAGCAGCCGAGCCAGCCCTTCGGCCGAAGGCGTCCGCAATGCCACTAACACGGCCGGCGCCAGCCCGCCGAAGACAAGCAGCAGCACCACCACGGTGAACGCGACGCGCTCAGCCGGCAGGGCGTCCGGAATAGCCGGAACATGAATCGCCCGCTTGCCCATAAATAGAGTCACAAACAACCGCAACACCGTGATCGCGTTCAATGCGGTGGCCAATGGCAGGGCTACGCCCAGCAGCGGATGGGCTTCCAGCGCTCCGTGGAAGAGTAGATCCTCGGCCACAAACCCCAGCGTGCCTGGCAAGCCCACGAGGCCCAGCCCGCAGACGGCGAAGAAGACGGCCAGCCGCGGCGCATGTGCCCCCAGGCCATGGAAGCCGCCTTGCGAGCGAACACTGGTCGTACGGGCCTCGAGCGACCGGTAAACCGATATCATTCCCGTCGTCGCAAACGCCACCACCCACCAATGCAATAGCGCTCCGGTGATTCCTTCCTGCGTATTCGTCGCGAGCCCGGCCAGGATGAAAGAGCCCTGGCTAATCCACAACAGCCCCAAGACTCGCCGCGGTTGCGTCACGGCCAGCCCGGCGACGGCCATAAAGACCGAGGTGACTAGCGCGAGCATGCTCACGTCAGGGAGCCACTCCGCCGCCAAGCCGGGGAACTGCGGGATCGCAAAGCGAATCAGCAGATAGCCGCCAAGATGACTGTTCAGGAATAATCCGAGCGCGGGCAACCGGAGGTGCTCGAAGGCGTCGAGCGTCCAGAAATGCGCGGGAAAAATACCCTTGCGCAGCAGCACGGCCAGCACGAACGCACCGAAGGTGACGGGAGCGTAAACGGCCGCGTTCGGCAGTGTCGTCAGCAAGCAGCCCAGGGCCAAGATCGCCGTGCCGGCCGCCATCGCCAGGCGCGGAACGCGCTGCCCGCCGCGCCAATAGGGCAAAACCGTGAGCGTCCAGCCGACTAGAAAAGCGGGGAGTTCCGCAGCGGCATACGCCAGTAGCGTCCCGGCCAGCAGGCAGATGAGTTCCCAGCGTCCTGGGCCCTCCCGGTCGCGCCGGGGAGCGGCGGCCACCGTGACTGCCCACAACAAGGCAAACGAGCCCATGGAAACTAGCGCGAGCGAATCGAGCCGGAACACTATGCCTTCCTCCCCGGTCCGATGGGCGCGCGCCCCAGCACTCGCGCCAGGCGCATCACGGGGAGAACCACCAGACGGTCCAACCAGGCGTCATGGAATCCCCGTTCCAGTCCAAACCGGTAGAGCCATAGACGCAGACCGGTGGGCAGCGCCGCCAGTAGCGTATCCGTCTGGCCGAGTTCACCGCCGGCGGCGGCATGCATGCGATGGTAGTCGTGCAGGGTGGAAGGCGCGCGGAGCAACTGCAACGTGCGGACCACTGCATGTCCCACGATGTGCAGGAGTGCGAACCGCGGAAACCCCATGCCGATCTCCGCGAAAATGATGCCGAGTTGGGTCATGGAAGCGAACGCCAGCGAAGTCTTCACGTCGGTCGCCACACGGTTGGCCACCGTAGCCATGAAGGCGGTCAAGAGTCCAGTGGCCACGGTAGCAACGGCCACGACCGGCTCGGCTTGGATCACCGGTTCAAAGCGCAGCAGTAGATAGGCGCCCAGATGAATAGAGACGGCGCCGTAGAAAATCGAACTCGACGGCGTGGGCCCTTCCATAGCGCGCGGCAGCCAGCCGGCGAACGGCCCCTGAGCCGATTTTCCGGAGGCGGCGATTAGCAGGAGAAATCCCGCCAGCAGCACTTCCGGACCGGCGAGCCGCGATGTTTGGTCCGGCCATTCTCCGGGGAGCATCGGGGTGAATAGCGTGGACCCGCTGTGGTGGAGGACGAAGCTGGCCAGCAGCAGCCCCACGTCCGCGATCCGGTAGTTGGCAAACACCCGCACCGCGTTGCGCGCCGGTTCTGGCCGCTCTCCGAAGAAGGCGATCAGCAATACGGACGTCACGCCCACCAACTCCCAACCGCCGATCAGCACGTCGAACGATCCAGCTGTGAAGGCCGTCAGCGCTCCGAACGCAAACAAATGCAGCAGCAGGAAGAACCGGAAGAAGCCCTGATCGCGATGCACGTAGCGCACCGAGAAGGATCCGGCGATGCCGGCCAACGCTACCGTCATCGCCACCATCGGCATTGACAACCGGTCAGCCAGCATGGCCAACGGGAAATAGTAGTTCCCTGCGCGGAACCATTCGCCCAGCGACACGCGCACGCTGGGGGTTCCGGACGCGATCATCAGCCAGCCCAACCAGATCACGCCCGCCGCCATCAGGCCGAATACGGCGGCCGTCAAGCGGCCCACGAAGCGTTCCGAAGGAGTCCAGCCGGCGAGCCAAGCCAGACTGAGGGCGAGGCATGTCACCCCGGGCGCTGCGACGATGGCCAGAAGCAATGTTTCCATCATGCGGCGGCCGTCCGCGGATCCCGCTTGGCAATTTGCGCCACCGGCAGATGCTGGCGTTTGCCCGCGTACCAGTCCGCCGATGAGGCCGCCTCGGGCAACTCCTCGTCATCGCCTTCCACCGGCTCCCATACTCCGTCCCGATAGAGGAGCGGCGGGCCGCCGGCGGGATCCAGCACCGCCAGACGAATCCAGCGATTCACCAGAAACTCCCACAGCAAAGGGTTCTTCCGTATCGTCTCAACCACACGTTCGGCCGACGTCTCCACTACGAACAGCAGCCGCACCGGCTCGTGGATCTCCACCATCTGCCACGGCAGTCCCGTGCGCAGATCGCTCTCATAACCATTCATCACGCCCATCAGTCCGGTGACGTTGTGCGGCAGCTTGGTGCCGCAACCGTAGCCTTCGTTGTCTACGAATGAGAAGTAGTATTCCAGGCTGATCCCGCCGCAGACCGGAATCACCGCGCCCAGCAATGCGGCCAGACTCGAGTTATGCGGATCTTGCGCGGCGTCGTAGGACACCAGAAATGCTCGCCGGTCGAGGAACAGCCCGCGGGTTGTGGACCGGCGGCCGACAATGCACACCGCATTCGTGCAATGGCCGTACTCGGGCCGTGGCTCTGCGAGGTGCTCGGCCCGCTCCTGCACGTGTTGCAGACCGGCGGCCGCATCGATGCCCCAAGCCGCCGCCTCAAACCGGCGGGCCCGTTCATGGGCGCTCAGCGCGCGGGCGCGATCCAACGCCGCGCGGACGCGCGTCAAATCCGGCGCGTGGGTTGGCGGCACGGTCTCCACGTCGAACAGATCCACATCGTCGTTGCACGTGTCGTGATAGCCGCCAACAAACCAGGTGTCGTCCGGGATCAAGATGCCTCGCTCGCGCAGTTTAGTCCTGACGTCCGGGTGGTTGGCCATCGCCGCCAGCAGCCGCCCGTTCGGACCACCCCGGCGTCCCCCGCAAGCGCCACAATCGTGCGCCGATTCGTGCGGGTTATTGAGGCTGGTGGAACCGTGCCCCAGCACCACCACCAGACGAGCCAAGCCGCTCCGCAAGCCGGCCGTTCCCAGCACGGCTGCCACTCGTTCCACCCGTTCGTCGACCTCAAAGCCCTGGAGCAAACCATCGCTGGCCGCGTGCTGCGTGCTGTGTTCCCGCATGAATGCCAGTTCCGTCCGCGGTTGCGGTACGACGGCATCGTTCAGCCACTTCACAAGCCGTCCATAACGCAGCGGATTCAGCACGCGCCCTGCCAGCGGAAAAATTGTGAAGAGACCCAGGCCCGCCGAACCCAACCAGCCGCGCAGCATGGTACGAGAGGAGTTGAACCAGTTATGAGAGTTGCGGGCCAGGAGTTTGCGCAGCGCCTGGCGGCGGCCGTAGGACTCCTGGTCACTGTGCACCGGGCGTTCGGTGACCGCATGGCGCGGCTTCACCACCACCGGGCACAGCGCCGCGCCATGAGCATCGTCGATGCCGGTATAGTTCATCGCCACCGCAAAAAACCCGGCCGATCCCAGTGTCTCGATCGCGGGATCGGTTTCCTCCAAGTGCCGCCTGATCGACTCTTCTCGCTCGTCGATGCAGAAGATCGCCTGCGCCGCCATCCTCCCCGGCTGATCGAGGCGGCTCTGGCCGCGGTGCCGCGCGAGCGGTAGCAGGATCTGCCGGGCGTGCCGCTCTTCATAGGCGAGGTGCAGCACCATGCGTCGTCCCCAATCGCCGAAGCTTTCGATGGTCTGGAAAACGTGCTGGACCTCGCCCGGAGATAGTGCCGAAAGCGCGCGTGAGGAGATACCGGCCAGTTGCAGGGCGTCGAAAACCGCAGCCGCTCGCGCCAAACGCGCTGCCTCCGGATCGGTCGTTGGGGCCCGCTCATGGCGCCAATCGCCAGGCACGCCCGTGGCGCTCGCTGTCGCCGCCGTGGTCAGCAGGAGCCGCACCGCCAGAAAGTCCATGAGCGACGCTGGAACCGGTTCGTGCGGGGCCAACTCAGGCTCCGCTTCGAGTTGGCTCATCAGACCGGCCCAGCCCGGCAGGGCCAGCAATTCCGCCTGAATCACACTCTCCCATTCGCTCTCGCCCACGCCCAGCAACTCCAGGAAGCGCATCACCGCCTCCGTCCTATTCCAGGTGGCTGCCATGCGCGCAAACTCGGCGAGACGCCGCAGCCCACGCGGCTCCATCGTCAGCGGTTGACTCAACAATCGCCGGCTCGCCGGCCAGAATCCTTCGGCGCGGTAAGGCATGGTCCAGAAGCCGAGCCCCTGGTCGAGGAACGCTCCGCACAATTTGATCGTCAACGGTTGCACCACGTCGTCGATGTCTACGCCGGTGGCGGCACGCACCCCGTCGCGGGGCCGCTTTGGCTGCCCAGCCTTTTCCGGCTGACTGGCGGTATTCGCCAGACAGAAACCGAATAGTTCCGCCGCCGTGTCGGACGAAAGCGCCGCGCGCGCCGCCGGTGGCACGTCGAGCCGGAAATGGTCGAGCATTCCGCCCTCTCTCATTTCCCAATCGATCGTTTCCGGCCGGAACTCCCGCACGCCGGGTAGCAGCATCGCCCTGCGCAATTCGCGTATCGCCGGGCCTGCTGCCCACAACTTCACCTCAGGCTCCCGGCTAAGTATCGTGTCGATATCCTCGGGCTGGATGCGCCCGCTGTCGATCGCCTCCCGAAACCCCGCGGCATTCATGTATGGTTCGGTCCCGTACAACTTGGCCGCCTCTGTCACCGCGCGTTCAAACGGCAAGTGCTGAAATGCGTGCAGGGTGTTGTGGTGAATGAAAACGCCGATGGGTCCCTGGGCCGGAAGCAGATGCGCCTGATGCTCGACGATGGCCGCCAACCGCTCCTGGGGGCTGGCCCCAGCGCTCATCGCTGCACCTTGCTTTCCTGTTGCTCCTGGGTACCCCGGATCAGGTTCTCATGCCGTGCATGCAGATGATCCCATTCGGTCACCAGCTTTCCCCCCGCCCGCTCAAACTCGTCTTCGAGCGAGGTGAGGAGATCCATCACGGAGTGATCGATGGAAACCAGTTCCGCAAAGTGAACGTGACATTGAATGTTGCGGGGCAGCTTTTCGAACGTCTGCGCAATCACCGGGAGTTTAACGAAACAGGCTGAACCGGAAATATGGACATCGGCCCGATTGGCCGCGGCGCCACTCTCCACCCAGATATCGATCTGCGCCGCCGTATGGACTAGCTTGCCGAAGGAAAGCAGCACGCCAAGAATCACGCCCGTCAGCAGATCAACGCCCACAATTCCGGCGACCGTTACGCCGAAAATCCAGAGCGGCATCTGGCCGTACTTGCTGAGTTCCTTGGCGCTCTTCCAGTTCACCAGTTTGACGCCGGTGTAGACGAGAATGCCCGCCAGCGACGCGACCGGCACACGTTCAAGCACAAAGGGCATCGCCGACACAAAGGCCAGAATCCAAAAGCCATGCATCACCGCGGACCAGCGGGTCTTCGCCCCCGCCTGCACATTCGCCGAACTGCGCACAATCACGCCGGTCATCGGCAAAGCCCCGGCGATACCGCAAAGGACATTGCCTATGCCTTGACCCCGCAGTTCCTTGTCATAGTCGCTCCGCGGACCGTCGTGCATCCTGTCCACCGCACCTGCCGAAAGCAACGTTTCCGCGCTCGCCACGAAGGCCAACGTCAGCGCCGTGATCAACCCGGCCTTGCTCGCCAGGACGGACCAGCTTTCCAGCGAGATCCAGTTGGCAGCCGCCAGCAGGTTTGACGGCACGGTGACATAGTTCACTTTCGCCCCGATCGCCAACGCCGTCAGCGTCGCGAGCACCACTCCGATCAGAGCGCCCGGGATCATCCGCAACGCCCGTGGCCGGAACTGGTTCCAAAGCAGCAGACTGCCGATTGTCAACAGGCCGAGCAGCGCCGGTACCTGGTGATTCCGGACGCCGTCGGCTTCGAAGAAGTCGTTATAGAGCGCCCGCGGAATCGTCAGCAGATTGACGACGCCGTTGCTCTGCGGCTTATCGTCGAGCATCACATGGAACTGGCTGGCAAAGATCAGAATTCCGATGCCGCTGAGCATCCCGTAGATCACCGCCGGTGAAATGGCCCGGAACCATTGGCCCGCCTTCAGCAGCCCCGCCCCGATCTGGATCGCGCCAGCCACCACCACCATGGGGCCCAGCGCCTTCACGCCGTGTTCTTGCACGATCTGCGCCACCAGTACAGCCAATCCTGCGGCCGGTCCGCTCACCTGCAGCGGCGATCCAGCGATCGTCCCAACCAGAATCCCGCCGATGATTCCGGTGATCAGACCCGAGGCCGGAGGCAGTCCGGAAGCGATCGCGATGCCCATACACAAGGGCAACGCGACCAAGAAAACGATGATCGACGGCAGGATGTCGCCGGTGAATTTGTGGTTGTTGATTGGCGTCATGGTGAACGGTTCACTCGATCATAACGCGGCGCGGCCCTAAAATGAAATTTTATTAACTTCGCCGCGCCCGCTGAATCCCGGCCATCTGTCGCGCGCCAGGCGACTCGGACACCGACAATCCTTCCACGACTCCCGATTGGTCCGCCTCGGCGCGATTCTGGCTCGCCTTCCATTTTCCTTCGAGTCTGGTGATCCGCAACTCGACGCCTACAATCGCCTTCAGCAGCCCGTCAATGTAGGCGTCCGGAGCGTCCGTCACGTGCCAGGGTTCGGCGAAAGCTGACTCCTCCGCCTCGGTGAGATCGGTCACCATCCGGCGCAGCCACGCAGCATCTTCGTGAATGATCACGTTGCCATGCGCATGCACCACCGCGTAGTTCCATGTAGGCACTACTTCCGGATGTTGCTGCTTGGAAGGATAAAAGGATGGGCTCACATATGCTTGTGGGCCTTGAAAAACCGCCAGCGCTCCGGTCTCGGGCCGCTCCATCCGCCATTGTGGATTGGCTCGCGCCACATGACCTCGCAAGGTTCCAAACGGCGCCGGTTCCGGATCGTACAGCATCGGCACATGATTGGCGATCAGTCCGTCGGAACCTGCCGTGACCAGCGTGGCGAGCGGATACCGCCGCATCAACTCCGCCATCACTTCGATCCGATCCTCGCGAAAATGCTGTGGAACGTACATCCGCTCTATTCTAGCGGTCGCCGTCGAACAGCCTTTAGGCCAGCGCCAGATTCAAATTCTCAATCGCCTCGTCGATCTCGGCAAGATTCTTGTAACCCACCGTCACCGAATCGACGCCCGCATTCTTGAACGCAAACCGCATCGCCGCCTGCCGGTCTTCCCGGGTTGTGAACGCGCCTTCGCCCACCAGCTTCATACTGATCACGCCCATGCCTTCGGTGTGAACCTGCTTGACGTGCGTGACCACTTCGCTCACGTTCCCCGCGCCGGCGGTGCGGTAATCCTCGGCGTCCATCTTCGTGCCGTTGTGGTTCACCCGGATCATCGCAATCTCCAGCCACTTGTTGCCCGGAAACTGGCGCAGCGCCGGCAACCCGTGAACCGACGCGCCATGGCCCACCACCGCCTGCTTCACCTTCGCCTCCAGAATCCCGTCCTGCCAGCGCAGGGTGTCGGCCGGCCACGTGGCCTCGTGCTGGTAGTGCATGAGCATCACATCGAAATAGTCGGTATTGGCCAGCTTCCGCAACTCATCGATCTTCTCTTGCGGATTCACACCCTGGCGTGTCGTGACTTTCGACATCAGCCGGTACGTGTCGCGCGGAACGCCCTTGAGCGCTACGCCGAGCATCTTGTGCATCTCCCCGTAGCTCTCCGAGGTTTCAAAAAAGCGAATGCCGCGGTCATAGGCATGACGAACCAGCGTCGTGAATTTTTCCTGCCCGAGTTCGCGTTGTGTCCGCCCGCTCATTGTCCCCGTGCCGAAGGCCAGCCGGGTCACCTTGACGCCGGACTTCCCCAGCGTCACCCAATCTGTCGCGGTCCCTTGCGCCGCCTGCAGCCGCGGACTTCCAGTCCCCGCGAGCATGCCCGCGGCGAGTCCGGTCTTCAGGAAATTGCGTCTGGAACATTGAGTCATACGGGAATTCTCCAATCGGTCACATCCTATCACGGCCCAGGGTCCAAAGATTTCGAACCCGAAATGGTAACTTAATGAATCATGCCCAGAGCCACCACCAAGACTGCCCCTCGCGTGAAGCGCGCCCGAACCGAAGTGCAAGAAGAATTCTCCGCGATTCAGGAAGAAGTCCAAGCCGCGCGCGAATCGCCGGACGCTAAGGCCGACGACCTGGCGCGTCACAAGGAGAGCGGCGTTCGACAAGCCGTGGAAGGGGTCAGCGTCGACGGCGTGGTGGAACAGATCTCGAGACTTGGGTTGGAGATCAACCGGGCCTTGAGCGGCATCTCGGAAAAGTTGGTCGAGGAGGTCAACCAGCTTGCGACGTTGCGCCTGGCCGTCGGTCTCGAACGCCAGGAGATCGAGCGGCTGCACAAGATCGATGTCGCGGCTACGGCCCTCGATCTGTTGGTCCAGGAATACGAGCAGCGAAAGGCGCAACTCGAGTCCGAGATTGCGCTGCAACGGTCGGTGTGGGAGGAAAACGTCCAAGCCGCCGAGCGCGAGCGGAAGGAACAGGAAGAGACGCTCAGGAAACAAAGGCAGCGGGATATCGACGAGTACGAGTATAAGAAAAACCTCGAGCGCAAGCGCGCTCAGGACAAGTACGACGAAGAACTCCGCCTGCAAGAGAAGAAGAACAAGGATCGCCAGGAGACGCTCGACAAGTCTTGGGCCCAGCGCGAGGCTGCTCTCGGAGATCAGGAATCGGAGTTGGCGCGCCTCCGCAAGGAGAGCGCCGAGTTTCCCGCCCGCCTGCAGCATGAAATCGAACAAGCCGCGGCCCGGGCAGCCAAGGAAGCCCAGCAGCAATCCGATCAACAGGCGATGTTGTTAAAGAAGGACGCCGAATCGGACCGCCGCATCGCCGAATTGCAGATCAAGACGCTGGAAGACCTGGTTGCCCGGCAAAACGGGCAGATCGCCGACATGCAAAAGCGCATGGACGAGGCCAAGAAACAGGTGCAGGAAATCGCCGTACGAGCCATCGAAGGCGCATCGGGAGCCAAGACGTTGGCGCACGTCAACGACATCGCCATGGAGCAAGCCAAACATCGCGGCACGCAATCGTAGCCAATGAGTTTGGTCCCACAGTCTGGATTAGCGCGCCAGTTTTGTGCGGATGTCGAGCTGTCGACGTGGCCACCTAGTTGTCTCGAACGCCTGAACTATTGTCATGTGGTCATGGGAACGGGGAACGATCTCACTGAACTCGATACGCGCAAGGCGCCGCTGCCCACCGGCAAGAACAACCTCGGACCGCGTTTCGGCTTCGCCTGGGATCCGTGCAGCGACGGCAAGACCCGCGTGCGCGGCGGCTACGGAATTTTCTACTCGCCGATTTATTTCCAGTTCGACCACGTCGTGAACGCGCTCGGCGTCCCGGCTTCTTCACGGCGCATTGCGCTGGCGCGGGCCGAAGATGAAGTCACGGATTTCAACTCGGACTTCCAAGGCAACGATTCATCGAACCTGCGGGCCGAGCGGTCGGTGTCCGCCTTTAACCAGCCGCAGAAGTTCCTGGTTTACGCGGTGTGGCAGGCGCCGGGCCTGCTGCAGATTTCGCCGATCTTCCGCGCCAACACTGGCCGCCCGGCAAGGGCGGAATCAGCGCCCTTCTGCCGCTGGATCTACGCCTCTCCAAGCGCATTAAGTTTGGTTACAACGAGCGGCGGAGCGTGGAGTTGCTTGCCGAGGGTTT
>JAYTKJ010000667.1:0-2754 GCA_043730365.1 Acidobacteriota bacterium | reverse complement strand
GTGTCGAGCGCCGACATCGCAGCGTCGAGTTCATCGCGCTGTTGAAGGACCTGGACGCCTACTATCCGCCGGAGTGCACCATCCGCGTGATCTTGGATAATCACTCTGCCCACATCTCCAAAGAAACCTATTCCTATTTGGAAACCCGCCCCAACCGATTCCACTACGTGCTGACCCCCAAGCACGGATCCTGGCTCAATATTGTTGAGACGCTATTTGGCAAGATGGCGCGAACCTTCCTCAAGCACATCCGCGTACAATCATGGGAAGAACTGCGGCGCCGGATTCTGCTCGGGATCGATGAGATCAATGCTTCGCCCGTCGTTCATCGCTGGGGCAAGTTCGACGCCCTCGATCAGGTTATCTTTTAATGAAACGACATACTAGTCCCGCCCACCGCGACCACGCAGGCGTCGAACGGGAGTGAGGCCCCGGACTCGATCTCCACGCGCCGCTCCGCGGGATGAATGGCCGTGACGGCCTGTTGCAGGAACCGGTGCCCTGCCCGCTGCAGCAGGCGCTCCCTCGGCAGACGCAAACTTCCCGGGCTCTTCACGCCAGAAACCAACTCGTGGACGTTGGGAAGAAACTCGAACCAGGGGGATGGATCGAGGACCGTAACCTTGTAATCGAGTGGAAGGTGCATCGCAGCGGTAATGCCGGCGAAGTTGGCTCCAATGATCACCACCCGCTTTCGAGAGTCGGAACTGCTCTGCGTTGCCGTTTCGAAATCCACCTTCAGTTTCGCGCCGTTGGCCGGAGTGGTTGACAGCTCCTCAAGACGCTGGTCCAGCCGCTCCCGAACACCTTTCAGGAAGTCCAGAGTACTGTTCCGGAGGTGCCCGCACGCCTTGCAGGAGGGCACCATAGTCCGCAGCATTTCGGAAAGGGCCGGGCCCTTCACTCCGCAAAGGCAGCCGTGCGCCGTTCCAGTCTCAGGCGTCGCGGTTTCCGCTCCGTCCACACTCTCCTTCATGTTCCACTCCTCATTCCAGCACATGTGCGCGTTTCACCGGGCCACTTCCGGGTGCTTGCGCCAGCCGGACAGTCTGACCCGCTCCACCAGCGCCATATGCGGAACCGTCAAGGCGGCCAGCCCGACAAAGATCAATTGGATGAGTCTCGCTTCCAGCGGTATGTCGCGCCAAAACAGTAAGGCGGATGCAAACAGGCCCAGCCAAGCCAATAACGGAAGAATAGCGGCGGCAAAGAGCAGACGGGTGGTTCCCGCCGCATAACTCGCGGTTCGCAGAATGTGCCGCACGCTATGCATACCGCAGAAGAACACCGTGAAGGCCAGGAGTGGAGACGCCAGTACCGCCAGCAGCGCAACCGCCCCGATCTCAATCCCTGTCAGCCATTCCAACCAGAAGCAATAGCCTGCGCAGATTGCGATGCCGGCCAGCCATGGCCAACTGAGAAACTGCAACCACAGGACAACTGCTGCCGCCCGTTCCCCGCCAATGAGCAGGGAGAATAGCCGGGCGACCTCGGTTGCGTGGAGCAGCGTGGGGAGAATAACAATCGCGCCGCCATAGAAGATTTGTGCCACAAGGGGTGTCCCCGAGGCCGGATCGGCGGAGAAATGGGCGATTGAAATGATCATAAATCCGCCAAGGAAAAAAATGGGAGCTACCTGCCAGACGAGCACAACCAGCAGTACCGGAAAGAGATAGATCAACGTGAAGCCGATCCACCCTGAGATGGTTCGTAACTGGAACATCTCGCGCGCAAATACTGTGTCCAGCGCGCCGTGCGGCATACCGAGCACACCAATCAGAAAGGCCGAGATCACCATCTCCGTTTGTGCATCGATCGGCGGCAGCACGGCGCTCACCGCGGCAATCACGGCCGCGGCCACGCTGAAAGTCAGTCCGGCAATTCTGGACGGATTCATGCAGCGGACGCATCCTTTGGGCCGCGATAGCCGCTGCGGAAAGCGGCCGGGAGTTGCCGCAGGAAAGGCGACGACGGCAAAGCGGAGACGACCATCGCGAGGTCGGCCGGTGTACCGCGGTCGCTCAGAAAGCGAATCAAACGCGCTGTATCGACTTTCTCGAACAGCGTCAGGAACAGCGTGGGCGCGAGATCAGGCCGCGCGCGCAGAACCGCCAGGAGAATCTGATCCATGGCGCGCATCGGCCAGGGATCGGCGGCGTGCCCGATCGGCGGTCCACCAGCACCAAGCTGCCGGGCACAGGTCTCTGCCCATTTCTGGATTCGCTGGAAGGCGTGTCCGGTGCCGGGCCTGACACCGCCGGCAGTCAGTCCGGCTTGGATGTAGGTACCCTTTGTCCGCGTCGCATGGGGAACCGGCCCCATCGGCAGGATCCCGCTTTCTGAACGGAGGATTGTGAAGGCTGCCCCACGCACGCGCTGCCCGATGGCGTCGGCAAGCTCGTTGGCAAGACCGGCCCGATCCAGTGGCTCAGGTGCGAACACGGTGGCCTCCACCAACGCGCGGTCTGGCGCTACCGGCAAAACATAGGTGAAGAGAATGCGCCCCGAATCGGTGACGGAGAAGTCCATCAGTTTTCGTTGCGTTCCTTCGCGCCAAGTGATTTCCTGGAAGGCTTGGCCCGGAAGCCCCAGCGCCAGTTGCTTGACTGAGACGGGTTGATGTTCCTTACTGCGTTGCAGGAGTTTGGGAGGCCGTCCCTTGGTTCCTCGTCGTTTGGCGGGTAAAGGCTGCTGGCCCGACTCCCAGACCGTCATCGTACTTTGTACGCCCACCACGTATTGCAGTGCAAGCTC
>JAYTKJ010000666.1:0-3645 GCA_043730365.1 Acidobacteriota bacterium | reverse complement strand
TCTAGAAAGACCGTCCGCCCTGGCCAGCGCTCCGCCTCTCAAAACCTAAGTTCTGAAGTTGTCGCCGAGTGTCCCAATCCAAGGGCCCGCAGACTTGGTAACAAGAATTGACAGGATTTGCCATCAGGAGTATTGTGAAAAGGAAGCTCTCGACTGCAGGAGTTCCAGACCATGCCCACTACGATGAACATTTCCCTTCCTGATCTGATGAAAGCCTTCGTTGAAGAACAGGTCGACAGTGGCGGATACGGAAGCGCCAGTGAGTACGTCCGCGAACTTGTCCGGCGTGATCAAAAAGAACGGGCGGAAGCAAAGCTTGAAACGTTGTTGCTGCAAGGCCTTGAAAGCGGGGAGCCGATGCCGTTGAATGCGGAGTACCGCGCCAACCTTCTTCGTGACCTAAAGGCTCGGCGCAAAAAAAAGCAAGCCTAGGAATGGCGCCGATTGTCGTCCGGCCCGCAGCCCGCAACGACCAGCTTGACATAGCTGGGTATTACGACGCTGAGGGCGGGGAAGCGCTCGGAAGTCGATTCATTCAGCAGTGTGACGCCGGGTTCGAACGCCTTTCGCTGTTTCCTGGGAGCGGGCCGCTGGTGGGCCATCGACATCCGAAACTGAAAGATTGCCGGTTCATTCTCGTTCCCGATTTCGGCAAGATCCTGATCTTCTACAAGGCCCTTCCGGACCGAATCGAGATTGTCCGCATCCTCCACGGCTCGCGGGACATCGCGGAGGCACTCAATTGAGTGACCCTCCAATTGCGGAGGGAAGTTGAACCGCAACACGCCGCCGCCGAAGCGATAATAAACCATGCTGCTGAACCGTCGCCAGCTCGGTCCGCTGTTTGCCTTCGCTCCCTGGGCCAAGGCGATGCGCCTCACGCGCTACGAACTATGGACGGTCCACGTGCCGTTCGCCGAGCGGGTTCGCGAAGCCTGGATTGAAAGCTGGAAGAAACAAAAGCGCGCGCAGGAAGATTACGTCCTCACCTTCGTCCGGCTTCATAGCGACGATGGGCTAGCCGGGATCGGCGAATCCAAGATGCCGCGCAAGGAGACCGAGGCGCAGCTCAAGCAGATGATGGGCCGTCCGGTTCACGAGTTCCTACATGACGATTCGCTGCGGGGGTTGTTGATCGCCGTCTACGATTTGCTGGCACAGTCCGCCGGGCAACCCGTGGCGAAGCTCCTCAATCCGCAGGCGCGGACCACCATCATTCCCACCTGGTGGAGCATGTGTTTTCCGCCGGCGCTGATGGCGTCCGAAGCCCGGCTCGGCGCCGCGCGAGGCTACCGCGTCCACAAAGTGAAGGCGCGCCCGTGGGAGGACCCCATCGCGCAGGCGGCCGCCATTTGCGCCGCAATTCCGAAAGAGATGAAGGTGTGGGTGGACGCCAATTCGTCCTGGGGCACGGTGGCGAAGACGATTGAGGTGACGCGCGAGTTGGGCAAGTTCCCCAACTATTTCGCCATTGAATCACCGATCCCGCGCCAGGATCTCGACGGCTACCGCCAGCTCCGCGGCAAACTCCCGTTGCGTTTGTCCGAACACGTCGACGGTATCGACCTGGAGCTGTGGACACGGGAGAAGTTACTCGATGCCTGGATCGTGGGCGCCACCAAGCTGGGCAAGTATGTGGCGGGATTGTCGGCTCAAGCCGAAGCGGCGCATTGTCCGATCTGGATCGAGCACTCCATCGACAACGGAGTCGCGCAGGTTTTCCAGGCACACCAATGCGCGGCCTACGCTGGCCTCGAGTATTCTATCTCCATCACCAACGTGTTGGAGGATGACTTCATGAAGGAGCCGTTCCATGTCCAGGACGGCGCTTATCGGATTCCCACCAAGCCGGGCTTGGGTGTGTCGCTGGATCTCGACGCGGTTGACCGTTACCGTTTGGCCTGATAAAAAGGGACGACCACAACATGAAACCAATCTGCTTGCTCGCGGTGACGATCGTCGCCGCTTTTCCGTTAGCCGCCCAGCAACAACCACGACGCCCAGGGCTTTCGGCCGCCGCGATGGCGCCCGATCTCAACATGCCGCGGCCCATCGACGCGCGCGACTCCCTCTTCATTGAGGATCTGACGTGGCTGGAGGTGCGCGACGCCATGCGCGGGGGCAATACGACGGTGATCATCTCGACCGGCGGAGTGGAGCAAAACGGCCCGTACCTGGCCAGCGGGAAACATAATTACGTGCTACGAGCGACCACCGAAGCCATTGCCCGCAAGCTGGGTAACGCGCTGATCGCGCCCATCGTGGCGTTTGTCCCCGAAGGTGAGATTTCTCCGCCCTCGAGCCACATGAAGTATCCGGCCACCATCAGCCTGCGGCAGTCGACCTTCAAAGCGCTGCTCACCGATATCGCCGAGAGCTTCCGCTCGCATGGATTTCAACGCATGATTCTGATCGGGGACAGCGGCGGCAATCAGGCGGGCATGAAGGAGGTGGCTGCGGAGCTCTCGAAAAAATGGGCGGCTGGCGGCGGCAAGGCGGCGATTCACTTCATTCCCGAGTATTACGATTTCTACAACAGCGGCACGTTGTCGAAATGGTTGGAGTCGCAAGGAGTGCACGAGGTGGACGAAGGCCATCACGATAACGTCGCGATCACGGCGATGATGATGGCCGTGGACCCGGGCGCGGTGCGGATGAGCGAGCGGCGGGCCAAGGGCAAGTTCTCGATCAACGGCGTGGCGCTCGATCCGGCCGATAAGACTATCGCGTTAGGCAAGAAGGCGATAGCTTACCGTACCGATATCACGGTGGCTGCGATTCGGAAAGCGCTGGGCGCGCGGTGAATTTGAGGGTCGTTGCCGGCGACAAGGGGTGCACGACATCGCGTAAGAAAAGACTTGACAGGCCGTGAGCCATTGTGGATACTCAGGTGTATTAAATCTTACAATTTGGCTCTCATGCCAAACGGAGGAACACATGCCAGACTTAAAAACCAAGGCGCTCCAACTCAATATCGAAGGGCTTTTCAGGCTTCTCGGCGGGACTGCTGCCGAACGGGAGCGATTTTGGGAGATTAGGAAAGGGATCACCTCGGTGCAAGAGTTCGCGGTAATCAACCGCCAGCTCGATACCATGGCGGTCCTCGTCAAGCAGGTCGAACTCGGAGCCAAGGGGCTGAAACCTCCGGCCGGCAAGATAGCGAAGGGTTAGATGTCGCATTGACCGATGGTCAAGCGACCACCAGGTCGGTCAAACGAGTCCTCATCTCCGAGGCCGAGCACTCTCTACATCATTGGTGCCCGGCCCGGAGATGCGCTGGAATTGACCCTAAAAAAGGCTTTTGGCGGAGCTCGATTTTCTCCCCACCTCCCCACCTCGCCCCTCAACACGGCCGATCTGACCATTGGAATTTGTGAGGGGAGCGACATTCACCAACTGCAAGCGTTTGCCGAGTGGGCGCACGCGGCAAAGGTGCCGGCGTTGTGGGTGGAACTTAGAGGGAACGAGGCTTTGATCGGCCCGCTAGCGATCCCAGGCAGGGCCGGGTGTGGACGTTGTGCGTTTGAACGCCTGACCGCAGCGGCCGCCACTGCGGAACCTCGAAGCGTGCACGTTCTGGCGTCTTCCTATGAAGTCGCCGGCGCAGCGGGCCCAGCGCTCGTGCGTGAGGTCCGAGCGATCGTT
>JAYTKJ010000665.1:0-2091 GCA_043730365.1 Acidobacteriota bacterium | reverse complement strand
GGTGATGGGAAAACCTGAGCAGGCCCGCTTTTGGCGCGATGCGGGATTTCCTCTGCTGCTGATTCCCGACCCTCCCTTTATGGTCAAGCAGCACTTGCGGTGGTTCCTTCAGGAGATGGAGACGTGCGGGGAACGAGCCAAGCCGTGACGGCAGTAACGGAAGCGGACGAGAGCCGCAACGGGTGGGTCTTCACCATCTGCTACGTCTTCATCTATCTGGCCGCCCCCGTGCTCTATGTCGGCGTGATCCAGGCGGCGCTTTGCGACAAGCTGGGCGTCAGTAGAACGCTGGCCAGTTTGCCCGCGTCCACGTATATGCTCGGCCAGATCGCGCCGCTGTTTTTTTCCTGGCGGATCCCGTATCGGCTTGAGCAATCGATGGTCATCTGGGCGAACCTGGCCACCGGCACTCTTTCGGCGGCGGTGTTTTTGTCGCTATCGCTACCGGCGCCGGCCAGCGTGCGCATCGGGGCGGTGGTGTTGCAGGGCCTGCTCCAAGGGTTGTCGATGTCCACCTCGTTCGTCTTTATGCAGCAATGCCTGCGCCGGGGAACCACCGCCGCGGGCATGGCTCGGACGCTCCAGCGCACCTTCAGTCTGACGCCGTTCTTTGCCGTGGCCGGATCGTTGGGCGCGCAGTATATCCTGGGCACGGGATTACCGGGCATCAGTTTCCCGCATGACTTCGCACTCATTTACCTGCTCGCTGTTCCCTGCTCCCTAGGCATCGCGCTCGCCGCTCGCCGTTTCCGATTGGCTCCTCTCGCCGAACAGACGCGCCCGCCATTCTTCGCCTTCGTAGCCGGGAGTGTGCGGAGCTTCTGCGGCAACCGCACGCTACTGTTGGTAGGTTTGGCCTACGTGCTTTGGTACGTGTCACTGGGAATCACCTCGAACTTGACTCTCTACACGCGGGAAGCGATGGGCCGGGAGCCGAAAGATTTTTCCGGGTTGACGATGGCGATTCGGTTCGGCACGAAAGCGGTGGGTGGGTACCTGCTGGGTTGGCTCGCGCTGCGCGTTGGACTGCGCGGCGGGGTGCTCGGCTGCATCACGCTGCTCGCCGCCGGCTGTGCTTGGGCGTGGGTGATTCCCGGCGCGGGCTATCTGTTCGCCTTCGGGTTACTGGGGGCAGGAGAGTTGGGCGGCGCGTACTTTCCCAACTACGTCGGATCACTTTCGAACCCAGCGGAATCCACGCGCAATCTGGCGCTGATGACGCTGGCCACGCCCATCGCCAGCTTCGCCCCCGTGCTGCATGGACTCTTGACAGACCGTTTTGGGTTCCCCGCCAGTTTTGCACTCGGAATCGGGACAGCGGTGGCCGCCTTCGCTCTGGTCTCGGCCACGGCCCGCGGCGGATTTCAGAAGGCCGGGAAGGAACCCACATCAGGATGACAACACCTCTGCGGGAATTGGGGCGTTCCGGGGTGAAGACCGGGCGCCTCGGTTTAGGTTGCGCCACTTTCGGCCGGGAGATCTCCGAGGCTGACGCCTTTGCCATCATGGATCACGCCGTAGCTCTCGGGATCCGGCTCTTCGACACGGCCGAGGCTTATGGCGGCGGCCAAGCCAGACTCTATCGCAAGAATGTGCTGGGCGCCGACGACGAGCGCGAGGTGAGCGGCGAAATGCATTCGTCGGAGAAGATCGTGGGCCGTTGGATGAAGTCGCGCGGGTCGCGCCGCGAGATCGTGCTGCTCACCAAGGTGACCAGCAACTTCATTCGGGAACACGTGCGTCAGGCCCTGGCGGCGAGCCTCGAGCGGCTTCAGACCGATGCGGTAGATCTGTACCTGTATCACAGCTTCGATCCCAATTCGCCGGTGGAAGAAGCTTGTATCGCGATGGACGAGATGGTGCGCACAGGATGGGCGCGCGCCAGCGGCTGCAGCAACTACTCCGGCGCACAACTCGAGGCAGCGCTGGCGGCCAGTAGTTTGCTCGGCCTGGCGCGGTTTGAAGTGACCGAGTGCCCTTACAGTTTGGTGGCGCGCGAGATTGAGACCGGCCTGCTGCCGGTTGCCGCACGGCAGCGGGTTGGTGTGATTGCGTATAGTCCGCTGGCGGCGGGGTTTCTGACCGGCAAGT
>JAYTKJ010000664.1:0-4114 GCA_043730365.1 Acidobacteriota bacterium | reverse complement strand
GGGAAACTTCATTGTCTCAAAGTGCGCTGGACCATACTAAGCCAATACAGGAGAGCCGATTTTCAGGGAACAAACTACTCGCGGAAACAGTATTCTTCTGATATGACCCTCGCGCAGGCCAACGAATCGACTTCGCAGAACAGGCTCAGGCTGTGGCCCGGCGTCGTCGCCGTGACGCTGCAGTGGGTGCTGAGGTTTGGGGCCCCCATCGTCTGGCCAGAGGCTCTGGCCGTTGCGGTCATTGGCGGACTGATGGGCGGGTTGATTGTCTTGACGTGGTGGGCTTTCTTTAGCCGTGCGCCAGGGATTGAGCGCTGGGGCGCCATCGTGCTGATAGTCGCCGGGCTGGCCGCGACACGGGGCATCGTTCACCCTTCGATTGCGAACGGAATGATGGGGATGATGCTCTTCATCTACGCGATCCCGGTGCTGAGCTTCGCCTTGGTGGTGTGGGCTGTGGCGAGCCGCGGCCTTGGCGACGGGCCTCGGCGTGCGACGATGGTGGCGACCATTCTGCTGGCGTGCGGAGGGTGGGCGCTCCTACGGACCAACGGCATTTCCGGGGACGCCGTTTCGGATTTCGCCTGGCGCTGGGCCGAGACGGCCGAGGAGCGGCTGCTGCAGGTGCAGGCGAGCGAGAAGCCGGTGGTGGTTGCTCTGCCGCTAGCTGCTCCGGTGGCGAAGGCCCCCGCCGCGGAGCCGGTGGTGGTGGCTAAAGCTGTTGACCGGGCAACGACGCCGGTGGTCTTGCCGCCCCCGGCTGCACCAGCAGCGGCGAAGATACCGGGCGCCGACTGGCCCGGGTTCCGCGGACCCAATCGCGACGGCGTGCTCCCCGGCGTGCGGATCGAGACCAACTGGGCTGCCTCGCCGCCAGTCCAAATGTGGCGGCAGCCGATTGGACCGGGATGGTCCTCCTTTGCCGTACAGGGCGACATGTTTTATACGCAGGAGCAGCGCGGTGAAGACGAGATAGTAGCCTGCTACCACGTGAGCACCGGCAAGCTGTTGTGGAGGCACAGCGACGCGGCGCGGTTCTGGGAGTCGAACGCCGGGGCTGGTCCGCGCGCGACGCCGACGCTTAGCAACGGCCGCGTCTACACTTTTGGCGGGACCGGAATCGTGAACGCACTGGATGCGCGAGACGGAGCCGTGGTGTGGTCCCGCAACGCAGCGTCCGATACGGGGATGAAGGTGCCGGGGTGGGGCTTTGCCAGTTCGCCGCTGGTGGTTGGCGACCTTGTCATTGTTGCTGCCGCGGGCAAGATGGTGGCCTACAACCTCGCCACTGGCGAACCGAGATGGCTCGGGCCGGGCGGCGGCCAGGAGTATAGCTCGCCCCATCCGGTGACGATCGGCGGAGTCCCGCAGATCCTGCTGTTGAGCGGCGCTGGTGTGACGAGTGTCACGACGAGTGACGGCAAGCAGATTTGGCAGCACCCATTACCTCCGGGCGTGCGCATCGTGCAGCCGGCGTTGACCGCCGAAGGAGATGTCTTGATCAGCGAGGGGGGTGGAAGTAACCTGCACCGTATTGCCGTTAAGCAGGGCCCGGCGGGATGGGCCGTGGAGGAGCGATGGAGTTCAGCTGGATTGAAGCCCTACTTCAGCGACCTGGTGGTACACGACGGCCACGCCTTCGGATTTGACGGCAGTATCCTCTCGTGTATCGATCTCAAAGACGGCAAGCGCGCGTGGAAGGGTGGACGTTACGGCCACGGTCAGGTGGTACTGTTGAGTGACCAGGATTTGCTGTTGGTGTTGTCGGAAGAAGGTGAATTGGCGTTGGTCAAGGCGGCGGCGGGACAGTTCACCGAACTGGCGCGGTTCCCGGGAATCGAAGGCAAGACTTGGAACCATCCGGTGCTGGCCGGCGACGTGTTGCTGGTTCGCAACAGCGAGGAGATGGCCGCTTTCCGGCTGACTCTGGCGGGCCGTTGAAAGTGAGTATCTTGAGAGTGCTTCGGTGTGGGATCGCGGGCGTCGTGGCCGCGTTGGCAATTGCCAGTGACACGTTGCCGGTGGCGCGGCAAAACGCGCTGGTGCAAAAACACTGTGCGGTTTGTCATAGCGACAGCGCCGCGAACGGCGGCTTATCTCTCGAACACTTTGATGCGGCGCAGGTGGCTCCGAGTCTGGCTGCCATGCTGCTTAGTAAGTTGACCTCCGGGGTTTTGCTGAAGACCGTTCAGGCGGCGACATTGGATCCGACTGTGGCGGCCTTGGTGGCGGACAAGGTGAAGGGAGGCGCAATCAACGCGGCGGGCTTGCCGGTACCGGACCACGCGACACTTGACGGATTGGTCAACGCGCTGGCGGTCGCCGCGACGGGGGCCACTGAGTGGCACGTGAATCGCTCGGGCGACCGGGCCTTGACCGCGAGTATCTTGCGGGAGTTGCCTTCGGCGAAGAATCCAGGTCAGGCCGGCATGTATCGGTTGGTGGTTGAGTGCGACGCCGCCACTCACGAAGGCACGATGCAATTGTCCTGGGCGCCGGCTCCGACGACGGGCACGCTGTGGGCGGCGGTGGACGGAAAACCGCCGGTTGAGTACAAGGTAGAAGGCTTGGAGAAGATGGGCAACGGCAGTAACGGAACCACGGGGCCGGCCGCGATCAGGCTCCAGGTGTCGACGCTCCCGGCCAAGGTGCTGCGTATCTCGAATCTGTTCGTGAATGAGGCGGTCGAGTTCCCTTTTGGCGAACTGCCTCAGGCGGCGCGGCAATCGCTGGCGGCTTGTTACTAGGCGTCAGGCGCTTGTTTGGCGGCCGCAGCGAGGCCGGCGACGGCAGCGGCAAAGAGACTGGCGTTGCGGGTGGCGAATGTGAAGACGGATCCTTCTGCGATGTAGGATTCAGGAGCGAGTCTCTCCAGGTGGTCCCAGAAACGGTCGATAATCCAAAGCCACGTGGGATCATACAATCGAAAGCCTAGCCAGTTCACGAATACTTCAATTTCCCCAGCGGCCGGGGCTTGGTCAAAGACATACCACTCGTCGTAGCCGGCACAGCATTCGTGAGTCTCGTACGGCAATCCATGAACTGAGACCAGGCGTGGACTGTACGCCACCTTGCCGCGGTCTTCGCGGGTCCCATCGGGCTTGTCCATGTAGATTCTGCCGGACTCAACTGTCCACCATCCGTCGCTTTTCTCCTGGTCCGTCAGGAGTAGCTGGGCCGAATCCATCGACGTGACTGCCAGATATTTGTCGAGCAAGACATTGGGACAGACCTGAACGAGTGATGAAATGTCCTGGTCCACACTGGTCAACCACTGGTACTGCGCGTGTGACCCAATGATCGCCGGAGTATTGTTTTCGGCCATGAACAGTGACTGTTCGGCCTTGTATTTCTTGCCGATCCAATCTGACGACTCCCTTAACAGGCTCAGTTCATGCGGATCAATTACCAGCGGTCGACCGGGATCAAGCGTCTCCCGGTAGGCTTGGCGTTCCCGCTCGACTTTCTCTGCCATGGCTCGGGCAAGTTCAAGTTCCTCCTGCGCGCGTTTGAGGGCGGGGTTCACTTACTGGCGCCCACTTCAAGGAATCCGTCCGTGCGGGCGGTGCCGGAATAGCACGCCACTTGGAAAGTGCCTGCGGGCCAGTCTGCGGGAATCGTGATGTCCACCTGATAGAAACCTGCCAGACCGGGAGCGTAGGCGAGGAACGTCAGCGCCACTCCGGTCCACGAAGGATTGGTGTTGCCCAAGCCGAACATGGCGCAACCTAGCGGCGCGAGTGGACGCGACGGCGGATCAAACGGGCCGGGAACGCCAGTGGCTACAGGACGATCGAGCGGGCCCAAGCCGGTGAGCCACACGTGAACGGTTTCGCCGGGCAAGGCCGGATTGTTTCGCTCAATGAGGTGGCTGAAATCTTGCGAGGCTGCTTTGATCAACCCGGCTTGCGCGTCCGAGTATTCGAACTGCGGCGCTACCGAGGCGCGGTTGGAGATGATGTTGATGGATAGCTCGAACGGATGCCCCTCCTTGCCGATCGTCGCCGTGAAGTTAGTTAGAGATCGGGAAATCCCAAGGCATCTGGATGATGGTCTGGTCACGGCGCTCGGTGGGCAGCAAGGGGAAGTCGAATCCGTTGGCTCGCACGAATTG